>CAYWWZ010000035.1:0-10268 GCA_964462495.1 uncultured Candidatus Planktophila sp. | reverse complement strand
ACGCACCTGAAGAATCTTTATCGCAAGATGAACGTAGAAAACCGCAACCAAGCGGTTGAAAAGGCTAAAGCAAACTTTATTCTGTAAGCCACATGCGATACTAAGCTCATGCTTGAGCCTGTATTAATAACGGAGAGGCTTGAACTCCACCACATTTCTATTCAGGGAATTATTGATTTACTCGAAGAAAAGCGGGATGTAGCAGCGATTGCCGGTCGCGATATTAGGAATCCTTATCGTGTTCTTATTGATTCTCCTGGCCCTTTAAGTTGGCGAGTTCCACAGGTAAAAGGCAATCCTGCAGTTAACAAATGGTTTGTTCGCTTCATTGTTGCGAAAGATTCTCGGGAGATTATTGGTAGTACAAGTTTTCACGGGTCTCCAGATCATCAGGGAATGATTGAGATTGGCCTAGGGATTGAGGAACCTTTTCAAAATCAAGGTTTTGCCAAGGAATCGCTGCTGGGAATGTGGCGCTGGGCAACTACCTTCCCAGAAGTTCGCACCTTGAGATACACAGTAAGCCCCGATAATCTTCCATCTATCTCAGTCATTAGGCACTTTGGATTTGATTTCAAAGGACAGCAGCTTGATGAGATTGATGGACCAGAAAATATTTACGAAATGAGTTCGGAAGTTTTCAAGTCGCGTTGGGGAGTGAATCAATGAGTGATGATTTCGATTCCATGATGGGCGATTTTGATGATGAACTTGATCTGACTTTGTATGCAGACGCCACTGAATTAGCTGAGGAAGTGACGGTTCAGATACTTGCTGCCATTGAGAAGGGGCTGAAGTTACAGAGCCAATTTCATCTAGTCCTAACTGGTGGCACTCTAGGAACCCAGATCTCAGAGGCGCTGGTCAATGAATTTAACGCAGATACCGATGCTTTCCGCGGTCTACATATCTGGTGGAGTGATGAACGATTTGTCCCTGCGGATAGCGTTGAAAGAAATGCCTTTCCCTTTCATAACAATGTGAAGAACTCCAATGTTGTTGTTCATCAAGGGCTTCCCAGTGATATCGCAGCAAATCTGCAGGAATCGGTGAGCGACTATGAATTGGCGCTTGAAAATGTAGATATTGATTTAAACGTTATTGGTCTCGGGCCAGATGGACATGTCGCTTCGCTCTTTCCAGGAATGACTGATGTGGACGATCAACGAAAAGTGATTGCGGTGGAAAATTCACCAAAACCACCTGCAGAACGAATTACATTCACTATGTCGATGATTAATTCTGCTAAAGAGGTATGGATTGTTGCTGCAGGAGAAAGCAAAGCAGATGCAGTAACTAAGTTAATTGAAGGTGAGCTTTCAATACCTGCAAGCTATGTTCGGGGTAACTCTCACACACGATTGATTGTCGATACCGAAGCCTTTTTTTCGGAGTAAAACTCGAAAAGTTCCTTAGATTTCGGGGATAGCCAATTGTTCATATAGACTAAGGACCTCAGCGTTGAGCGTATTTTTTAGCGAATAGGCACCTTCATGACAGCAACCAATTTTGGAATGATCGGTCTTGGACGCATGGGCGCCAACATCGTGAGACGCCTATCTCGTCACAATATTGTTTCAGCCGTCTATGACGTAAGTCCAGATGCGGTCGGTGCGCTTGCTGCAGAAGGCGCAGTACCTGCAACAAACATGGCAGAACTCGCAGCCAAGTTAAGTGCGCCTCGCACAGTGTGGGTAATGGTGCCGGCTTCGGTCACAGATTCAACTATTGCGGCAATGGCAGAGCATTTATCACCTGGTGACACCATCATCGACGGTGGAAATAGTTATTACAAAAACGATCTTAAAAACGCCGAGATGCTCAAAGCTAAAGGAATCAACTTTGTCGATGTCGGTACTTCCGGCGGCGTTTATGGGCTAGAGCGTGGCTATTCATTGATGATTGGTGGCGATGCCGCGGTTGTGAAATCACTTGATCCAATCTTCAAAGCCCTCTGCCCGGGAGTGGAATCTGCCGAGCGCACACCAGGTCGTTCTGGTGAACCAACTCAAGCAGAGTACGGCTACCTCCATTGCGGACCAGTTGGCGCGGGCCACTTTGTAAAGATGATTCACAATGGAATTGAATACGGCATGATGGCAGCGTTTGCCGAAGGGCTGGCAATCTTTGAAGCTGCCGATGAAATGAGCCCTGCTTATGATCTTGATATCCCGGCAATTACTGAAGTGTGGCGACGTGGAAGCGTTGTTGCCTCATGGCTATTGGATCTGACTGCGCAGGCGCTAGTGGAGTCAGAAGAGTTAACCGAATACTCAACTCAAGTAAGCGATAGCGGTGAAGGTCGCTGGACAGTTCAGGCGGCAATTGAAGCTGGAATCCCAGCACATGTATTGAGCGCATCGTTGTATGCCAGATTTGCTTCGCGTAATAATGATGAGTTTGCCAATCGAGTTCTCAGCGCAATGCGTTACAAGTTTGGTGGGCACAACGAAAAGCCTCAGGCAGGAAATAAATGAAAGCTGATGCACTAGTCCTTTTCGGTGCAACAGGAGATCTCGCTAAGAAAAAGCTCTTTCCTGCGCTATATGACTTGCAAGATTTGGGGCAACTCGATCTCCACATTGTGGGAGTAGCTTCATCGAAGTGGACCCAGGAAGTCTTCAAAGAAAATGTCGAAAGTGCAGTCCGCGCCAGAAAGCCCGATGTCGACGAGGCGGCCCTCACTAAATTACTAGGCGAAATCGAACTCATTGTTGGAGATTATGAGGATCCCCAGACATTTGTAGCCCTGGCGGAGGCAATTAAAGACTATAAACTTCCAGTTATTTACTTGGCAATTGCTCCTGAGTACTTTGCGCGTATCACCGAAGCTCTTGCCTTGGTAGGAATCACTCGTCGCGCTCGCGTAGTTGTCGAAAAGCCTTTTGGCCGTGATTTAGAGAGCGCCAAAGCTCTTGATGCAGAGCTCAAAAAGATTCTGCCGGAAGAACAGATTTATCGCATCGATCATTATCTAGGTAAAGAAGCGGTGGAAGATCTATTGGTCTTCCGTTTTGCTAATACGCTCTTTGAGCCAGTTTGGAATCGCAATTACGTATCCAATATCCAAATCACGATGGCAGAAAGTTTTGGTATTGATGGCCGCGGTAAGTTTTATGACGGAGTCGGTGCTACCCGCGATGTTTTGCAGAATCACATCTTGCAGGTTTTGACCATGCTCACCATGGAGCCACCAATTGATATGGGCTCTGAGGCGATGCAGAATGAAAAGATTAAAGTTCTCTCAGCAATTCGTGACATCAATAAGAGCGATGTTGTTCGTGGGCAGTTTGAAGGCTACCTCGACGAAGCGGGTGTTGCCGAAAACTCAGATACTGAAACTTTCGTCGCTATGAAGTTATTTATCGATAACTGGCGCTGGGCAGGAGTCCCGATATACCTGCGCACCGGCAAAAAGTTAGCCGAGACAGTTCTAGAAGTTATCGTTGAGTTTAAGCAACCACCAAGAGCGCTCTTTGGTAAGAGCGCTTCTAACCAAGTGCGCTTTAGGTTGGGCGCTAAAGATGGCGTGGATATTTCGCTGCAGGCGAAGAAGCCAGGCACCAAACTAGTTACTGAAACAGTTGATCTCTCTGTTGAGTTTGTTGCGGAATTTGGAGATCGACAAGGGCCATATGAGCGGCTATTGCGCGCTGCCATGTTGGGCGATCACTTTAGATTTACTCGTATCGACGCGGTGCTTCATTCATGGCAGATTCTGGAAGATCTTTTAAAGAATCCACATCCTGTCGAACTCTATGAACCCGGAACATGGGGGCCACAGTCGGCTCAAGAATTAATTCCGGGTGGCTGGGCGCCAGTCGGAGCCGAAGCAGAGAACTTAAAGGATTTGCATCAGTAAAGACTGATTAATCTCGCGCTTGCCCTGATTTATGAGCATATCTACCCGTGAAGTCTGCCTTCATATCGTAGAAATTTCCGTCGATGATTGATTGCCTAATTTGATCAACTAACCTGACGATAAATCTTTCATTGTGAATTGTGGCCAGCGTTCCAGCCAACATCTCTTTACTACGGAAGAGATGGCAGAGATAGGCACGGGTGTAATTGGTGCAGGTGTAGCAATCGCACTCATCATCAATGGGATTGAAATCGCGGATATATGGCTGATTAGAAACATTGAAGCGGCCTGACATTGTGTAGACAGCGCTGGTACGGGCAATGCGCGAGGGTAAGACGCAATCGAAGGTATCAACGCCATTTTCAATAGCGATAAAGAAATCTTCTGGAGCACCAATGCCAAGTAAGTGCTTTGGTTTGCCTTCGGGAAGCGTTGAATTTACCCAACCCACGATCGTGCCTAATGAATCTTTATCAAGCGCGCCACCAATGCCAAAGCCATCAAATTGAATATCTGAGGATTTCATCGAACCTAAATCTGTAGCTGCCTTCTTTCGTAAGTCTTCATATTGGGCTCCCTGGATGACGCCGAAGAGCGCTTGATATGGCTTACCTACACGCGATTCGGTCAACCTGGCATGCTCATCAAGACAGCGAATTGCCCAGTCGTATGTGCGCTGCATCGCCAACTCTTGATAGGGGCGTGTGTTGTGAAGCGTTGTGCATTCGTCAAAGGCGAACATGATGTCGGCCCCTAACTTGTGTTGAATCTGCATAGAAATTTCGGCAGTGAAACGATGCATCGATCCATCTAAATGGCTTTTAAATGTCACGCCTTCATCATCAACGTGAGCAAGACGTTCTTTATTGTGGGCAATCACCTGATCAGAGCGGAAAGTCTGGGCATCCATCGCCAGTACTTTCTTAAATCCGACACCAAGAGATAAGACCTGAAAACCTCCACTGTCGGTAAAGGTAGGTTTTTGCCAATTCATAAAGGCGCCTAAGCCACCAGCCTCATCAAGTACATCTGGACCGGGCTGTAAGTAAAGGTGATATGCGTTAGCCAAGAGAGCTTGTGCGCCGAGATCTTCCATCGCTTCTGGAAGAACTGTCTTTACATTTGCCTTTGTCCCAACTGGAATAAACGCAGGGGTTTGAATTTCACCGTGAGGGGTTGAGATTGTTCCAACTCGCGCAAGTCCTGATTCTGGAGCGTGCTTGATAGCGAAGGAGAATCCGGTGTTAACTTTCGCTGCAGAATCCATGTTGCATATTGTGGCAGAGTAATAGACTGTCCAAATGCCTCAATTTAAACTTAAAGATGGTCGCGAACTCGAAATTTTGGATAATGGAATCAACTCTGAACGCGCCATTGTTTTTCATCACGGAACTCCGGGCCATGCCAGCGCCTGGAATACTTGGCTAGAAGAGGCAGCGCTTGCCGGTATCCGCGCGATTTCTTATAGCCGCGCTGGTTACGGAACGAGTGATCGCAATCCCGGTCGTAGCGTGATCAGTATCAATAGTGATATTGCACAAATTCTCGATGCTAAAAACATTACAAAGTTTGTCTCCATCGGTTGGTCAGGCGGAGGCCCACATGCGCTCGCTAATACCTTTGATCATCGCAATGTCGGAGCGATTTCACTTGCAGGAGTCGGAGCCTTTGGCGCAGCTGACCTTAACTTTCTGGAAGGTATGGGGCCAGAAAATCACGATGAATTTGGTGCAGCGCTACAAGGTGAAGCCGCCATCACTAAATGGATGAATGACAACGCTGGACCCATGAAGCAAGTAACTGGAAACGATATCCGTGAAGCATTTGGGGGCCTGATTGGCGATGCAGATAAAGCAGTTTTAGAAGGAGACGTGGCCAATGAGATGGCGGCAACCATGCGCAATGGATTGGCCGTGAGCTTTGATGGCTGGATTGATGATGATTTAGTCTTTGTAAAACCATGGGGATTTGAACTTACGGCAATCACTAAGCCGGTAATTCTCTGGCAAGGAGATGATGACTTCATGGTTCCGCATGCTCACTCATACTGGTTAGAAAAACATATTCCGACAGCGCGACTTTCCTTTATTCCGGGCCACGGACACATTTCACTTGGTGAAAAATATAAGCCCGAAATACTTAAGCAGGCGCTGGAATTTTTGGAATAAATGCTCTTTAAAGAATTTACAACACTCCTTAACCCCCAATCACGCAAAATAGTCTTTGGGATTTGCCTCAACGCTATCGGTGGGGGAATGACCCTGTCCTTGCTCTTGGTCTATCTCCATGACATGCGTGGCTTCACCAATACTTTTGGCGGCTTACTGCTTGCATACGGCTCAATCATTTCGATTCTTACTAGCACTCCCATGGGTGCGCTTGTTGATCGAGTTGGGCCAAAGAAGGTAATGATTGGCGGGCTGCTCGTAAACTCAGCAGCTGCATTCTCGCTCTCGCAGGTGGAGACTCACTTCCAGGCAATCCTTGCAATCACTTTTATCAATGCGGCTGGACAAGCTATCTGGCCTAGCCAAACCACGATTCTTACTCGAGTAACGCCCGAAGTAGATCGGCCAAAGATATTTGGTTTTAACTTTATGTTGCTCAATCTTGGACTCGGTTTAGGTGGGCTGATTTCGTCGCTCATTATTCAAGAAGGAAATCTGCGTTCCTTCCAGATCATGTATTGGGTCGATGCATCCACTTTCTTGTTGTATCTAGCGATAGTACTTACCCTCAAGGGCGAAAACGTCAATCGCTATATTCCAAAGGCCCATGAGCCCAAGACAGGCACGTACCGTGACCTCTTCGTGATTAAACCGTTAATGCTCTTAGGTATCGGAGGAATCGTTCTCTTTACCTTTGGTTATGGAGCCATTCAAGCTGGCGTGCCGATATTTGCAACCCAATTTCTAGATTTAGATCCAAAGTGGCTGGGTGTTATTTTCGGGGTCAATACGATTTCCATTGTTGCATTTCAACCTTTAGTAATGAGAATTCTGGAGCGTTATTCAAAGTTCACAGCGATGATTTCCATCGGAATTATCTGGGCAATTTCGTGGATTTTTGTCGGTATTTCTCCGTTGCTGCCACTTTTTGTCTCAGGGATTGCTATTTGTGTGAGTCAACTGGTCTTTGCCTTTGGAGAAATGGTGCAAGCGCCGACAATTCCAACGCTCGCAAATGAACTTGCCCCTGAACATATTCGAGGACGCGCCAACGCTTGGATGAGTTTGCAGTGGAGCGTTTCGGGCGTACTTGGTCCGGCCATCACAGGTTTAATGCTGGGCGCAGATTTACCCGAATTGTGGGTAGCTACGATGTTCTTTGGTTGCTTTGCTTCAATTCCAATTTATCTGGCGATGAAGCGCCACTCACAAATTACCTCTTAGGCGACTTTTCCTGTCACTTCAATGAGTGCTGTGGTTCCATTGGTGAGAACTACAGATAAATCGTCACCGCTCTTGCCGTTGCAAGAAAGTCCCCATGAGAACTTTGCAGTCGCTCCATTTGCAAGAGGCGTTGTTGGCGCACCCTCCATCTGATTGTCGCCATCAAAAATATCTACACATTCACCAGAAGATGTTGAGCCTTTGACAATGAGAGTTGCCAGATCAAGATCTTTACCGGAGTTATTGACAACTGTGACGTCGAATCTTTCATTCTTGTAGCCAGGGAGCATTCCTGAGGCGAACTTGCCAGGTGTGAAGCTCGCTGGCGAGGTCAGTGTGTAACTGACTTTGTCTGGGGTGACGACGGGGGTATCAAAACCACCACTTGCCTGAGGTTTTTCTTCAACTGTTTCTACTAATGACTGATCGTCTGTGCTGGCAGTTGTGTCTTCTCCTCCGCATGCGCTCAGAGTTGCAGCCAACGCTAGCGTGCTGAGAAAGGCAATGAGTGCTTTCTGAACCTTCATAATTCCTCCACAAAATCGGGGCTATCGCCACCGTGACTTCCGGTATTTGCCAAGTATAGAGTAGGTGCCATGACAACTCCTGTTGCACATCAGTCCACTGCCGAAGTTCGTGAAATTAAAGGGCGTAGCCCGCGCGAAATTGCATGGAGTCGCTTTAAGCGAAATAAAATTGGTGTTGGCGCAGCCATTCTGAGCCTGGTTTTATTGAATCTTTCAATCTTCGCCCCAGTTGTTTGCTCAATTCTGGGTATTAATCCCGATACCTTAAATCTCGAGGTGCTTAATTCAAGTGGTATCCCCGAGGGTGAGGCAGCGAAATTTAGCCGTGAACATCCCCTTGGTTTAATTCCCGGAACTGGCCGCGATCTACTTGCACAGCTGCTCTACGGATCTCGCATCTCATTTATGATTGCATTTCTCTCAACCTTTACAGCTCTTACTATCGGATTCTTTGTCGGAATCGTTGGTGGATATTTCCGCGGTCGAGTAGATGGTTATTTGGGACGCTTCACCGATTTCCTTCTTGCATTCCCAGCTTTCTTTATGATTGTTGCTCTCAGCGAGCCCATGGTTGACCGCATTGAAAAATTAGGTGTCGCCGAAGGTAATGGCGCTCGCATTCTCTTCTTAATCCTCTTCCTCTCTTTCTTTGGTTGGCCGGGATTTTCACGTCTTATCCGCTCTCAGGTTATGAGCATTCGTGAGCGAGAATTTGTCACTGCAGCCCAAGCGATGGGCGCGGGTCGTTGGCGAATCATCTCCAAGGAGCTCATTCCCAACCTGTGGGCGCCAGTGATCGTGGTGGTCTCGCTCTCTCTTCCTGGCTACCTAGCCACTGAAGCGGTCTACTCATTCTTAGGTCTTGGCGTTCAGCCACCTGCTTCGACCTGGGGAATTCTGCTCTCAAACTCCACTCGCTTTGTGACCGTCATGCCGAGCTTCTTCTTGATTACAGCAGCATCGCTAGTAATCGTTGTTCTAGCCTTTAACTTGGTGGGCGATGCCCTTCGCGATGCGCTAGATCCACGCTCAGACCGCAATTAAATGTAATGCAATAGTTACCGAGTGGTATTCACAATTCGGACAATTTCTGATTGACTCACACCCGACTGTGATGCCATTGGCATCCCCATGGAAAGGACTACGTAATGAGAGCAATTTCTGCTCATCGACGTGCCACAGTGGTTGCTTCAGCAACTGCGCTTTTTCTAGGAACCGTTTTGGTCTCTGGAGTAGGCCCAGCAAATGCTGCAACAACACCTAAGACAGGTGGAATCCTCACACTGCTAGAGCACGAACCACGCCTTGATCACCTTGATCCAAGTCGTATTTATACCGGTCGCGATCTAGCGTTTATGAATTCATTCCATACTCGCACATTGGTTGCATATAACCCAGTTCCAGGCGCTGCAGGAGCAAATATTGTCCCAGACCTTGCAACAAACACTGGAATCCCAAGCAACGAAGCAAAGACCTGGAAGTTCACACTTCGTCCAGGTACAAAGTTTGAAGATGGCGTAGCAATTACTTGCGAACACGTTCAGTACGGTGTTTCACGAGTCTTCGCAACTGATGTCATCACAGGCGGACCTGCTTACCTACAGGCTTGGTTGGATATTCCAAAAGATAAAGATGGCAACTCGATTTACACAGGTCCTTACAAGAACACACCAGAAGGTGTAGCAGCATTTAAGAAGGCTGTTTCTTGCTCGAAGGATAACCGCACAATTACCTTCAATCTCAATAAGTCTGTTGCAGACTTTAACTATCTTGGTACCTACGGAGTTATCTCTCCAATTCAGGCCAAGAAAGATACTGGCGACAAGTACGACTTACGTCCACAGGCAACAGGTCCATACAAGATCATTGAGAACAGCAAGACACAGCTCAAGCTTGTTCGTAACAAGTACTGGTCAAAGTCAACAGACGTCTTCAGAACACCATACCCAGATGAGGTTGTTATTCAGTTTGGTTTGGATGAAGAAGTAATCGATCAGATTATCTTGGAAGACACAATTCCTACAGCGCTTAACTTCGGTGGACCTCTTCCTTCTAATAAGGAAAAGTTCTTCAACGATCCTAAGTTCTCAAAGCGTCGTATGAATAACTCTGATCCATATGCGATCTACCTTGCATTTAACGTAAAGCAGATGCCTTGCCTCGAAGTTCGTGCAGCTATGTACTACGCACGTAACGCAAAGGCGCTCCTTGACTATGCAGGCGGACCAAAGTTTGCTGGTTCATATGCAACTGGCGTCATCAGCCCATTGGTTGCAGATGACTACGCACCTACCAAGGTTGTTGGTCCAGGAAGCCCAGACTTCATGCCAGAAGGCAATGTTGAAAAGGCTAAGCAACTTCTTGAAACAGCAAAGACCAAGTGTCCTGCTGACTACAAGAAGGCAACTGAAGACGGCATCACATTTGACGTCCGTCAATCTGCAACACTTAACGACACAATTCCAATCAACGAGGCTGCTTATGCTC
>CAYWWZ010000034.1:0-10293 GCA_964462495.1 uncultured Candidatus Planktophila sp. | reverse complement strand
ACTCATCATTTTCTTCTCCAGGTGATGGAGCGTGTGATGCTGAGATTGTGCCGGCAAGGAGCGCTGCTGAAACTGCTGGTGCAATTCCGCGAGCGCCAAGAATTGTCTGGAAGGTAGTTGCATCTGCACCTACTGAAATCACAATCCACTTAGTTGGCTTGTAACCAATCTTGTTCGCTGATGCCACCGCTGCCGCAAATGCTGATGCCACTGCTCCGACTACAACGACATCTACGTTGTTGTCCTTAAGCTGCTGCATCTGTGCATCAAGGCCTGAACCCTGAGTTCCAGCAATGAATGTTGCCGCTGTCTTTCTTGGAGTAAATGTCACTCCTGCAGTTGCTAGACCCTCGACAGTGTTACGGCCGAAGTCATCGGTCTGGTAGACGATACCGACAGTGTTCTTAGCAAAGTTCTCCTTGATGTACTTTCCAAGAATCTTTGCTTCAACGATGTATGTACCTAGTCCACCGAAAGTTGTTGGATACTTCTTTGGATCGGTGTAGAAACCGCTGTATCCGCTGTTGACGAAGAGATCAGGAATTCCACGACGGTTAAGATCTCTAATAACTGAGATGTGTGTCTGTGTTCCGATTGAGCCAACCATTGCAAATACTTTGTCCTTGTTAATCAAAGCAGAGGCGGTTGAAACGGTAAGTCCGGCTCGATAGGCATCGTCCTTGACTACCAATGTGATCTTGCGTCCGTGCACGCCACCCTTTGAATTTACATAATCAAAATAGGCGCGCATTGCGTCATCTACCTTGTTGTAGCCAGGGCTGGCTGGTCCGGTCTGTGGAAGTTGCATACCTAAAACAATTTCAGTGTCGCTTACACCGGGGGTGCTGGCACCTTGAGCTGGTACTGCTGAAAACGCTAATGCGCCGGCAAGTACTGCAGCAATAGAGGTGACTAGCCCGCGTGATGGCTTAGACAGAGATGCACGATTTCTCACTACATTCACTCTTTCTCTTTTGTCAGTTTCGCAGCCGCGCCAATCGGCACGACCGCCACTAGCCCTGACTGGGCTAGAACGGACTCACTTTAACTGAAGGCGATGTTAAAGTGAATAAAAGAAAGGCAGACGCGCACAAATCACACGCGGGGGTTACCGGAAAGTCGCGCAAAAAGCGCTTTATAACATTTATTTATGCTTGTGGAGGTGGGTACCACCGGCAACGCCAGCTGGGTTGATGACCACCGTCAAAATCAAGAGGATGCTGGAAATCAGCGCTGGCATGAAGTTGGAGACTTGCTCGCTCAACTGGAAGTTATCAAGTACCAGATCAATCCAATCAGGCAAGAAGACAACAATGACAGTGCCAATAAATGCACCGAAGATGCTACGGATTCCACCCAGGACAGCAGCAGTGAGCAACGTGAGAGAAAGCGCAACTGGATAAACGCTTGGACCAACGAGGCCGCGCAGACCATAGAGCGCACCTGATAGGCCAGCAAATATTGAAGCAACGATAAACACATAGACCTTCTGGCGAGAATAATTAACGCCGGTGAGCGCTGCTGCAGTTTCGTGATCACGGATTGATCGCCACATACGTCCTGTGCGCGAGAGCAGAATATTTGAAGCAAAGAATAAGGCGAGAGCAGCAAAAGGTAGCGCCACATATAACTGCCACTCTTCATAGCTAGGTTCACCAAATAGATTAGAGAACCATGATGGTGGATATCCAACATCAACCGGAAGACCTTCATCTCCTTTAAAGACTGACATGAATCGGTTTGCGATTGTCGGAATTGCCAACGCAATGACCAGAGTTGTACCTGCCAAATATGGTCCAGAAAGTCGCGCAGCAGCGATTCCAAGAAGCGCTCCTGCAATTCCCGCACCCACAATCGATGCCGGAACAGCAATCCATAATGAGACGGAGTAATTGGTCATTAAGAGCGCAGTGCAATAACCACCCACCGCCATGAGCGCGCCTTGGCCGAGAGAAATCTGACCTGAAGTTCCGGTCAAAATAGTGATGGAGAGAACGCCAATGAAGTAAATCAAGACCACTGCAAGTTGCGCTTGGTTATATGGCTCAAAGGTGGAACCAATCGCCAAAATAAAAAGGACAAAGAGAATAGTGCGTCGCAAGCTACGGCGAATAATTGATGGGTTCATTGCAGAACTAGACACGTCGCGCATCCTTTCCGCCAAGGATGCCTCGTGGCTTCACAATCAAAACAATGAGAAGAACTCCCAGAATTGAAAGGAAGACATCTTCTGGGGATGCATAGAAAGTGACGAATGAGATCACCATTCCAAGTAAGAATCCACCGATAACTGCTCCTGGCGGGCTATCAAGTCCACCAACAACTGCAGCGGTAAATCCGATGATGAGAACCAAATCCAAAGTATTCGGTGAGAGGTTTGAGGTTGGGGTAATCAACAGACCAGCAAGTGAGGATGCGGCTCCAGAAATTACCCAACTTAACGTGCGAGTGAAGTTGGTGCGGATGCCACTTAAACGCGCTACCTCTTGATTGAGAGCTGTTGCACGCATCGCCAGCCCAACGCCAGTCTTCTTGAAGAAGAGAGTTGTCATAATCAATGTGAATAAGACGATGGAGATAACAAAGACATCGAAGGACGTGAATGGGAAGATGGTGTCTCCGATAGCAAAACCTTCTTGAGCAGCTGGCGCTGGAAAACCTCGCTCCTCTGCTGCCCAAATAATTCCAGCAAGGGCTTGCAACACTCCTAAGATTCCTAGAGATGCGATTACTGGCACGGCAGCGCGCATAGATTCACTACTTAATAACTCAGTTTTTTTCTTATTGGAAAGGGGGCGCATGACCAAGATATCTAAAAGCGCACCCAATAGCGCTCCCG
The DNA here is from genome assembly GCA_964462495.1 of uncultured Candidatus Planktophila sp. Lineage (GTDB taxonomy): Bacteria > Actinomycetota > Actinomycetes > Nanopelagicales > Nanopelagicaceae > Planktophila. The sequence continues at coordinate 7,454 of CAYWWZ010000034.1, read as the reverse complement.
CAAAGAGCGCCACAAAGAAGCCAACCCAATAAGAGTTTCCATTTTGGATGAGTGTAGAAGCAATATATGTACTAAACATCGCTTGCCCCATTTGGGCAAAGTTAACGACGCCAGCTCCCCGCCACACAATCACAAGACCTAAAGCAACCAGCGCATAAATTGCGCCGCGTGAGGTACCGGAAAAGAGCGCTGCTAGAAATGTATCCATTAGTACCCCAAATATGCAGCGCGAAGAGTGGCGTCAGCTTTTAGTTCTGCTGCTGGCCGATCGGCTACAACCTTTCCGAGCGCCAAGAGCACGCCGTGGTCGGCAACTCCCAACGCTGTATTGGCATTCTGCTCAACAAGTAAAACTGTTAATCCGGTGGAACGACATAAAGTATTTACACAATCAATAATCTGCTCGACAACGAGCGGAGCCAATCCGAGTGAAGGCTCATCTAAAAGTAGGAGCTTGGGGCGCGATACAAGTGCTCGACTGATTGCCAGCATCTGGCGTTCTCCTCCGGAGAGGGTTCCGGCTAATTGCTTGCGCCGTTCTTGCAATCGCGGAAAGAGTTGGTACATCTCATCAAGTGAAGCTGCGACATCACTCTTGTGAGATCTGCGGCGAAAGAGCGAGCCCATATTGATATTTTCTTCAACGCTTAATTCAGAGATCACAGCATGCCCTTCTGGAACATGAGCAATTCCGGCGCGAACAATATCTTCAGGTTTCCACCCAACAATGGAGCGACCTTCCCAGGTAATAGTTCCTGATGAAGGGCTTTCTAGCCCAGAGATCGTGCGAAGCAACGTACTTTTACCTGCGCCATTAGCGCCAATCACAGTAGTAATTTTTGACTCTTGCGCAGAGATGGAAACGCCATCGAGTGCTACAACAGAACCAAATGAGGTAGTGAGGTTCTCAATCTGTAACATTAAGAACCACCTAATTGATCTTTGCCGCTCTGGCTTGATGTCCCAAGATAAGCAGCAAGCACTGCGGGATCTCGTTTAACGGTATCGAAGCTGCCGCTTGCAATTACTTTTCCAAAGTTCAGAACATAGACCTGATCAGAAATCTGGCCGATAAAGTCAACATGGTGTTCGACAATAATGATGGAGCAGCGCTGTTTTAACTGTTGCAAAAGCGCAGCAAATTTATCAATGTCATCCTGCCCCAAACCAGCCGCTGGTTCATCAAGAAGCAAGATGGATGGTTGCAACACCAAAGCGCGTGCGATAGAAACGCGTTTGGTTTCTGGGTAGGTGAGTTCAGATGGTTTCTTATCAGCAAGCGCAAGCGCACCTGCCCAAGCAAGGGCATCCTCGGCGCGACGACGTAACTTCTTCTCTGCATGGCCGGAAAGTCCAAAGAGATCTTTAAAGAAATTACTACCACTTTCGATATTTGCTCCCATCATGACATTTTCAACAACTGTCAATCCGCTAAAGAGACCTACTCCTTGCAGGGTTCGCGAAATTCCGTAACCAGCTAAGTCATAACTCTTTGGCCAAGACACGCTCTTACCGTGAATAGAAATTTCACCGGAAGAGACGGGAACTAAGCCAGAAATTGAATTAAATATCGTCGTCTTTCCGGCACCATTTGGTCCAATAAGTCCAACAATTGAATTGTTAGGAACATCTAGAAAGACATCATCGAGCGCAACTAGTCCACCAAATTTGACGGTGAGGTGTGAGATTGACAAGCTAGAACTTGTTGTCATTGCACACCCTTTCGGCTTCGAACTGCGAAGTTAGTAGACATGAGCCGAGTAGATTCTAGGCACACGCGGCCCAATTCGTGTGACAATCTCGTAATTAATTGAACCAGAGGCTGCGCCCCAATCATCGGCAGTGTATTCACCGTGTGAACCGTTGCCGAAGATAACGACCCAATCGCCAGACTGTGCCTTTGACTCTGGGCCTAAATCCACAACAAATTGATCCATAGAAACGCGTCCAATAATTGGCGCACGTTTTCCCCTCTGCCATACACCAGCTTTTCGAGCAATACGTGGGATGCCATCTGCATACCCCATTGTGACAACACCTAGACGTGTATCAATAGTTGTGGATTCTGTTGCACCGTACCCAACTGGAGTTCCAGCCGGAACATCTTTTACTAAATACAAGGCAGCGCGCAACTGCATAGCTGGGCGCAATGAAAGCGTGGCAGATGAGCCAAGAGTGTTGACATCTGGAGAGAGTCCGTACATTGCAATTCCGGTGCGCACCATGTCAAAGGCTGCAGCGCGATTCTTAAGTGTTGCAGCAGAGTTAGATAAATGTTTAATCACGTGAGAAAAACCTAACGACTCTACCTTTGCCACCATCTGCTCAAATCGTGCAACCTGATCCACATTTTGCTGCTCTTCTGGCTCGTCAGCTCGCGCAAAATGAGAAAAGATTCCAACAATCTCGATATCGGTCACGTGCTCTGCGCTGAGCTGATCCCATTCAGCTAAAAATCCACCACGAGTCATTCCCGTATCAACTTCGAGGTGTACTCGCGCCTTCTTTGAAACAGCTCGTGAAGCATCTGAAATCTCTGCCAGAGCTTTAAGTGATGGTGCCGCAATCTCAATATCGAGTGAGATTGCTTGAGCAAAGTCAGAACCTGGTTGAACTAACCACGCAAGAATTGGCGCAGTTATTCCTGCTTCACGAAGCGCTACTGCTTCTTCAAGAAGTGCGACCCCTAGATAATCTGCACCGGCAGATACCGCTGCTTGCGCGACTGGAACAAGCCCATGACCGTATGCATCAGCTTTAACAACAGCTAGAAGTTTTGTTCCAGAAGTTTTCTTCAACAATTCAACATTAAACTTAATGGCACTCAGATCAACGATTGCTTCTGCTCTCATCTTTCAATCACCACCATCGCTGATGCAATGCCCGCATCATGCGAGAGAGATAGGTGCACGCTAGCGCCATCAACTAAATCGGCAATCTGACCGCGAAAGAGAAAATCAGGCTTTCCATTTTCATGGTTGATGACCTCAGCATCATGCCAATGTAAACCTTGCTCAGGGCTAAGCGCCTTATAGAGCGCTTCTTTTGCAGCAAAGCGAGCTGCTAAGGATTGCAGCGGTTTGGTGCGCTCTGATTCTGTAAAGAGTTTTTCGCGAAGCGCCGGCGTGCGTTCGAGTGATTCTTGGAATCGAGCAATATCAACGACATCAATGCCGATTCCATCAATCATGGCGGGGAGTCTATTAGCGCTTAGTGAAGTTGGCTATCAGATGGGAAGAAGCGATCGATTGCAATAATCAATACCAGCAGCCCACCCCCAAGCAAGAGCCCACCAAATAGGTCTGAGAACCAATGGGTATTACGAACCAACGAGACAACGCAGACGGTCAAAGCAAGAAGTCCGACAGCTGCACTTGCTAAGCGACCGCGATAGCGATCTACATGTGCGTAGCGGTAGATGAGATAAGCAATGATTCCCCAGATCAATATTGCATTCGATGCGTGTCCGCTTGGATAGGACATGCCTCCTGCGTGCAATAAATCAAAGCCTTCACGTGGTTTTGTTCTACCTAAGGCGTACTTAAAAGAACCAACGACAACGTTGAGTGAGAGAAATGCCAGAACGCCGAGGTTAAAAGGTCGATAAGTTTTGAATTTACGAGCAATAAATATGGCCACAATGAGAAGTGCAATACCCGAGACGCTGCGCAACCCCAAATCATCTAACCTTCTAATGACAAAGTTGGAGAGTCCAGTAAATCGGGGGCGCTCTAAATCATTGAAGTAGCGATCAATTTCAATCAGAGGACCATTGGTGAGTACCTGCACAGTGACGAAGAGGTAACCGGCAAAGAGCGCTGCAGACCACTTTAGCGCCCGGCGCATCTGGCGATGGCGCTGATCCAGAACAGTCTGCATAATTAAAAATTACTCGACAGTGACTGACTTCGCCAAATTTCGTGGCTGATCTACATCCGTACCTCGGGCAACTGCAATCTCATATGCAAATACCTGTAATGGAATAGTCGCCAATACCGGCTGGAAGAGCGGGGATGCGATTGGGATGCGAATGATGTGCTCTGCGCCAATAACCTCTGCACCTTCTGCTGCAATCACAATTACGCGAGCTCCGCGCGCCTTCACTTCTTGAATATTGCTTAACATCTTTTCATCGAGGGCGTGTTCATCAGCAGTTGGCAAAATTGCAATCACTGCCGTGCCTTCTTCGATAAGTGCAATGGGACCGTGCTTTAGCTCGCCTCCTGCAAAACCCTCAGCGTGGATATAGGCCAACTCTTTTAGCTTTAAGGCGCCTTCCAAAGCGATTGGATATTCGATGCCACGTCCTAAGAAAAGCACAGTGTCATTAGTGGCAAATTTACGTGTTAAGGCACGCAGCGGTTCGATGGTTTCCAGAATCTGTTCTACCTTGCCAGGTAGTTCAAGCATTTCTAAGTAAAGTCCGCGCACTTCTTGCTCAGATAGTTCGCCTCGAACTTGCGCCAACTTCAAACCAATGAGATAGACCGCAACAATTTGCGTAACAAATGCCTTGGTTGAGGCGACTGCGATTTCTGGACCGGCATGGGTATAGAGAACTGCATCTGACTCACGTGGAATCGTTGACGAGTTGGTATTGCAAACAGCCAATACGCGCGCACCTGCAGCTTTAGCGTGGCGTACCGCCATCAATAGATCCATGGTTTCGCCGGATTGCGAAATAGCTACGACTAGCGAATCCTTGTCGACAATCGGATCGCGGTAGCGATATTCAGAAGCAATCTCAACATCAACGGGAATCTTTGCCCATTTTTCGATGGCATATTTTGCGACCATACCTGCGTGATAAGCAGTGCCGCATGCAATCACTGAAATTCTACGAATCTTTTTGATTTCTTCGTCGCTCATGTGCAACTCATCGAGTTGTATCTGGTTGTTATCACTCAGGCGACCAATCAAAGTATCTGCAATAGCTTTTGGCTGATCAAAGATTTCTTTGAGCATAAAGTGGGCAAAGCCACCTTTCTGAGCTGCTTCTGCGTCCCATGTGATTTCGTACTCGCGCAGCGGTAACTTCGTTCCGGATAAATCAGTAATCTCAATAGAGTCTGGGGTGATTGTGACGACTTCATCTTGGCCAAGTTCAACTGCTCGCTTTGTGTAGTCAATAAATGCTGCGACATCAGAGGCTAAAAAATTTTCCCCATTGCCGATGCCGGCGACAAGCGGTGAATTTCGGCGTACTCCGACGATAGTCTGGGGCGCATCGGCATGAATGGCCAGAAGTGTGAAAGAGCCACGTAGCTGTTCAACTGCGGTGCGCATTGCAGCGGTGAGGTCGCCACCTTTTTCTTTACGTAAGTCAGAGAGTAGATGTGCTACTGACTCGGTATCTGTTTCAGAAGAGAAGGTGTGTCCGCGCTTTTCAAGGAGAGTTCTGAGCTCTGCATAGTTTTCAATAATTCCGTTGTGAATGACCGCTAGTTTTCCCTCATTATCGAGATGCGGATGCGCGTTACGATCTGTCGGACCGCCATGTGTTGCCCATCTGGTGTGGCCAATTCCAGAATGCACTGTAGGCAGATTTGCAGGAAGTGCAGCTTCGAGATTGGAGAGTTTTCCTGCCCGCTTTTCCACAAAGAGAGCGGTGCCAGTCCCGAGCGCAATTCCTGCTGAGTCATAGCCGCGATACTCAAGGCGACGCAGACCTTCAACAATAGGCGTGAATGCAGATTGTGGTCCGGTGTAACCCACGATTCCGCACACGAATTAGATCCCCAGTTCTGCTTTCACAGTTGCAGCAAGTGAAGCAGCAACCTCGTGTGCAAGGTTATCACTCGCAGCCTCGACCATCACGCGAATCAACGGTTCGGTGCCAGAAGCTCGAAGGAGAACTCGACCAGAATCTGCCAGCGTTGCTTCTGCTTTCGCAACAGCTGCTGAAATTACTTGAGAATCTTTTAACTTATCTTTTGCAACATTGGGAACATTGATCAGAACCTGGGGAAAGCGCTTCATTGATGCCGCTAATTTCGCAAGTGGTTGTCCTGTGCGCACCACTTCTTGCGCCAATTGCAAAGCGGTCAAAATCCCATCGCCCGTATTTGCAAACTCACGCATGATTAAGTGGCCTGATTGTTCACCGCCCAGAGAGAAATCACCCTCCAGCATCTTTTCTAAAACGTAACGATCTCCTACTGCTGTTGTAATGACATCAATCTCTGCTTCTTTCATTGCGTGAATGAAGCCGAGATTGCTCATGACGGTTCCAACTATTGTGTTGGATTTTAGGGCGCCCCGTGCTTTAAAACCACGAGCCAAAATCGTCATAATGGCATCGCCATCAATAACATTTCCTTCAGCGTCGACAGCCAGGCAACGATCAGCATCGCCATCATGTGCAATTCCAAAATCAGCTTTCTCTGCAACTACGCGCGCTTGCAGATCTGTCAGATGAGTTGAGCCACAGTTGTCATTGATGTTCCATCCATCAGGAGAATGATGAATAGCGACAACCTCTGCTCCTGCTTTTTCATACGCCAAAGGAGCTACCTGCGATGAAGCGCCATTGGCGCAATCGACCACAATTTTGAGGCCAGAAAGTTGTGTAGAAACTGAAGAGAGCAGATGGTTGAGGTAACGCTCTTGTGCAGTATTGTCGAAGGTAATTCGTCCGACATTGCGCCCAGTTGGCCGCACCCAAGGTTCACCCATTCGCTCTTCAATTGCAGCTTCGATGGCATCATCAAGTTTTCCGCCACCGCGAGAGAACAACTTGATTCCGTTATCAGGCATCGGATTGTGCGAGGCCGAAATCATGACGCCGAGATCTGCGCCAGATTCAGCAACGAGATAGGCAATTGCTGGAGTTGGCAGAACTCCAACGCGATACACATCTACACCTGCGCTAGCAAGACCTGCTGCTACTGCTGCTTCTAAAAATTCACCAGAGGCTCGAGAATCCTGGCCGACGATGGCTCTGGGACGTTTGCCCTTATTGGAGGAGCTTTCAACGAGAATGTGCGCTGCTGCAACAGCAACATCTACGGCGATTTCGGCTGTGAGAGTTTCACCGTTTGCTAAACCACGAATCCCGTCTGTTCCAAAGAGAGCCATCAATAACTCCTCTTTACTGCTGGAACAAACGGGATATCGAGATAAAAATTAACGCTTTGAGTACTGTGAACGCTTACGAGCCTTCTTAAGGCCGTACTTCTTGCGTTCAATTACTCGCGCATCGCGCTTTAAGAATCCAGCCTTCTTTAGAGCTGGGCGATTTGCTTCGGTATCAATTTCATTGAGTGAGCGTGCAACGCCAAGGCGAAGTGCGCCAGCTTGTCCAGAAACTCCACCACCGTTGATGCGGGCGAAGACATCGTATGTACCTTCAGCACCTACTGTGCGGAATGGTTCTGAGACGAGTTGTTGGTGAACCTTGTTTGGGAAGTAAGCCTCGAGGGTCTTGCCGTTAACAACCCAACGACCTGTTCCTG
>CAYWWZ010000033.1:0-10925 GCA_964462495.1 uncultured Candidatus Planktophila sp. | reverse complement strand
GTTCGCTACATCTTTATGACACCCTGACGCGAACCACCTCAGAGTTTGTACCCTTAAAGAAGGGTGAAGTTGGTATCTATCTCTGCGGAGCGACGGTGCAAGCGCCTCCACACATCGGTCATGTTCGTTCTGGAGTTAACTTCGACATTTTGCGACGCTGGCTGATGAAGAGCGGATATAACGTCACATTTATTCGCAACGTTACAGATATAGATGACAAGATTTTGCACAAGGCAGTTCACGAAGAAGCGCCTTGGTGGGCAGTTGCTATGAAGTACGAGCGAGCATTTACCGATGCCTACGCCGCTCTCAATGTGTTACCACCAACCTATGAACCTCGCGCTACTGGGCATGTCACGCAGATGATTGAACTGATGGAGAAATTGATTGCGAATGGTGCCGCTTACGCTCCTGGAAATGGCGATGTTTATTTGGAAGTTCGTAAACTCACTTCTTATCTCACTCTTTCGCGCCAGAAACTCGATGATTTACAGCCTGCGGCTGATGCTGATGAGACTTACAAAAAAGATCCACGCGATTTTGCTCTATGGAAAGCTGCCAAGCCAGGAGATCCTTCATGGCCAACTCCGTGGGGACCAGGTCGCCCAGGATGGCATCTCGAATGCTCTGCGATGGCACACTCCTATTTAGGTGAAGCTTTCGATATTCATGGCGGCGGATTGGATCTCATCTTCCCGCATCATGAAAATGAGATTGCTCAGTCAGAGGCAGCTGGCTACACCTTTGCACGGCGCTGGTTACATAATGCATGGGTTACCGCATCTGGTGAAAAGATGTCGAAGTCGCTTGGCAATTCGCTGCAAGTTCATGAGCTCTTAAAATCAGTTCGTGGAATTGAACTTCGTTGGTATTTAGGATCTGCCCACTACCGCTCAATGCTTGAGTTCTCTCACGAGGCACTTGCTGAATCTGCAACGGCATTTCGTCGTATTGAAGGCTTCTTAACTCGCTCTGTTGAAATATTGGGTGCGGCGCCCACACCTGTTATTAGCCAGGCTTTCCGCGATGCGATGAATGATGATTTGGCGGTACCAACCGCACTAGCTTCAATTTCAGAAGCGCTCAAGACAGGAAATAGCGCAATCACCGCCGGTGATAAGGCAGTTATTGCATCTGCTGCAAATGAAATCCGTGGTGCATTGGAAGTTTTGGGTTGCGACCCATTTGATCCGGTTTTTGCAGTAAATGGTGCAGGCGAGGACTTAACTGCGGCCTTAGATGGTGTTATTAAATTAGCGCTTGCCCAGCGCACTGCGGCGCGAGAAAGAAAAGATTTTGCTGCATCTGATGCAATACGTGACGGATTAGCTGCGCTGGGAATTACTATTGAAGACACTGCACAAGGGCCGCGTTGGTCTATTTCTAGAGATGGACAATAACCATGGCCGGTAATGCAAAACCAAGAGGCGCAGTGCGCAAATCAAAGAAGGGTCCATCAGCAGGAACTGGTGGCAACAATAAACGTCGTCTGGCAGGCAAAGGTCCAACGCCGAAAGCGGAGGATCGTCCGTATCACGCAGCTGCAAAGCGAAAGAAAGCTGCAGAGAAATCAGCCGCAAAGAAGCCAGCAACTGCTGCACGAAAATTCTCGAGAGGTGATGCACCTCGTGGCGAAATCGTGGCTGGTCGAAATGCAGTTTTAGAAGCGCTCCGTGAATCAGTTCCGGCAACAGAGTTATTAGTAGCGCGCAGTATTGATGTTGATGATCGCGTCGCCGAGTCGCTGCAGATAGCGCTCAATCATGGGCTCTCGATTCGTGAGGCACATCGCGCAGAAGTAGAGGGAATTTCGCCAAATAGCCAAGGAATTATCTTGGCGATTAAGCCATTTCAATATTCATCTTTTGAAGAGATTACTCAGCGCGCCAAAAAACCGATGTTGTTAGTCGCCCTCGATGGGGTAACTGATCCACGTAACTTGGGTGCGATTGTTCGATCTGCCGCAGCTTTCGGTGCTTCTGGCGTATTAATGACTGAGCGCCGCGCTGCCGGAATGACCGCATCTGCTTGGAAATCATCGGCTGGAGCTGCTGCACGTCTGCCGATTGCACAGGTAACAAACCTTGCTCGCACCATCGATGAAGCGAAGAAAATGGGCTGTTTCGTCGTTGGCTTAGATGGTGAATCAGATGTGAAAATAGCTGAGATGAAGGTGGCAACTGAACCGCTGATGCTCATTGTTGGCTCTGAGGGCAAGGGGCTAGCGCGCTTAACTCGCGAAAAGTGCGATTTAGTAGTGTCGATTCCGATAAGTGCAACTACCGAATCTCTCAATGCTTCGGTAGCAACCTCCATCGCACTCTATGCAGTCGATGAGGCGCGACGTAAGGGCTAAAGCATGGCATTTCAAAGATTTATCGTCTGTGGTGATTCGTACTCCGAAGGTATGTCAGATGAAATCATCGATGGAAAATATCGTGGATGGGCCGATCGCGTCGCAGATGTGATGGCGCAAGCGCACGCTGACTTCACCTATATGAATTTAGCGGTACGCGGAAAATTAATCGGCCAAGTGGTTGAAGATCAAGTTCCGACAGCTCTGGCTTTTGTTACCGGTCCAGATACCTTGGTTTCATTTCATGCTGGTGCAAATGATGCGCTTCGTCCGGGATATCAAGCATCAATTGCAATTCCGCTCTATCAAGAAGCAGTTCGTCTTATTGCAAAATCTGGCGCAACCTTGATGCTTTTTACCGTGTTGGAAAAGACCGGCAACAAGGGCAAAGGATCAGAAATCTGGGAGAAACGGTTCTCAGAATTTAATAAAGGAGTTCGTGAAGTTGGCGCAGAAGTTGGCGCCATCGTGGTTGATGCAAATCAAGAGCGCTTCTTCAGCGATCGAAGATTCTTAGCTTTTGATCGACTGCACCTTAACTCCGAAGGACATAAGCGCTGTGCCGATGCAGTTCTCGAGAAGTTAGGTCTCCCCTTTGATCCAGCTTGGCGCACTCCACTGCCTCCAGCAAAGAAAACCCCATGGGTTGTTGAGAAAGCAGTCACCGTGGCTTGGTTCTTTATCTTTGCATTGCCCTGGATTCTGCGCCGTATCCAAGGTAAATCTTCGGGCGATGGCAGAGCGGCTAAATATCCAACTCCGACAAAATGGCCGATTGCTGGATAGATTTACAGCGAACGCACGCTCCAAGTAAAGCTAAAGACCCCGCCAGTTACTAAGTATTGGGGCAACGTATCTGGTCCACACGATGCGGTACCAACACCGCGGTGCGCGGCGTCGATAGTCACAATCGTGTTTCCAGATGGTCGAAGTTCGACATCATGGGTGGCATCGGCAAGTTCCGTTGCTCTAAATGGATTCACACTAACCTGGCGCGGTTTATCAAGATCAATTCTGATTCCTTGACCTGAACTACTAGTCAAAGTAAACCAGCGCACTCCTGAGTGTCCACCATTTTCTTGTGGGCGAACGTAAGGAACATACTGCTCAAAGACTGTTGATGACCACTTAGCTACGCGGCCAATCTTTCGATCTGGATAAGTTTCGTGTGGTCCGATTCCTAAATATGTGAAGTTAGCAAGTGATCCATCTAGTTCAAAGTTAATTCCAACTCGGGCTAAGTCATCAAATTGCTTAGGGGTTGTGATGGTTTCCTTGACTGAATATCCATTTGCAATTGGCGTTACCAATTGAATTTGCTTTACTTTGTAGCCAGTGCTGGTCTGCCAGAGGCTGGTAACTTTGTAAGCCTTGGCGGATTCGGTAATTGTGCAGTCAATGCGCTCAAGATTCCGCACCCCAAATTGGCTCCACTTCTCTGCAAAGTGAGCGATGCGATCATTATCGGTAGGTGCTCTCCAGAGCGTTGGCTGCGGAGCAATTACTCCGAATGGAAGTTGCAATTCGCCAGCATCATTTACCGCCACCTCAAAGAGCCCACTAGATTTCGCTGTAGGTAGCGATGCCTTTCGAGATGAGAGTGCAAATTGCTGCCAGGCAACCTCATGGCCAGCAGGTGCCCAATCTGTGCGATGAAGATTAAAGATTGAGAGCGTGACAAATCGCTCGCCTGGTCCGTCAATCTTGGAGAGAAGCTTTGAGCCAACTCGAATTTTGGCGCTCTTACGTGGAGCAAGCTTTGGAAGTTTGATTGTTCCACTATCAATGACCTCACCATTTCGAGTGATACTCCATGAGCAGCCAAAATCGCTCAAATCCTTGAAGAATTGGCGATTTGAAATAGTGAAACTTCCTGATGCCGGCGAAGTGGAAGTAAACGCTACTGGAGCAGCAATTGCCTTGAATTCGTGCATTGCTGGTTTTGGAGTTCGGTCAGGGAAGACCATTCCATCACAGACAAAGTTTCCATCGTGGCGGGTTTCTCCGAAATCTCCACCATAAGCAGAGCGTTTAGTTCCATTACCTAAGGTCTGTTCGATTCCGTGATCCCAGAACTCCCAGATGAAGCCACCTTGTAATCCAGGCAGTGAATGGATTGCATCCCAATATTCTTTTAGCGTTCCATTTGAATTTCCCATTGCATGCGAGTACTCACACATAATCAAAGGTCGATCTTGTTTCCCTGATTTAGCGTGACTGACAATCGCCTTGATGGATGGATACATTGGACAGATAACGTCGGTAAGTGTGTGACCGCCGCGCCAATCTCCATTGATAGCACCCTCGTAGTGAAGCGGGCGAGATGAATCGAGCGAACGTGCAAATGCAGCAGCAGCATAGTGATTGGTACCAACGCCGGATTCGTTACCGAGTGACCAGAAAATTACTGAAGGATGGTGCATATCGCGTTGCACCATGCGTCCGACACGCTCCACAAATGCAGATGCATAACGTGGATCATTAGAAATTGAGTCGTAGAAAGCATGAGATTCGATATTTGCTTCATCTATGACATAGAAGCCGAGTTCATCGCAGAGTTCTAGGAATGCGGCATCATTTGGATAATGCGATGTACGAACAGCGTTGAAATTCCAACGCTTCATCTCAAGCAAGTCTTGGCGCATATCTTCGCGAGTTAATACTCGTCCAGTATGTCGATTGAAGTCATGGCGATTGACTCCGTAGATAAAGATGCGCTGGCCGTTAACGAGTAAATCTCGACCCTTGATTGCAACGCTGCGGAATCCAATCTTCTGCTGTGAAATTTCAATCACGTGTCCGGTTGGGCTCACCAGTTCAATGCGCAACGTGTACAGATAGGGAGTTTCAGCGCTCCAGGCAGCTACTTTGGGGATGGTTGTTTCAAGGACTACGTGACCAGGCCACGGAGATTGCAGAGGTTCGCGCAGGCGCTTTGCCGATTCCGGCATGGAGCCATCCCAGTATTCGCCGGCAAAATGTTTGCGGTTAGCCTCTTGGAGTTCAGCAGACATTTCGGTCCACAGGGGAGTCACATGGGACTTATAGGTTCCCGAAAGTTGCGCATTTTTTACCTTTGGTAACTCCTCAACGGAAGCTCGCAGAGTGTAACCATCAACGCTCTTTCCATTGATAGAACCAATAATGGCATCGATTTTTAGAGTTCCAGAAGTTCCATCTGCTTTCAAACCCGCTGTCGTAGCAAATTTTTCAATGTAAACATGATCGGTTGCATACAACTTAACGGAGCGAGTAATTCCACCATGCCACCACTGATCTTGATCTTCGATATAAGTCGCATCAGACCACTTAGTTACTGAGATTCGAACAGTATTTTTGCCATGCTTAATAAAGGAAGTAATATCAAATTCAGCAGCAAGTCGGGAATCTTTGGTCAGTCCAACTTCTTCACCATTGACGGTGATTATCGCTACAGATTCATAGCCACCCAAGTGCAGAACGATTCGTTTCCCATCCCATGATTGAGGGATCTCAAAGTCGCGTTCATATATACCAGTCGGATTCTCGGCAGGAACATCTGGTGCCACATGGTCCCAAGGCATCTGCACGTTGGTGTAAATCGGCTTGTCAAAGAAAGTTTCACTCGTTGGTTGCATCGTCCACAAACCTGGGACAGGAATAGATGTCCACTTCTTTCGTGGCTGTTCACTCGGTGAACGGAGTAATTGGAAGCGCCAAGTTCCATCAAGAGAGATTGTTTCAAAATGCTCAATATTGAGCATCGGCAAACGGTTAATCGAGTTTGTCTCTGGGCTCATCCAATAGTTTGGCAACATGGAGGCAATCCTCTCATCATCAAGGTTTAATGACTATGCCGTAACTGACCTGAAAAGAGTTGATTTAAAGGCTGAAATTCAAGGATTTTTACAATCTGCAGATAACTGCCATAATTACGCCCGCAGTACGCCTCCCTAGCTCAGTGGTAGAGCAGCGCACTTGTAATGCGCAGGTCATCCGTTCAATCCGGATGGGGGGCTCCAGAATTACTCCGATATGTACCAGAAGGAGTTGAGAATGACCAACAACTCTTTCCCTCACGAATCATTTGGCGACATCTTGGCTGCGAATGCCGAATATCAAAAAACTTTTAAGTATTCAGAGCTAACGGGATCAGCTGCACGAGGACTTGCGATTGTCACCTGTATGGATTCACGCATCAATCCCCTGTCAGTAATTGGTATGAAATCTGGAGATGTAAAAATTCTGCGCAATGCAGGAGCCAGAGTTACAGAGGATGTTTTACGAACCTTGGTCCTGGCTACCTATCTGCTCAATGTCAACCGAATCTTGGTGATGCCGCATACAGATTGCAAAATGGCAGAAAATGATGAAGCTGATTTCCATAAATTGATTGATGAAAAGTATGGGGTGAACACATCAAGCTTAGAATTTCGCACCACACGTGATCAGCAAGGAGCACTTGCTATTGATTTAAATCGAATTCGCTCTTATCCACTTTTACGTGGAGGTGTTGTTGTAGCTGGCGCAATTTATGATGTAAAGACTGGCTCGATTCAACCCTTTGAAGGCTAATTGGTGGCTGGTGGGTTTGTTCTGCGAATCGGCATTTTGGTAATTGGATAACTTAAATCTTCTAGAAACTCTCGAATTAATAGCTGCGTGAGAGCTGGTTTTTCTTTTACGAACTGGTGAGATGTTCCAGGAATTATCGCCAGTTGTCCTAGCGGAATATTCTCAAAAAGCTCGACGGTGTGGTTATGTGCGATGACGTCATCATCGCCAGCCATAACCAGTACCGGGCACTGAATATTGAGTAAGTCAGCGCGCTCCAAGTTCGGTTCGCTGCGCCAGATTTCAATCATGCGAATGATTTTTTCGCGCAGAGTTTCAGGTGCATCTGGAGATGTTTGGTCGTACTCAGCTTGGTCTTCAGGCGAGATATTTCCGTCAAAGTCTGGCAGAGGCAGCGTTCCACTGTGATGAAAGTTGGCGCCTAACGTAACAACTGAGCGAACCAAATCGGGGCGCTTAATTGCCAGGAGAAGAGCGATGATGCCGCCATCGCTGTAACCGATGATATGTGCAGGCTCTTTTACAATTGTTTCTAAGTAGGCAATGGCTTCTTTGAGTTGGAATTCAAAGTGCATACTTCCGACTCGATCCCCGGTAAATCCATGAGCAGTGCGGTCATATCCAAAGACGTGAAATTGATCTTCAACAGCAGGAAGAATCTGTTCTTCCCAATGCGACGTTTGACTTAGGCCGCCATGAAGCAGAACAAGAGCTTCGCCGTTATTTTCCCATTCGTAACAGTAGAGCTGATGGCCATCAACTTGGCGATACTCAGGCATTGTTTAGAGAGAATCCATAATGTGACGATTGCCGCGATCAAAGGTGAGGTAATTCCAAGTCCAGTCAGCCATCGTGCCAACTTTGTTTCGACCACCTAAGAGATAGAAAAGGTGAAGCCACAACCAGGCGAACCATGCAGGAGCGCCGGCCATTCGGAAATTCTTCACTTCTACTACGGCTTTGTGGCGCCCAATGGTTGCCATGGAGCCTTTATCTAAATATTTAAAAGGTTGTAGAGGTTGACCCTTATGTGCACGCAATA
The DNA here is from genome assembly GCA_964462495.1 of uncultured Candidatus Planktophila sp. Lineage (GTDB taxonomy): Bacteria > Actinomycetota > Actinomycetes > Nanopelagicales > Nanopelagicaceae > Planktophila. The sequence goes on along the minus strand of CAYWWZ010000033.1, from coordinate 2,973 downwards.
TTTGTTTTGCAACAAAACGTCCCTGTTGCATTGCAACCGGTGCAACCATCGGCAGGAAGCGGCCATCTGAACCTTTTGCACCAGCAATGTCACCAATGGCCCATACATGCGGGTAGTGGTTAACGCGAAGTGATTCTTCAACATCGATTCGTGAACCAACAATCGGTAAGTTGAGATTGGATGCGGTTGGTTCACCTTTCACGCCGGCTGCCCAAATTGTGATTTCTGCAGGAATAGGATCGCCATCTTTAACAATAATTTTTCGAGATTGAACTTCACGAACGGCAGTTCTGGTTCGAACAATCACACCAAGTTTGTGAAGATCAGATTCGGCACGAGCAGAAAGTTTCTCGCTGAACATCGGCAGAATACGCGGACCTGCTTCGATGAGATAGATATCGATGTGCTTTGCTGCATGCTCCATATCGTTTTTGAGTGGTCCGCGTTTCAGTTCTGCCAAAGCGCCAGCCATTTCAACTCCGGTAGGACCACCACCAACAACAGCGATAGAAAGTCGTGTGTCATCCTCGAAGCGGCATAAATCTTCAAAGCGGCGCATGACAGCTGCACGAATATTGATTGCTTCATTCACGCTCTTCATGCCCATTCCATATTCAGCAACGCCAGGGACTCCAAAATCTGCCGTTGAGGAGCCGAGAGCCACGACGAGATGATCAAATTCAAGAACTTCAGAGGAATCCAGCTTTACTGTCTTGTTCTTGTGGTCCACAGAAAGTGGAGAACCCATTCGAAATTTCACACCTGATTTACGGAGTGCGCCACGGATAGGGTGAACAACGTGGTCGGCAGCTAAGCCCGCAGTGGATACCTGATAAAGCAGCGGCAAAAATGTTTGGAAGTTGTGGCGATCTACCAAGGTCACATCAGCATCTTTAGCGAGAGCGCGAGCAGCGGTAAGCCCACCAAAACCTGCTCCGAGAATCACAACACGAGGCTTGGCCACATTTAAAGTAGAAGTCACCACTGGGTAAGTCTAGGCTCTTAGGTATGGATACGCAGAATCCAGGGAAGTTATTCCTTGTCACCGGTGCATCGGGGTATGTAGGCGGCCGTTTAGTGCGCGATTTATTGAGCGATAAGAAACGCGTTCGAGTCTTTGTGCGTGATGCAAAAAAAATACAAGGGCAAAATTGGTCACGAGAGGTCGAAATTGTCGAAGGCAATGCCAGCAACCCTGCAGATTTAGATCGCGCATTGGCTGGTGTTCACACCGCTTATTACTTACTGCATTCCATCAACGCAGCGGCAGATTTTGGAGATATCGAAGCGGCTATGGCGCGCGGGTTTGCGCTCGCTTCCGAAAAAGCAAGAGTTTCGCAGATTGTGTATTTAGGTGGAATAGCCAATGATGAAAACCGCAGCCGCCATCTAACTTCCAGAATGAATACCGGAACTCATTTGGCATCGACCTCTGTCCCAGTTCTCGAACTTCGCGCAGGAATCATCATCGGTTCAGGTTCAGCTTCATTTGAGATGCTGCGTCATCTGACGCATCGCTTGCCAATCATGACTACTCCAAAATGGGTTTCTAATCGCACCCAACCCATAGCAATTCGTGACGTCTTGTATTACTTGCGAAAGACCGCGAATCTCACTCACCCCGAAAATCGCATCTGCGATATCGGCGGGCCAGAGGTGGTTACCTACGCCGAGATGATGCAGAAATTTGCTTCGCTATCAGGGCTACGTAAGAGAAAAATTATTCAGGTTCCTGTACTTACTCCGAAACTGTCGAGTTTGTGGATTGGTTTTGTGACACCTGTACCAACCTCACTGGCGCGACCACTGGTTGAATCACTTATCAGTGAGGTAGTTGCAGACCCGAAGAAGAGCATCAACGAGATAATTCCACTTCCTCCAGAAGGACTTCTCACTGTGGCGCAAGCGATTCAATTAGCGCTTACTCGTACTGCAGAAAATTCAGTGGATACGCGATGGTCAGATGCAGCTTTTCCAACTGCGCCGTGGCAGAAAGCACAGGGTGATCCTGATTGGGCTGGTGAATTAACGCTGAAGGATCATCGTGAAATTACAACTGATGTACCTCTTGCAAAAGTGTGGGCACAGATTGAAGGAATCGGTGGCGAACACGGTTGGTTTGGTTCAGGTTGGCTCTGGTACCTGCGTGGATTGTTAGATCGTATGGTGGGTGGAGTAGGACTTCGTCGTGGTCGGCGCGACCCACGTTACTTGCGAATTGGTGACAGCTGCGATTTTTGGCGCGTTGAAAATATTGTTAAAGAAGAACACTTGCGCCTCTATGCAGAGATGATCCTTCCTGGCAAGGCGTGGCTGGAATTTAATCTCAAGACAGTCGATGGAAAGACCGTTGTGACGCAAGATGCGCTCTTTGAACCTCGCGGATTGGGTGGGCAGATTTACTGGTATTTAGTCTCGCCTTTTCACTTCTTTATCTTTCCTACCATGTTGCGAAATATCGAAAAGGCTGCACGAAAATCGTAAAGTCTTCGTAAATCCCACAGTTGGTCTGATTTCCAAACTAAGATTGAGGCTATGTCTGCGCTAGAAAATCCAGAGACACAAGGCTCAACCTTGACCGACCTCGAAACTCGCATTCTTGAGTTCGAGCGCAATTGGTGGCGCTTTGCTGGAGCGAAAGAGACCGCAATCAAAGACCTCTTCGACCTGACCGCACCTCGCTACTACCAATTACTCAATGACCTCATCGACCGCGATGATGCCCTCGAGGCCTCACCGATGTTGGTCAAGCGCCTGCGCAGGCTCCGCGAAGCCCGCATGGCAGCACGCACCGCCCGCTAAAAGACCCATCCGGCCGACCCTTCATTTTGCGCCTGGGAATAACACCCCCTAGATTTGGCGTTAGCACTCGCAGGCCGAGAGTGATAACTGCGCCCCAGGCGCCAGTTAGCTAAAGCCCGGCTGATCCGAATAGGTAAACAAATAGGAGCTAACAACTATGGCAAAGCAGAT
>CAYWWZ010000032.1:0-11052 GCA_964462495.1 uncultured Candidatus Planktophila sp. | reverse complement strand
TTCATTTCGAACGTCTGCGAGCGCAGTCGTTGGTATTCGGCCCAGAAGGTACGGACAATCTCTACGACGGCCTGTAGCGTTATAGAGACGCTGTGGGCGACAGGTAGAGCACCGCTCTGGCTGTGCAATCAGTTTCCTGACTCATCGCTTCAAACGGATTGCTTGAGGCGATACCGATAAGGGTATCCGAACATTTGTTCGAAAGGTAGCAGGAGGGGCTGACAAGTAGGGTGTGTCGCGTGCTGATCCTGCTACCCCCATCTGAGAAGAAGGCGGCCACTGAGAAACCCACCCCTGCCATCGCGGTCTATCAGGGGGTTCTCTATCAAGCCTTGGGGTGGTCGACCCTCTCTGCAGCAGCCCGTACTCGCGGTGAGACTTCAGTGCGAATCATCTCGGCCAAGTACGGTGCGATCGCTCCATCAGCCAAGATTGAGAGCTATAAAGCCAAGATCGATAACTCTGCGCTGCGAGATCAGGTAGAGCGCGCTCTTGACCCTCTTGCTCGCGGGCTGATTGTTGATTGTCGATCGTCAACCTACAAAACAGTCTGGCGAGCACCTGCTGAAATAACTGTGGAGATACGAGTATCGACTGTAGTTGATGGAGTTCGCACGGTAGTGACGCATATGTCGAAGAAGACTCGCGGAGAAATAACACGCTGGCTTCTGCAGGTACGTTCGCTACCTAAGAGTCCGGAAGACCTATATGCCATCGTCTCTGAGAGATATCCCTGCGCACTTACCCCACCAGATGGGGAGCAACCTTGGGTGCTCGAAGTTATCGCTCTTTAATGTGATTGACAATAAAGTCGATTGTTAACTTTGGATAGTTCCACATGATCACATGCGCGCAATTTTCTACCGTGATCCACTCTGCATGGTTCGGTGCCACTTCTCGCTCTTGCGCGTGCGGGTGAGGCAGAGTCAAATCATAATCTCCAAATACAATTTTGACTGGCAGATGTTGCGGAATCTGCGAATCAAATTTCTTTCCGCGAAGCGCTCGCCACATCGGCATATAGCCAGTTGATTTGGCCATCGCCAAAACTGAATCTTTACAGCTTTCAAATGAGAGTTCGCGCCAGAGATGGGTAATCTTGCGATAACCCATAGCCTTAAGCGGCGGCAGATGATAAGCAAGCCGCAAAAAATACTGAGCACACTTTGCCAAGATTCGAGCAAACATACTTGGCGGAAGTATTTGCGTAGGTCCTTCAAACCAAAGTCCAGCAGGTGCGAGCGCAGTAACGCTCTTAACTCTCTCTGGATAGGCCGCCGCAAGCTCTAGCGCAATCCAGCCGCCAAGAGAGTTACCTGCAACATGAAACTCGGTGACGTTATGTTCTTTCTCCAGCATCGCCACAATCGCATGTGCAAGTGACTGCGGATCAAGCGGTTCAGCGTCTAACTCAGCATCCCCATGCCCTGGCAAATCCAGTGGGTAGATCACAAAGTGCTCTTCCAACCCGTCATAGAGCGATTTCCAGATAGTGCCGGCAGAACCAAGGCCATGCACTAAGACCAAAGCTGGTTTAGCGGGCGCTTTGCCGATGACAACAGTTGAAACAGGCATTCTTAATATCGATACTTCTCTGTCTCAGTTGGACATTGTTTACATACAGCTCGCCAAATCGCATCAGCTTCATATCCCGCCTTGAGCGCTTCATTGACAGTAAGCGACCCCAATTCACTGATGGCAATATCTTGCGAAAAAGATGGCGCCCATTCCTCGCCAAAGGAAAGTGACAGGCGTTCGCGAAGGTCAGAGATGCGCATCAATGGATATCAGAAGAGCGTGCGCTCAACCAATAACTCGGCTTGATCGCGTGATTGCTGTGGAGTTATCGGCTGTGCTACTTGTCCTAACAGCCAACGCATCGCCAAACCTGTGCCTGCTTCAGATTTGGTGGCGTCATAAATACAGGTTGCTAAGACGAGGTATAACGGATTTTCTGCATGTGACATGATGGCGATCAAGAGATCTTGGTCGTGCACTCGCATAGCCTGCAGCGCAGGGTCTGCAGAAATTTCACAGGATAAAAGCTCTAAAGCATCAGCCGGGGTGCCTGCCTTTTGCGCAGCGCTTACCAATCGATTCACTTCTGATGAAATCAAAGCCATCAGAACTGCGCTCTTGTCGCGGTAATGGTTGTAGAGAGTTGCACGAGAAACTTCTGAAGCATCAGCGATTTCAATCATCGAAACGTTGCAGACGCCATGCCGGGCAATGAGTTCCTTAGTGGCCGAGAGAATTGCACTTTCGGTACGGCGATGAATTCCGCCTTGAAGAGAGTATTTAGGCTGCGTCGACAACGGAGAGCTTTGCGCTTTCACGAGATTTGATTTCGTGTGCAACGCCAGTCATCACTGAGGAAAGTGTGAGACCAAGTGCTTCGCAGATTGCATTGAGAAGTTCCGATGATGCTTCCTTCTGGCCGCGCTCAACTTCAGAAAGATATCCAAGAGATACTCGCGCTTCACGGGCAACATCGCGAAGGGTACGAGATTGCGAGGTCCGCGCATCGCGTAGCGTCTGACCAACGGCTTCACGTAACAACGTCATCTCTTACTCCTTCCCTTCTCTAGCGCTAAGAATACGGGCAAAGTTACCTATTGCGCTGGATATAGCCCCGGTTCGCACGCCTTCTCGCCCGCTATCAAGTTGTAGATGCAAGGTTTGCGAAATAGGGCCCTTGATGGCTATCCAGACCGTACCTTCACGGATTCCCATGTAATCACCTGGACCAGCAATCCCGGTGGTAGCAATCGCCCAGGTAGATCGAAATTTTTCAAGAACCCCAGCTGCCATTTCATTGGCAACTTCCTCGCTGACAACCGTGTGTGCATCAATTGTCCGTTGCGAAACACCTAAAAAATTAACTTTAACTTCAGATGTGTAAGCGATGACTCCCCCAAGAAATACTGATGATGCGCCTGGTATCTGAGTGATTGCATGTCCTACGCCACCTGCAGTCAACGATTCAGCTATAGCGATAGTTTCTCCGCGGCTGTGCAAGTGATCAATGATCAGGCGAGCATGTGCGGATGTGGGAGCCATTCGGCAAATTTACTCTTGTATAGCCAATGACGCCAGAGATAGCTAGCGACTGCGTGACCATGCGCGAATGTAGTCGTAGGCAGTAGTCACCGTAAGAATGATGGCCACCGAGATAAATGCTATGCGAAACCATTCCAACCACGATGGGAAGGGAAGAATAAAGAATCCGACACCAAAGTTCTGTGTCAGAGTTTTTATCTTTCCGCCCTTGCTAGCTGGAATCACTCCACCTTTGATTACCAGAAGCCTGAAAATAGTGATGCCAATTTCTCGAGTCAGAATCAAAATAGTGATCCACCAGGGAAAACGGTCCAGGATTGATAGAGAAATCATGGCAGCACCGATGAGCGCCTTATCGGCGACGGGATCGAGAAATGCGCCAAGCGCAGTAATGCGATTGGAGCGGCGCGCCCATTTTCCGTCAAGAATATCTGTCATTCCCAGAGCAAAGAAAATGCACCAAGCCAATATTTGATATCTCGGATTATCTCCACCATCAAGAAAGAGCGCATAAACGCCAAATGGAATCAGCAGAATACGTGTGACGGTCAATGTATTGGGTGTAACAAATGAAGGAAGTTTCATGAGATTTACTGTGCTACCTCTGCTACCAGATCTGCTCCCATGGAATCAATCACCACAGCCTCAACATACTGTCCGACTGAGAAATTGGTGCCGATAAAAGTTGTTGTGCCATCAACTTCTGGGCCTTGATGAGCGGCGCGACCTTCTTGCAGCTCTTCATCTTCAATCAACACCAAGACCTTCTCGCCAATCCGGCCAGAGGCTCGAATAGAAACCATCTCATCAGCAAGCGAAGAAAGGGATTCGACTCGTTCGCGGATTACCTCGTCTGCGACCTTATCTTCAAGGCTAAGGGCTTCGGTGTTGTCCTCATCGGAGTAACCAAATACTCCTACCGCATCTAGCTTTGCTGCTGTGATGAAATCAGCGAGCTCATCAAAGTCAGCTTGTGTTTCACCAGGAAAACCGACGATGAAATTGGAGCGAATGCCTGCTTCTGGCGAGAGGGCTCTAATTTGAGTGATCAGATGTAAAAATTTCTCGGAATCTCCAAAGCGACGCATACGGCGCAATACAGAGGGACTTGAATGCTGAAACGAGAGATCAAAATAAGGGGCCACTTTTTCGGTTTCAATCATGGCTTGCAACAGTGAAGGGCGCATCTCTGCTGGTTGCAAATATGAAAGACGCACACGTTCGATACCTGGAATCTCGGCAAATTCATGGAGGATTTTCTCCATTAACTTTAAATCGCCTAAATCTTTTCCATATGAAGTCGTGTTTTCACTGACCAGAAAGAGTTCGCTGACTCCATTTTGCCCCAGCCAAGTTGCCTCTTGCAGAATCTCTGTTGGTCTTCTCGAGATAAATGAACCACGAAAGTATGGGATTGCACAAAAGGAGCAACGACGATCGCAACCTGAGGCAATTTTCAACGGAGCCCATGGAGCGTTGCCGAGTCTTTTGCGAAAGAGCGAGCCACCAGCGCCCACCGCAGATGTGAACGATTCATCACGCGCTTGGGCGCGCTCTACTGGTGCAATTGGAAGTAGAGCTCGGCGATCGCGTGGAGTGTGCGACGTATGCGCGTTACCACTAATAATCGATTGCAAGCGCACAGAAATATCTTGGTAATCATCAAATCCCAAAATTGCATCTGCTTCAGGAAGAGCCTGAGCCAGCTCTTTTCCATAGCGTTCAGCCATACATCCCACAGCCACTACAGCTCGGGTAGTTCCATGGCCTTTGAGCGAGTTAGCTTCTAGCAGCGCATCAACTGAATCTTTCTTGGCAGATTCGATAAAACCGCAGGTATTTACAACCGCAACTTCGGCCGATTCAACATCATCGACAAGCGTCCATCCGTCTGCGGCAAGTCGTCCAGCTAACTCTTCAGAATCAACTTCATTACGCGCGCATCCCATCGTAACTATTGCAACGGTGCGAGACATAGGGGCGATGTTACAGGGTTAGAGCGTGGAGTTCTCCAAAGTTCATCGGAAAGTGCGACGAACCTCTTCATTTTGGCCACCTAATGGAGGTAAAAGTTCTCCATTAACAGTGACATCAAGACCGGCTGGATTACTGAGGTAAATACTGATTGCACGCGTACCTTCAAAGTTTTTGGTGTCACCTTGGAATAGCGATCCCTTGATGACACGTTCTCCATCAACTATGACATCAATATAAGAATTTCCCCGCACTGCATCAAGTGTGAGAGTTACCTTGCCATCTCCGGCTGTCACACCAGGCGATGACATTGAACTAGAGGGAACTGTTGCACTTGGTGAAGGTGTAGCACTGGGAGTACTCTGGCTAACTGTTGGGATTTCAGTGCTTTGGTTTGATGACACGATTTGAAAAACGCCAAAGATGAAGAGGACCACAAGAGAAACGGTGGCGGGTATCTTCCAAGAAATGGATTTCTTCTCTTGTGGCACTTGCATCACGTTGTTCTCAACGAGCAGGTCTCCAATCGCCCGGTGTTCAAGAGAATGTTCTTCGTTGTAAAGATTGATTAGAACCAGAGGATCAATCCCAAATTTGTTGGCAATATTGCGTAGATGGCCTCGCGCGTATGTATCGCCACCACAATGTTTGAAGTTGTTTTCTTCCATTTGAGTCAACAAACCGATACGGATGCTGGTCGATTCGGAGAGCTCTTCAATGCTAAGGCGCGCGGCGATGCGAGCATCGCGAAGTACTTGACCAAGAGTCATGTGAAGCGCCGCCTTAGGTGGGAAAGTGAGTGAAGCGATTCTAACTTTAGACCTCTTTGCGTTTGTCGTGAAGTGTCCCCTATTTGGGTAAATCACCCCTGAATAGCACCCAGAAATCTCAGTAAAAGTTAGTAGTCGCGAAGCGTGGCAAGAACTGAGTCGAGTTCATCCGGCTTTACCAAGACGGTGCGCGCCTTAGAACCTTCTGATGGACCAACTATTCCGCGCGATTCCATGAGATCCATCAATCGACCAGCCTTTGCAAATCCGACCCTGAGCTTTCGCTGCAGCATTGAGGTTGAACCAAATTGTGTTCCTACGACGAGCTCAACTGCTTGAATCAAGATATCTAAATCATCACCAATCTCTTTATCAATATTCTTGTTTGACTGCGCTACTTGAGTTACATCATCGCGATAGCGGGGCGAAAGTTGTTTCTTCACATGACTAGTCACTGCCTCAATTTCACGCTCTGAAACATAAGCACCCTGAATGCGAATGGCGCGGCTGGCCCCCATTGGAATAAACAAGCCATCGCCTTGGCCAATCAACTTCTCAGCACCAGGGCTGTCAAGGATTACTCGGCTATCTGCAAGCGATGAGGTAGCAAAAGAAAGTCGGGAAGGCACATTGGCTTTAATAAGCCCTGTTACAACATCGACAGATGGTCTCTGCGTTGCCAGCACTAGATGTATTCCTGCAGAACGGGCTAGTTGTGTAATGCGAACGACAGATTCTTCCACTTCACGTGCAGCGACCATCATCAGATCTGCTAGCTCATCGATAATGACGAGTAAATAAGGGTACGGTTCAACGATGCGATCAGATCCGGGAGGAGCAACAACTTTCCCAGCACGAACTGCTTTATTGAAATCATCAATATGTCTAAACCCAAATGTGGCTAAATCTTCATAACGTAAGTCCATCTCACGCACGACCCAGGTGAGAGCATCAGCAGCTTTCTTGGGGTTGGTGATGATTGGGGTAATCAAATGTGGGATACCTTCATAGGCAGTTAATTCAACGCGCTTCGGATCAATTAACACTAACCTGACATCATCGGGAGTTGCGCGCATCAATATTGAGGTAATCATCGCGTTGATCATGGAAGATTTTCCAGCTCCAGTAGCGCCGGCAACTAACAGGTGCGGCATCTTTGCCAAGTTGGCACAGACATAATTTCCTTCCACATCTTTGCCCAAGGCAACCAACATGGGGTGATGGTCTTGGCCCGCCACACTTGAGCGCATCACGTCACCGAGAGCGACGATTTCACGATCAGCGTTTGGAATTTCGATTCCTACCGCGGATTTGCCGGGAATTGGAGAAAGAATCCGAACCTCGCTACTTGCAACCGCATAAGAGATATTTTTTGAAAGAGCGGTGATGCGCTCTACCTTAACGGCATTTCCGAGCTCAACTTCGTAGCGAGTCACAGTTGGCCCGCGCATAAATCCGGTGACTTGCGCATCTATTTCAAACTGCTTAAAGACTTCAGTCAGGGCTGCGACAACAGAATCGTTGACCTTTGACTTTGCCTTCGCTGCAGGTCCTACCTTGAGGAGATCTTGGGAAGGTAGCTCGTACTTGATATCACTAGTCAGGAGTAATTGTTCTGGGCGCTTTTCAGATTTAGGTGCTTCTTTCAGCTGGGCATCGAGCGGGGCTCGTGGAATCTCGACCGTGAATTCTTGATCAAATTCTTCTTCATCAAGTTCTTCTGCTTCTTGATTCCACGCTACAACTGGCGAGTCAAAGGGTGGAGTATCTGAAATTTCGAATTCTTTTTCGGCACGCTGAGGTCTCTTCGACCATAACCAAATCGCAATCACCTTCAAGCGGATTCCGACTTTAGATAGAGGCGTTGCAGTGATTATTAAGATGCCGAAGAAGAAGAGAACAGTAAGTAGTGGGTAGGCCAAAAGTGATGTCATGAGAGCAACGAGCGGCTTTGCAACCCAATAACCCAGTTGCCCTCCCCCATCACGAATAGCAGTCGCTCCCGTGGGATTAGTCGCGCCAAGAGAACCATTAAATAAATGTGCCAGCCCCGTTGAACTGAGAATGAGCAACAGTGTGCCGATAGTAATGCGACCCGTTGCTTGGCTATCTTCCGGTTTGCGAAATAGCCGCACTGCGAAGTAAAGAAGAACTAGAGGAGATGTAAATCCGATAACGCCAAAAGCGCCAACGAAGAATGAGTAGAGATTTCTACTTACTAAGTTATCTGCATGAAACCAAGTTCCTGCGAATGCAGCTAAGGCAACCAAGAGAACCAAAAGCGCTGCGCCGTCACGTTGGTGCGCTGGATCCAAATCGCGGGCGCCGCGTGCAATGAAGCGGATAGCAGAACCCAACGCTCGAGCAAGAACTCGCCAAAAGCCACCAAGGCCCTGCGCAATTACTGAGAAGAAAGAACTTCCCCGTGCGCCCTTTGTGCGTCTCTTCTTCTTAGCCACACCTTCAATCTTAGGTGGAGGGTAAATCCCGCAGAAGAAGGCGCGCCGACTTACACCTCGACAACTACAGGAACAATCATTGGGCGACGACGATGTTTTTGTCCGACCCAACTTCCAATAGTTCTTCGTACCACTTGCGAAAGTTGATGTGTTCCATTGACTCCCTCAGCAACTGCACTCTTTAAGGCTCGCTCTATCTCATCACGAACTTCATCAAAGAGCGCTTGGTCTTCATTGAATCCACGTGCATGGATATCCGGCCCTGCCACTATTTTTCCTGTCTGGGATTCAATAACAACAATGACCGAAATAAATCCTTCTTCGCCGAGTATGCGTCGATCTTTGAGCGATGATTCTGTGATGTCACCGATGCTCTGCCCATCAACGTAGACAAAACCGCAAGGAACAGCTCCCGCAACTTGGGCTACATGGTCAACGAGATCCACCACAATTCCATTTTCAATAATGAAGGCGTTTTCTCGTGGGACTCCAGATTGGATTGCAATCTCAGCATTTGCCTTCAAGTGGCGCCATTCGCCATGTACCGGCAGAACATATTTTGGCTTGACTATGTTGTAGCAATACAGGAGTTCGCCTGCAGCAGCATGTCCGGAAACGTGAACTAGCGCATTGGCCTTGTGAACAACTTTCGCTCCAAAACGAGTGAGCTCATTGATGACTCGATAGACGGAATTCTCATTTCCAGGAATCAAAGAGGATGCAAGAATGACTGTGTCTCCATCTCCAACTCGAATCTGGTGATCTCCATTTGCCATACGAGAAAGCGCCGCCATGGGTTCACCTTGCGAGCCGGTGCAAATAAGAACTACACGATCATCATAATTATCAAGTTCGCGAGCATCAAAGAGGATTCCAGAAGGCACCGTCAGATATCCCATATCTTCAGCAATCTTCATATTGCGAATCATGGATCGTCCAATAAAGGCAACGCGCCTTCCATGTAGCGCAGCTGTATCGATAACTTGCTGCACGCGATGTACATGAGATGAAAACGAAGCAACAATCACCCGGCGTTGCGTTGACGCAATTACGCGATTGAGCGCAGGCATAATCTCGCGCTCAGCAGGAGTAAATCCTGGAATGTCCGCATTAGTTGAATCAACCAAAAAGAGATCAATGCCCTCATCACCGAGTTTAGCGAAGGTGCGCAGATCGGTAATCCTTCCATCGAGTGGAAGTTGATCCATTTTAAAGTCACCCGTGTGAAGGACTGTTCCAGCTTGAGTGTGAACTGCTACAGCAAGTGCATCCGGAATCGAATGGTTGACCGCGATAAATTCCAGCTCGAAAGGACCAACGTCTTCACGATTTCCTTCACGAACTTCGCGCGTCAGAGGTGTGATGCGGTGTTCTTTACATTTTGCAGCAATCAAGGCGATGGTCAGTGGAGATCCGTAGACCGGAATGTCACCACGTTCGCGAAGTAGATATGGAACAGCGCCTATGTGATCCTCATGGCCATGAGTCAGAAAGATTCCAACTACATCTTTGAGGCGATCTCGAATATAACTAAAGTCAGGGAGAATCAGGTCAATTCCTGGTTGGTTATCTTCTGGAAATAAAACGCCGCAGTCGATAATCAATAACTTTCCCTGTGTTTCATACACGGTCATATTTCGACCAATTTCAGAGATTCCACCGAGGGCGACGATGCGCAGTCCGCCATCAATTAACTTTGATGGAGTGCCTAGATTTGGATGAGGATGCTGTGTCATTAGTTCTTTAAAGCGACGCCGCCAGCGATGAGATCTTTACGCAGTTGCTCGATCTGTGCTGGTGTGGCATCAACGAGTGGCAAGCGAGTTGTTCCGCCGGGTAGGCCCATTAGATTCATCGCTGCCTTAGTCAAAATTGCACCTTGCGTGCGGAAGGTTCCGGTGAAGACCGGCAAGAGTTGCTGATGAATTTCTAACGCGCGCGCTGAATTACCAGCAAACCAGGCTGTGAGCATCTCCTTGAGTTCGCGACCCACTGTGTGGCCACAGACCGAGACGAAACCAACTGCACCGACGGAGAGAAATGGCAGATTGAGTATGTCATCACCAGAATAAACAGGGATTCCGCATCGCTTAATTACCCATGATGTCGCAGCAATATTTCCCTTGGCATCCTTGAGCGCCACAATGTTGTCGACGGTTTCAAAAAGTTTGACGATTGTGTCTGACTCAATCTCAACACCAGTGCGACCCGGAATGTCGTACATCATGATGGGCAGATCAGTTGCAGCCGCAACTGCACGAAAGTGTGCTTCAATTCCAGCCTGCGGTGGTTTGTTGTAATAAGGAGTAACTATCAAGATTCCGTCGGCACCGGCATCTTGTGAGCGCTTAGCTTGTTCTACCGTATATGCAGTTTCATTATCGCCCGCACCAGAGAGAACTTTTACCTTGCTGCCAACAACGCTCTTGACAACCTTGATGATCTCAAGCTTCTCAGATGATTTTGTAGTTGGCGCTTCGCCTGTAGTGCCGTTTACTGCGATGCCATCATGACCAGTATCAACTAAATGTTGGGCCAGTTTTGCAACGCCATCCCAATCAATCGCCCCATCTTTATCAAAAGGGGTCACCATAGCGGTGATTAACTGTCCGAAAGGAGCGGGCGTACTCATTTGGGAATCTTATCGCTTAAGGCGCGATACGACCAGATTTTTCAAATGCTCCGTATGTAAGAGGCATCAACTTAGCGAACTCGGCTTCCATCTTCTCGGCCACCATCTCGATTTCACGTTGTGGATAGCTTGGAAAGTGCGAACCCTCGCGGGCGGT
>CAYWWZ010000031.1:0-11121 GCA_964462495.1 uncultured Candidatus Planktophila sp. | reverse complement strand
ACCTTTGCAGTCTCTTCGGGCTGATCTTCATTTGGACAATGGCCCGCGTTCTTGATGACGGTGAGTGGCGCATTTAAATCTTTCGCCATCTGATCCTGCATCTCCAATGGCCATGCATCATCGTTCTCTCCATAAATGACATGGACTGGGATCTGGGTAGCGACTATCTCTGCAATCAGCGGCTGCACGCTCTTAAGATGAATCGCCATCTCTTTAGTTGAACGCCGATCACTCGCCTGCCAGCGCTTCTTATACGTTTCATAACGAGGAAGGCCACGATCTGATTCTTCTTTATATTTATTCCACGACTCTTCCATTGTCATGGTCTCCATGATGTGAACCGTGGCATCAAGATCAGGCTTATTCGGAATCCAATGTGGACCGCTGCAAAATAGCGTGAGCGAAGCCCAAAAGTCAGGAGCATCAACAGCTGCCTGTTGCGCAATCAAGCCACCGAAAGAATGGCCAAAGAGATGGGGCTTCTCAAAATCAAAGTGCCGGGCAAGTTCTAAGGCATCACGAGCAAGTGACTTCATTGCATAACCATCTGGGCGCTTGCTGTGTGCCGATTCGTGTTGTCCACGATTATCAAAGGTCAGAACTCGGAATCCCATCTCTGCAAGGAGTGGTCCTATGACTTCAAAATCTTCCTTGCTGCCGGTAAATCCATGAATTAAGACAGCATCCGCAATACGTTCTTGTGGTTCGTAAAGATCTACCGCTAAGTGTTCGCCCTGAATTTCGACGAAGATCGGCATCGCTACGCCTTCTTAAGATCTGCGCGAAGCTCTTTGGGAAGTGCAAAGAGCAGAGTTTCTTCGGTTGCTCGTACCTCTTCTACATCGCCGTACCCGCGAGCTGCTAAATGCTTGAGCAAATCATCAACCAAAATTTCCGGTACAGAGGCGCCACTTGTTACGCCAATAATCTCAGCGTTCTCAAACCACTCATCTTTGACCTCTGCAGCATAATCAACGAGATAAGCTGCCTTTGCACCGTACTCAAGGGCAACTTCCACGAGGCGAACCGAGTTTGAAGAGTTGGTTGATCCAACAACAATCACTAAATCTGCTTGTGGTGCTATCGCCTTGATTGCTTCTTGGCGATTCTGTGTTGCATAACAGATGTCATCCGACGGCGGGTTAGCGATTTCCGGGAAACGCTCTTTTAGGATTGCAACCGATTGCATAGTCTCATCAACAGAGAGAGTTGTCTGTGTAAGCCAGACCAGTTTCTTTCCTGGCGTTGGCTGGATTGTGCGCGCTTCATCGAGCCCATCAACTACGCGAACTTTGCCAGGTGCTTCACCTGCTGTTCCCTCAACTTCTTCATGCCCATTGTGGCCGATAAGCAAAATCTCAGTTTCATCATCTGCAAATCTCTTGACCTCGTTGTGGACCTTCGTCACTAAGGGACAGGTGGCATCAATGGTCTTGAGATTGCGGCGGGCAGCTTCTTCATGAACTGCGGGAGAAACGCCATGCGCTGAAAAGACAACAGTTGCACCTTCTGGGACTTCATCTGTTTCGTTGACGAAGATAACCCCACGTTGTTCGAGAGTCTGCACCACATGCTTGTTATGGACAATCTCTTTCCGAACATAGATGGGAGCGCCGTAGAGTTCGAGAGACTTTTCGACTGTAATAACTGCCCGGTCAACGCCCGCGCAATAGCCACGCGGCGCTGCTAAGAGAACTCTCTTGCTCATGTCGGTCAGTCTATTAGGCTCGCGCTATGTTCGAAACTTCAAGCGAATCCCCCGCGCCAGTGCGGGTGGTCTCTGAAGCCATCAAGGAATACATCGATCGATTAGGCCCTATCTGGATTGAGGGCGAGATTTCAGAACTCAACGAACGCAGCGGTGGTATGGCTTTTATGCGACTACGCGATACCTCCGCTGATATGAGTATCTCTGTCATGTGTTACAAATCAGTTTTGGCAACTGCGCAACCACTACCTGCAAATGCTCGCGTGGTTATTTATGCCAAACCATCATGGTTTACCAAGAATGGTTCTCTCACGCTCTCGGCAAAAGAGATTCGTCAGGTAGGAGTCGGTGAACTCTTAGCTCGCCTTGAAGCGCTCAAAGAGAAATTGGCGCTGGAAGGGCTATTTAGCGCAGATCGCAAAGCCACGTTACCGCTTCTACCTCGCACAGTCGGTCTTATCTGTGGACGCAATACAGATGCCGAAAAAGATGTCGTTGAGAATGCCCGACGTCGCTGGCCAGCCGTGCAATTTGAAATCCGGGAAGTTGCAGTGCAAGGTGCCGCAGCCGTTGTCGAAGTCTCTGCCGCACTTCGCGAATTGGAAGCAAACCCGCTCGTTGATGTCATCATCATTACTCGTGGCGGTGGCTCATTTGAGGATCTACTTCCCTTTAGCGATGAATCGCTGGTTCGGCTAGCAGCTTCATGTGAAACGCCGATTGTGAGCGCTATCGGCCATGAGAAAGATTCACCGCTGCTTGATTTAGTCGCTGATTACCGAGCATCTACTCCAACAGATGCCGCCAAGAAAGTAGTTCCAGATATTGCACAGGAGATGAGCGACATTGAGAAGCTGCGCGATCGCGCACTGCGCTCACTTGTCTCCAGGATTGATTTTGAAACCAATCAGATTGCAGGGCTACGCAATCGCCCCGTGATGAAAGATCCCATTGTCATGGTCACTACCCGACGTGACGAGTTGAAGGGGCTCCGTGATCGTGCCCTGCGTGGTTTTGCATCACTTCTTGAAATTGAAAAGAAGGAGTTGAAAGGTATAAGAGATCAACTCCGCTCGCTCTCTCCTCAATCAACAATGGATCGTGGCTACGCTGTTGTGCAATTGTCGGATGGAAAGATTTTGCGGGATGCAACAAAGGTGAAGATTGGCGCAGCGCTACGCATCCGCGTCGCAAAGGGCGAGACTCACGCCACAGTTACGGACTCTTGAGTTAAGAGTAGATTGAGCACATGGCAGCCAGCGAGAAGAAGCTTTCCTATGAACAGGCTCGTGAAGAGCTTGCTGAAATTGTTGAATCCCTCGAAGATGGCAGTGCGACTTTAGAAGAATCACTCAAACTCTGGGAACGTGGCGAAGAGCTAGCCAAAATCTGCCAAGAATGGCTCGATGGAGCGAAGAAGAAGATTGAAGCGGCAAAAAAGGGCGCTGAGTAATGGCACCACAATTTTCTTACTCTGATTTACTCCCGATTGGTGAAGATACAACTAAGTACCGTTTGATCTCCCGCGAAGGTGTCAGCGTGGTTAAGCTCGGAGATAAAGAGTTTCTCCAAGTTGAGCCATCCGCTCTGACGCTCCTGACTGAAACAGCCATCCACGATATTTCGCATTACCTACGTAGCGAGCATCTTGAACAACTCGCCAAGATTCTGAAAGATCCTGAAGCTTCTGCCAACGATCGATTTGTAGCCCTCGATCTTCTTAAGAACGCCAATATCGCAGCTGGTGGAGTGCTTCCTATGTGCCAAGACACCGGCACAGCGCTCATCATGGGCAAGAAGGGTCAGTATGTGCTGACAACTTCTAAAGATGAAGTAGCGCTTTCACAGGGTGTTTACGATGCTTATACAAAACTTAATCTCCGTTATTCCCAGATGGCTCCCGTCACGACATGGGAAGAGAAGAACACCGGCAATAATCTGCCTGCCCAAATTGAGATCTACGCCGATAGCGACCACCAAGATGAATACAACTTTATGTTTATCGCCAAAGGTGGAGGCAGCGCCAATAAATCTTTCTTGTATCAGGAGACTAAGGCGGTTCTCAACCCAACCTCATTTATGAATTGGCTTGATGCCAAATTGCGGTCAATCGGAACAGCGGCCTGCCCTCCTTATCACTTGGCGATCGTCATTGGTGGAACGAGCGCCGAGCACACAGTTAAGACTGCAAAGCTCGCGAGCACCCATTACCTCGATAACTTGCCTACACAAGGAGATGCGGCAACTGGACACGGTTTCCGTGATTTAGCTCTGGAAGAAGAAGTCTTCAAGTTAACTCAGAAGCTAGGAATCGGTGCACAGTTTGGTGGAAAGTACTTCTGCCACGATGTGCGCGTAGTACGCCTGCCGCGCCACGGAGCTTCTCTTCCAATCGCGATTGCAGTTTCCTGCTCAGCAGATCGCCAAGCAAAGGCGAAGATCACCAAGGATGGAATCTTCCTCGAGCAGTTAGAGACCGAACCAGCACACTTCTTACCTGAAACAACAGATGAACATCTCAATGACGATGTAGTTGCCATCAATCTCAACCAGCCAATGTCTGCTATCCGCGCTGAGCTCTCGAAACACCCTGTAAAGACCCGTGTTTCACTTACCGGAACGATTGTTGTGGCACGCGATATCGCTCATGCCCGCATCAAAGAGATGATTGATGCCGGCAAGCCAATGCCTGATTACATGAAGGATTACGCGGTTTATTACGCAGGGCCAGCGAAAACTCCCACTGGTCTGGCATCAGGATCGTTTGGTCCCACAACTGCAGGGCGGATGGATTCCTATGTTGATTACTTCCAAGCACATGGCGGATCGTTCGTCATGCTGGCAAAGGGAAATCGTTCGAAGGCGGTCACTGATGCGTGTGCCAAACATGGTGGTTTCTATCTTGGTTCCATTGGTGGACCAGCAGCGCGCCTTGCCCAAGATTGCATTAAGAAAGTTGAAGTTCTCGACTTCGAAGATTTAGGTATGGAAGCTGTCTGGAAGATTGATGTCGTTGATTTTCCAGCCTTCATCGTCGTTGACGACAAGGGAAATGACTTCTTTGCTGAAACTATGCGCCCATTAACTATTGGGCTCAAGCCCGAGAACTAAAACTCTTTAGTAGAAGCGGCTGCGCTTAAATTTTGCCCAAGCGCTACATGGTGTGTCGTAACGGATATCGATATAGCGCAGCCCCCAACGGATCTGAGTGACGGGGTTGGTACGCCAATCTGTTCCGACTACATCCATCTTGTCTGCCGGAAGCGCTTGTGGGATTCCATGGGCGCCGGTGCGCTTATTGCGAGCCTTGTAATTCCAGTTGCTCTCTTTTGTCCAGAGCCGATTGAGGCAGGAGTACTGCTCATCGCCCCAGGAATATTCGGTATTCATAATCGCCCTGGCAACGCGCTTTGCACCTAATTCTTCACGAGCTTGGTGCACCTGCTCCATGGCATAGGCAACGAGCGCCATCTCGGATGTCTGGCTGATGAGTGCAACCGATGGCATATTTCCGCCGACGGTGAGGTTCTTCGAAGCTGGAAGGGTAAGGCGGGTGGTCATGGGAAATTCCAGGCCGTAGGCCGTTGTCTGTGAGGCGGCGATAAAGAGCATCGAGCCGACCATGGTCCAAAGGGCTGGCTTAAAGTGCTTGGTAATTTTCAGGCAGGCCAGGGCTGTGAAGAAGTCGCGGAGGTGTTGCGCCATCTTTTGCCTGCTCCTGTTCTTGACTCGCGTGGCAACGTGGCCTCAAAAAGTTAACTGATCGAGGCCCACGTTGTTGGGGAATGGAGAAAGGGTGGCAAGGGATAGGACCTGTCGCAAATTTTTCCCCGCGTGAGTCGCAAATTCTCAGAAAACTCTTGCGCTGTGGATAGATAAAAGCGCAGGTCAGTTAGGGCAAAGTCTCAAATGTCCGAATTGTCGCTGTGAGATATAAAGAGGCGAGGAAACGGGGTGAGTTGCCCCCTATGCCTGGGGCCCTTCGAGCATCTCAGTGACCAAGGCCGCGATTGGCGAGCGCTCGGATCGAGTCAAGGTCACGTGGGCAAAGAGCGGGTGGCCTTTGAGCGTTTCGACCACGGCGACCACGCCATCATGGCGGCCAACTCGCAAGTTATCGCGCTGGGCGATGTCATGGGTTAGCACGACTCGCGAGCCCTGGCCGATTCGTGAGAGCACCGTCAGGAGAACTCCTCGTTCCAGTGATTGCGCTTCATCGACGATCACGAAGGAGTCGTGGAGTGAGCGCCCCCGGATATGGGTCAGGGGAAGAACTTCAATCAATCCGCGATCGATGACTTCATCGATAACCGCTTGGCTCACGAGAGCTCCCAAAGTGTCAAAGACTGCCTGCGCCCAAGGCGACATCTTTTCGCCCTCGCTGCCTGGAAGGTATCCCAGCTCTTGGCCTCCCACTGGATAGAGCGGACGGAAGATGACGACCTTCTTATGGAGACGTTTCTCCATCACCGCCTCGAGTCCGGCGCAGAGCGCCAGCGCGGACTTACCTGTGCCAGCGCGACCGCCGAGAGAGACGATGCCGATGCTCTCATCGAGCAAGAGATCAAGTGCGATCCGCTGTTCAGCCGAGCGTCCATGTAAACCAAACGCTTGGCGGTCTCCACGTACCAATTGCAACTGCTTATCAGCAGTAACGCGGGCGAGCGCGCTGCCCTTCTCTGAATGCAAGACGATGCCGGTATGTACTGGATGTTGATGCGCCGATTCATGATCTGCACGATCTGATGAGTAGAGCTCATCAATAACTGAGTGGCCCACTGAAATTTCTTCAATTCCTGTCCAGCCACTATTTGAAACAAGTTCTGCTAAATACTCTTGCGCTTCAACTCCCACAGAGGAGGCTTTAACGCGAAGCGGGAGGTCTTTGGTAACGAGAACTACATGTTTGCCATCTGACATGAGGTTCTTGGAGATTGCCAAGATGCGCGAATCGTTGGTGCCATCGCGCAAGAAGCCATGCGGCAAGGTACTTAAATCAGTGTGGTTCAACTCGACTGAGAGCGTTCCTCCTTCAGGAGTCACTGTCAGCGGTGAATCAAGTCGGCCATGTTCGATTCGCAGATCATCAAGTGCCCGAAGGGCGGCGCGGGCAAAGTAGCCAAGTTCGGGATGGTCGCGCTTAGTCTCTAATTCGCCAATGACGGCGATGGGAATGATGACCTCGTGCTCTTCAAATCGAGCGATTGCCCCAGGGTCTGCCAGAAGGACTGATGTATCTAAAACATAAGTTTTGCGTGCTGAATTGTTCTTGCCTGATGCTGCCGACTTCGAAGTAGCCAAGGCCTAACCATTCTCTTTAGTTTTAATCGTCTGCACGAGTGCAGAATGTGAAAGTGCTTCTGACTCGTAAAAGATAGAACCAATGAATCGGACTTTTAGTGCGACACGCCACTAAAAGATTTAACGTAATAAAAAGTTAATCTAGCCGAATCTACGCATCATGCGTCGCTCAGCAACAAAAGAGGCAACTGGCAACGTCCCGGCCAGGGTGAGCCAGAGGATAGAGAGCAACGGCATCTTGCGCTGAACGCCTAGCTGCAAGGCGGTCAAGATGTAGACGATGTAGAAGTAACCATGAGCAATGGGAATAGCAATCAACCACTTATTGCTATCAACTGCATCGAAGATGTACTTCGCAGGCATGTATCCAAGAATCAAAAGGAGAAGATTGACTCCACAGAGGATCGCCATCACTCGAAAACGAAGGAGCGCGCCATTTCCAATATTTGCCATGGAGTTAGCCTATGCCTTGTAGAGCCCGAATCAGGCGCGGCGGCGGTAGAGCGGCGCCCAAAAAACTAGAGCTGCCATAAACCACCACACCACAACGTAAGAAATATGTTGCCAGTAATAACCAGGTACGCCAGAAGTTAACTCCGGGGGCGTAATTCTCTTCCGCTCAACTTTCTGCCCACTGATCTGTTCATCAGTTGCCAGAATAAATCCGTCATAGAGCTGTCCGGAATAGGAAGCGACAAGGAGTGAACTATCTACTCGTGAGATTTGACTGCCACTATTGTCAGCCCGATCTTCGTTCTGCTTCGGCAAGAGCGTGCCGGTGACAGTAATCTCGTTCGCCAGAGTAATCTCGGGGTTATCCAGACGGTCTTTCCATAGCCCGCGAACTACCAAGATGGCGCTGCCATTGTCTTCTTCCAGGAGCGCGACTTCCCAATCTGCAACGGCGCCTGATCCATCTTTTTGATTGGGCGCCTTATAGGTGGCGATGTAACGCCCAGTCGTTGTTACCAATTTAGTGACGCTTTCGGGGGGAATCGAGCCAGTCGGGGAAGCCATCTCTGCGAGCGGATAGATTGTCATATCAGCTACCTGCTTCTTTGAATCCTGTAGCTCTTGCGCTCTCTGCAATTGCCAGATTCCCAGCGCGATAAAAATTGAAGCAAGTACAAGCACTGTAATTGCTTGTAGAGCCTTTTTAATCTTTGCCCTCATTCTCCTGGAGTGGCGCTTCGTTCTGTTGAAACTTACCAAAACGCCTATAGAAGTTGCGAAGCAGGAAGAAGACAGATGAGAAGAGCACAATCATCGTCAGTGAGCCAACTACACCTACTTCTACATCTCTCGCCATGACATGATTCTCCCATGAGTTACAACGAGAGCCAATTCGATTACAACGATCGATATGGAATTAAGCCTAAAAGCTCTTGGGTGAAATACGCGGTTGCTCTTCTCGTGGCTGGATTAGCGTGGGTATTTTGGGCTGGGCTACATCACTCTCGCCCAGCACTCTCACAGAAGTTAATCGCCTTTGAAAACTCTGATCCGCGAAAACCTACAATTCGCTACTCAATCGAACGGCGCGATGCAAACGCGGTCGTAATCTGCACTCTTACTGCACGTGATTTTGATAAGAACGTTGTCGGGCAGCTCGATGATGTGATTGCGGCCGGAGAAAACTCTGTAGAGCGCACTGTGGCGATTCCAACGCGCGCTGAGGCGGTCAATGTCGGCATCGCACGCTGCCGAATTCGCTAACTTTTCAGAATCGTCTAGCATTACCTCTTATGAGTTCCCAACAGACCTGGCTTACCCAAGAAGCAGCAGATCGCCTCGCTGCTGAACTCGCGCACCTCGAAGGACCTGGTCGAAAAGAAATTACCGCCAAAATCGAGGCAGCTCGCGCTGAAGGAGATCTCAAAGAGAACGGTGGCTACCACGCAGCGCGTGACGAGCAAGGAAAGATGGAGGCGCGTATCCGTCAGCTCAAGCAGATGCTTGAAAATGCCCACATTGGAACTCCACCTGCCAGCGCTGATGGAAAAGTGGGAGCAGGCATGGTTGTCACAGCCATTATCGCTGGCGATGAAGAAGTATTTCTTCTTGGTTCTCGTGAGAACGCAGTTGATGGCATGGCTGTCTACTCCGAAAAGTCACCACTTGGCGCGGCAGTTTTGGGAGCTGACATTGGTGCCACCGTTTCATACACCGCACCAAATGGGCGCCAAATAAGCGTTGAGATTAAATCAGCTCGCTTCTAACGCTTAACCCGCTGCTTTCCGATATTTACGAACGCTCAGTGGCACAAAGATGGCCATGATTAAGAACATATAGAAGAGCGATGTAATTAATGGATGCTCACTTGGGAATGAACCTGCAGTCGCACCAAATTGATTCTCTAAACCAAAGAGCTCACGGCAGGCAGCAACCATGGTTGATACCGGATTCCACTCAGCAAAATACTGAAGTGGCCGTGGCATTCCAGTTGTTGGTGCAAAGGCATTAGAGAGAAAAGTCAGCGGGAAAGTCACTAAGAAGCTTACGTTTTGTACAACACGGAAATCCTTTGCGGATAGTCCAACGAATGCTCCAATCCAAGAGAGCGCATAACCGAAGCCAAGGAGGAAGAGGAAACCAAGTGCCACATTAAGTGCGCCCCCAGTTGGTCGCCAACCAACTAGCCAGCCGGTGATTCCCATTGCAAAGAGCACAACGATGTTGAGAAGTGAATCCCCAAGAGTTCTTCCAACAACCAGCGCAGATTGTGAAATTGGTAGAGATCTGAAGCGATCAATGAGACCCTTCTTCATATCCTCAGCAAGCCCTGAAGCAGTACCAGCCAGCGTAAATGCAACTGTCTGCACGAAGATTCCCGGCATCAATAGCTGCACATATCCGCCTGGTTGTCCGGTATCAATCGAACCCCCGAAAACATATCTAAAGAGCAGAACAAACATAATTGGCTGAATCGTTGAGAAGAGAAGAACCTCAGGAACGCGAGTCAGCAGGCGCAACTGGCGTTGCGTAATAACCATCGTGTCTTGAAAAGCGCTCATTATTTCTTCTCCCTTGCTCGCTTGGAAGTTTTTTCTTCTTCAGCTTTCTTCTCTTCGGCGACATGGCCTGTCAAAGCCAAGAAAACATCATCAAGTGATGGGCGCTTTAGACCCACATCGAGTGCATGAATTCCAGCAGCATCTAGAGCCTTCAACACTTCAAAGAGCGCTGCAGATCCGGTAGAGACGGGGGAGGCAATCAAACGGAGTCCTTCATCAAGGGATGCGCTGTGGCCACTAACCTTTTCAACAATCTCAAGCGCCTTTGGTACATATTGCTCTTCGACAACAACTTCTAGCCTTTCGCCACCTACCTGCTTTTTAAGAGCGTCAGAAGTTCCGCGGGCAATCACTTTGCCGGTATCGATTACAGCAATCTCATCCGCCAGTTGATCCGCTTCTTCAAGGTACTGGGTTGTCAATAGCAATGTGACCCCACCTTTGACCAACTCTTGGATAACTCCCCACATCTCTTGGCGACCACGTGGATCAAGCCCTGTTGTCGGTTCATCTAAGAAGAGCACTTTTGGCTTCACAATCAACGATGCTGCAAGATCTAATCTGCGGCGCATACCACCTGAATAAGTTTTGATGGGGCGCTTAGCTGCTTCTGTCAGTGAGAATCGCTCGAGCAATTCATGTGCGCGTGCAACAGCTTGCTTCTTTCCCAAGTGATACAACTGACCGAACATCACTAAGTTGTCATAGCCAGTCAAAATTTCATCAACCGCTGCATACTGGCCAGAAAGTCCGATAATTTCCCGCACTTTATCTGGGTTCTTAATCACATCAATTCCAGCAACTGTGGCACGACCCGAGTCGGGGCGTAACAGTGTCGACAATATGCGCACTGTTGTTGTTTTACCCGCTCCATTTGGGCCAAGCACGCTTAAAACTGTGCCTTCTTCAACATCAAGGCTTAATGAATCAAGCGCTTTAACGTTACCTTTGTCATATGTTTTAACTAAGTCTTCAGCGATAACAGATTTCACGCAGTAAACTTACCCCCTATGACAAAAAATGCGCCAGTAAAAGAGCACACTCATCGCGAGATAATGATCATTCTCAGCGGACTTATGACAGGAATGCTGCTTGCAG
>CAYWWZ010000030.1:0-11268 GCA_964462495.1 uncultured Candidatus Planktophila sp. | reverse complement strand
AGGCGCTCTTCAAAGTCACCACGGTAACGAGAACCAGCAACAAGTGCACCTAGATCAAGTGAGTAGAGCTGCTTGTCCTTGAGCGTTTCAGGGACATCATTCTTGGCAATTGCTTGCGCAAGTCCTTCAACGACAGCAGTCTTACCAACACCTGGTTCGCCGATGAGAACTGGGTTGTTCTTTGTGCGGCGAGAAAGTATTTGCATAACGCGTTCAATTTCAAGATCGCGACCGATTACAGGATCAAGCTTTCCTTCGCGCGCTGCAGCGGTGAGGTTGCGACCAAATTGATCGAGAACGAGTGAAGTTGATGGGGTGCCTTCTGCAGGTCCACCTTGTGTAACAGCTTCTTTACCCTGATAACCAGAGAGCAATTGAATAACTTGTTGACGGACGCGATTGAGGTCGGCGCCCAACTTAACGAGAACTTGTGCGGCAACTCCTTCACCTTCACGGATAAGTCCGAGCAAGATGTGTTCTGTACCAATGTAGTTGTGGCCTAGTTGCAGCGCTTCGCGAAGTGAGAGTTCAAGAACTTTCTTTGCGCGTGGAGTAAATGGGATATGTCCGCTCGGAGCCTGCTGACCTTGTCCAATAATTTCTTCTACCTGTGCTCGCACACCTTCGAGTGAGATGCCGAGGGATTCGAGGCCTTTAGCGGCGACGCCTTCGCCTTCGTGGATGAGACCGAGGAGGATGTGCTCTGTACCGATGTAGTTGTGGTTGAGCATGCGGGCTTCTTCTTGAGCCAAGACAACAACGCGTCTTGCTCTATCGGTAAAGCGCTCAAACATAGCTGGCTCCTTTGGCTTCAATCTCTGCGGTAAGCCTATAACCCAGCATAGGGAAGGTGCGAGGTGAAGGGCTTGTAGGTCATAGAACCCCAGATGTGGGGCCGGTATTCCCGAAGGTGCCCAAATAGTGGGCGTTTTTATAGGGCTTTTTATAGGTTGAGGAGCATGCGGGTATTGCCCAAGGTATTGGGCTTTACCGACTCAAGATCCAAGAATTCTGCAGTACCCGCATCGTAAGAGCGCAAAAGCTGGGCATACACATCTGGTGAGACCGGTGTTCCTTCGATCTCTTCAAAGCCATGTTTTCCAAAAAATTCTGTTTGGAAGGTAAGGCAGAAAATTCGTGAGACGCCTATTTCACGGGCGCGTTCGATGATGCGCTGCAAAATTTGATGTCCAATACCTTGCTTATGCAAACTCTTTTCAACGGCCACGGTACGAACTTCAGCAAGATCTTCCCAGAGAATATGTAACGCGCCGCAGCCGATAACTTTTCCGTCGAGCTCAGCAACGGTGAATTCTTGAACGCTTTCAAAGAGTGTCACAGTTTCCTTAGCCAACATCTGGCCCGGTGCGGCATAAGAATCTACGAGTTCGCGGATCGCTTTTACATCAGAAGTTCTTGCTGGGCGAATTTCCAACATAATTAATCAACTTCAGGCTTTACTAGTGGAAAGAGAATTGTTTCGCGAATCCCAAGTCCAGTAAGTGCCATCAATAAGCGATCAACACCCATACCCATCCCACCCATAGGTGGCATACCAAATTCCATGGCACGAAGGAAATCTTCATCTACCTGCATCGCTTCCAGATCACCTTTTGCACCTAGTTGTGCCTGTTCGATGAGGCGATCACGTTGAATGACCGGATCTACCAATTCGGAATAACCAGTTGCTAACTCAAATCCATCAACATAGAGATCCCACTTCTCAACTACCCCTGGAATCTCGCGATGTGCACGAACTAGCGGTGAGGTATCAACTGGGTAACCCATCACAAAAGTCGGTTCAATCAATTTATCTTGCGCAACGTGCTCAAAGATCTCTTCTGCGAGCTTGCCGGTGACCCACTTTGGATCAATCTTCATGCCAAGTTTTGTAGCGATTTTCTTAAGCTCTTCCATAGGGGTTAGCGCTGTTACTTGCTCACCAACGCCCTCTGAAATTGCATCGTAGAGTGAGATTTCTTTCCAAGTGCCACCTAAATCTGCTTGTCGTCCATCGTAATGAGTTACAACATGCGAACCTGAAACTGCCATAGCCGCATTTTGAATAAGGGAGCGAGTGACATCTGCAATCGAGCGCCAATCACCATAAGCCATATAAGACTCAACCATCGCAAACTCAGGAGAATGTGATGAGTCTGCGCCCTCATTACGGAAATTGCGGTTGATTTCAAAGACGCGTTCTATGCCACCGACAACGCAACGCTTTAAGAATAGTTCAGGAGCAATGCGCATAAACAAATCCATGTCATAAGCATTGCTAAATGTCTTAAAAGGACGTGCTGCAGCTCCACCATGCATAACCTGCAACATAGGAGTTTCAACCTCAATAAAATCTTGGCTATTAAATGTCTCGCGAAGCGAGCGCATAACAGTTGGGCGCATTCTGGCTGCGCTGCGCGCTTCCGGGCGCACAATCAAATCTACATAACGCATACGTACGCGCGTTTCTTCCGACATTGGTTTGTGATCGTTAGGAAGCGGGCGAAGTGATTTTGAAGCCAGCGCCCAAGAAGTTGCCAGAATCGAAAGTTCGCCGCGCTTTGAGGTGATGATTTCTCCTGTGACAGAGACGATGTCACCTAAATCAATATCTGATTTCCAAGCATCGAGAGATTCTTGACCAACTTTGTCGAGCGATAACATCGCTTGCAGTTCAGTTCCATCGCCTTCACGCAATGTTGCAAAACAGAGCTTTCCAGTATCTCGCTTAAAAATAATTCGACCCGTGAGACTTTCAGTATCTCCTGTCGCCACATCAATCTCGAGATTGGAGTACTTTTCGCGAATTTCTTTTAGCGACTTGGTTCGCGCTACGGCAACCGGATATGGCTCAATTCCACGCTCAATGAGGCTGGCCCGCTTCTCACGACGAATCCGCAGTTGTTCCGGAAGGTCATCATCTGGGGCAGGCGTGTTTTCAGCGGTCATAGTGCGCTGAGTCTACCCCTGCGCGACTATGCGATGTTCTTTTCGTGTATTAGGCGAAGACCTATCAGGGTCAAATCTGGCTCATGTTCATCAATAGTTTCTGCCACACCGATTATTAGCGGTGCAAGCCCGCCTGTTGCAATCACGGTTGGGCTTCCATCATAACTTTCGGCAAGTTCATCAATGATTCTTTCGACAAGTCCATCTACCTGCCCCGCAAATCCAAAGATCGTTCCAGATTGCAGAGCTTCAACTGTGTTCTTGCCGATTACGCTCTTAGGACGTACTAATTCAACTTTACGCAATTGTGCAGCGCGGGCAGCCAAGGCATCAACTGAAATTTCAATACCTGGCGCGAGCGCTCCCCCCAGAAATTCACCTTTAGGAGATACCACATCGAGATTTGTTGAAGTTCCAAAATCAACAACAATAGCTGGGCCACCAAATAAAGTATGCGCAGCCAGAGTATTTACGATGCGATCTGCACCGATTTCTTTGGGATTATCAACTAATAACTGAACACCGGTCTTGGTACCTGGTTCAACAATCGTGGTTGGAATATGTTGTAAGTACTCCGCCATCATCGTACGAAGTTCGCGCAAAGTTGCTGGAACTGTCGAGCAGATTGAAAGTCCGGTAAGTGTGTATCCCGATGTTAGTGCGCTGTACTGCAACCAGAGTTCATCTGCAGTGGTACGTGGATCTGTCTTTACGCGCCAAGACTTAATTAAATCTTTTCCATCAAAAATACCTAAAACGGTATTGGTATTTCCGACATCGATAGTTAATAACATCTCTACTCCGCTCTTAGATCTAGACCAATATCAAGGACTGGGGCGCTGTGGGTCAGGGCGCCAATTGCTAAATAATCAACGCCTGAAAGTGCGTAGAAGCGCGCATTTTCTAAAGTGATTCCACCGGAAGCTTCGAGTTTGCAACTACCTGCTGTGATTGCCACAGCTTCTACACATTGCTGGGGGCTCATATTGTCGAGAAGTACAAGGTCTGGCTTAAGTGGAAGCACTTCACGCAATTGATCCAGAGTATCGACTTCAATCTCAATGGCAGCGTTTGGATATTTAGCGCGCACTTGACTGAAGGCTGCTACAACACCACCAGCAGCTGCGATGTGGTTATCTTTAATCAGCGCGGCATCGCTAAGCGACATTCGGTGATTGGTTCCACCACCCATTCGCACTGCATATTTTTCCAACGCTCGCATACCAGGTGTTGTCTTACGAGTGTCACGGATAGCGCACTTAGTTCCAGCAATCTCATCAACCCAACGTTTCGTCAGAGTTGCAATTCCACTTAAGTGGCCCAAGAAATTAAGCGCTGTACGTTCTGCTAACAAGATAGCGCGCGTATCGCCGCGCACTGTCATCAAGGTTGTTCCCGCTTCAACCTGTGTGCCATCTTGAACCAGCGCTGAAATATCAGAGAGCCCCACTTCTGTGAGAACTGCGCGGGCCATATCAATTCCGGCAATTACTCCCGGTTTTCTCGAGACAAAGTCAGCCACAACTTTTTCAGTACCAGAGACGGTGGCCACTGATGTAATGTCTTCTCCACCTTGCAGATCTTCAGCCAGAGCGCGCTTGATTAAGTCATGATCAATCATGGTTTTCCAACTTCCTGGTATCCACTCGTCCAATAACCCGTCTGGTCTAATTGCTGAACGATTCGCTTCTTCCATAAATCACTAGTTTCTGGAAAATCTTCGCGCCAATGAGATCCCCGGGTCTCTTGGCGTATAAGTGCCGCCTTTAAAATTGCTTGGGCTAATTGAAAGAGATTGGTGGTCTCCCAAGCTTCAACGCAAGGTTGGTTACTAGTTTTATCTTCAATACGCGTTAAATCAGAGCTGGTCTTAAGAAGTGAATCAGATGAACGCAGCACTCCTGCGCCTTCGCTCATACTTATTTGAATATCGTGGCGCACCGTCGGATCAAGCAAAATCGCGGGTGATGCATTCTCTACAGGTTCGCTTGGCTCCGGGAGGTGCGCTGCAATATCTGCAGCTATTCGTGCGCTAAAGACCAGCCCTTCAAGAAGTGAATTGGATGCCAATCGATTAGCGCCATGAACACCCGAGCACGCTGTTTCGCCACATGCATAGAGCCCCTTCACGCTGGTGCGACCATCGAGATCAACGCGAACACCACCAGAGGCATAGTGGGAGGCAGGTGCAACTGGAATTAAATCTTTCAGCGGATCAATTCCGTGAGAAATACATGAGGCATAAATTGTTGGAAAGCGATCCTGAAAACCTGACAGATGTCGAACATCGAGCCATACATGTGGCTTCTTGGTCTTATTCATAATCCGCATAATCGAGATTGCCACCACATCACGTGGAGCAAGTTCTGCCAATGGATGAATATCTTTCATAAATCTAGCGCCATCATGATCAAGCAGATATGCGCCTTCACCACGTACCGCCTCGCTAATGAGCGGTTGTTGTCCCTCAGAGTTTTCACCTAACCATAAAACAGTTGGGTGGAATTGAATGAACTCCACATCAGCAACTTTGGCTCCAGCACGTAAAGCGAGTGCAACTCCATCTCCAGTCGACACAGATGGATTGGTCGTTTGTGCAAATACCTGACCGAGTCCACCAGT
This sequence comes from uncultured Candidatus Planktophila sp., assembly GCA_964462495.1. Lineage (GTDB taxonomy): Bacteria > Actinomycetota > Actinomycetes > Nanopelagicales > Nanopelagicaceae > Planktophila. The sequence goes on along the minus strand of CAYWWZ010000030.1, from coordinate 5,697 downwards.
AGCGAGAACTACGGCGCGCCCTAGTGCCCGGCCAACTCCATCACGACTACCTGCGCCGATAACGTGCAAGGTAACGCCACAGACATCGCCAGATTCATTCTTCAACGCATCCAACACCAGCGCATGTTCGACAACTTCAATCTCAGGATCGTTCTTTACTGCAGCGAGCAGCGCGCGTGAAACTTCTGCACCTGTTGCATCGCCGCCGGCGTGCAGAATTCGATTTCTTAAGTGGCCACCTTCGCGAGTCAATGCAATTTCACCACTCGCCTCCTTATCAAAGATGGCGCCCCGTTCAATCAGTTTACGAACAGCTTCTGGCCCTTCGGTTACCAATACGCGCACCGCAGCAACATCACAGAGTCCGGCGCCAGCAACCAACGTATCTTTTTCATGCGCTTCTGGTGAATCGCCATCTCCGAGTGCGGCTGCGATTCCACCTTGCGCCCATTTTGTTGAACCCTCATCAACGCTCGCTTTTGTCACAAGTAGAACCGATAAACCAAATGTGCGACATTGCAACGCAGTGGTAAGTCCAGCAATTCCAGACCCCACAACAATTACGTCGGCGCGCGCAGTCCATCCCGGCGCAGGTGCCAATAACTTCATGCGCTTACTTCCATCGCCATATTGTCAATCAAGCGGACCTCATTAATCCACCCCGCGACGATGGCACGTACCTTCTTGGTTGCAGAGTGAGCGTGGGTGAAATCAGATTCATCAATAAAGTCTGCGTAATCGACTTTCAAGAGCGGTTCGGTGGCCAATATCTGGCGCAGCTCATCTTCAGATTTTGCAGTAGTCAACGCTCTATGAATTACTGCAGCTGCGTTTCTTCCTTCTTGGCTCAGGCGAACATTGCGCGATGAAGCAGCAACCCCATCTGCCTCGCGGAAAGTAGGTGCGGCCACTATCTCAACTTCACCTGCAATAGTTTTAATCAGAAACAACTGCTGAAAATCCTTTTCACCAAAGATTGCATACTGTGGTTTTACTAGATCGAAGAACCTGCGAACGACAGTAACAACTCCATCAAAATGGCCAGGCCGAGATGCACCTTCATAAATATCTCCAATGGGTCCAGCCGTAAGCGTGGTAAAGCCGGATGGATAGATCTCTTCATAGCGTGGCAGCCAGAGATGTGTAACTCCGGCTGCAGCTGCAATCTCTATATCGATATCTGGAGTACGTGGATAGAGCGCTAAATCGCGAGCGCTTTCAAATTGAAGTGGGTTAACAAAAATACTTGCCACAACATTTTCGGAGTGCTTCTTTGCCAAGGTAAAGAGTGAGGCGTGGCCCGCATGCAGCGCTCCCATTGTCGGAACAAATGCGCAGGCAGAAGGAAGCTCTTGCGCGTTTGTTACTACTTTCATGGCTCCAGTCCTTTCAGGTACCGGGCAGGCAGTGTGTTAATTCTAAGGTGTTACGGCAATTGCGCCAAAAGGTCTGAGATCTTGCCATGTGTGAGCAGAATGGCTTCAGGTTCTATTTCAGACCATGGTTCAAGCACGAATCGTCTCTCGTGTGCGCGTGGATGAGGTAGTTGCAACTCATCGGCAGAGCTCAAGAGTGAACCATATTGAATGAGATCAAGATCAATAGTTCGTGGACCCCATCTCTCACTCCGCTCGCGCCCCAAGCTCTTCTCAATTCCATGTAATACAGCGAGCAACTCAATTGCGGGTAGCTCAGATTCCAAGATGCATACTGCATTGAGGTAATCAGGTTGTTCGGGACCGCCAACTGGTTTTGTCACATAATATGTAGAAACCGCTATAACTTCTGTTGCTTCGCGCAGAAGTGCAATTGCTAAATCCATCTGTTCGCGCGGATTGCCAATGTTTGCACCAAGAGCAATAACTGCTTTCATCGCGTAATTGTTACCGAAATATCTGCAACCTCAGAAGAAACCGGTGCTTTAGGCTTGTGAACAGTAACCTCTATCCAATCAATCTGAGGATGTTTGGATTTAATACGATCTGCAATTCTGCCAGCAAGTCTTTCAATAAGTTGGACTCGCTCGCCTGTAATTTCTTCTACAACCAAATCAGTCAGTGCGCCATAATCAATAGTGTCCGCCAAATTATCTGATCTGCTGGCTTGTGATAGATCTAAAGTAATATCCAGATCAACAAAGAAGTCTTGACCATTCTTAGCTTCATGCTCAAAAACGCCGTGATAACCAAAACCCCAAATTCCTTTTAAGCTAATGCGATCGCTCATTTTTTAAGGACCTCCACATTGGCCTTCACTCCATGGACTCGCACAGCCCAAATCCCCTTGCCCACAAGTGATTGTGTCACCGCAACTGTAGCTTCTTCGCGTTGATCTGGGCTATCTCCACCCAGAAACCTTTTACGTGAATGGCCGATGAGAACTGGATAGCCAAGAGCCACAAATTCATCAATTCGATTAAGAATCTCCCAGTTATGTTCTGGGTCTTTCGCAAATCCAATTCCAGGATCGAGAATAATTTTTTCGCGAGCAATTCCTGCAGCCAAGGCTTTATCTAACTGAATAGTTACCTCATCGATTACATCTGCGACAACATCGCCATAAATAGCCTTGGAATTCATATCTTTGGAGTGTCCTCGCCAATGCATCAAGGTGTAGAGACAGCCAAGTTCAGCGACAGTTGCAAACATTTCTGGGTCAGCTGCTCCACCGCTGACATCATTGACGATACTGGCACCTGCGCCGACTGCAAGACGCGCAGTACTGGCCCGCATCGTATCGATGCTGATATCTACCCTGGAATCTGCTAACGCTGCAATAACGGGCAGTACCCGAGCTTGCTCTTCTTCCTCAGATACGCGATCAGCGCCTGGTCTCGTTGATTCCCCACCAACATCAATGATGTCGACACCTTCTTCCACCATTTCAAAACCACGAGCAATGGCAACTTGTGTTTCAAAATTGAGGCCGCCATCTGCAAAGGAATCAGGGGTGACGTTGAGGATTCCCATGACCAACATGGCAATTATCGATTCGTAATGAGGCTAATAGCTTCAGCGCGAGTAGCTGCATCACGCAGAACACCACGCACTGCAGATGTTGTGGTGCGAGCTTGAGATTTACGCACACCGCGCATCGACATGCAAAGGTGTTCGCAATCAATAATGACAATTACCCCCATTGGGTTGAGAATTTCTACCAGTGCATCTGCAATCTGAGTGGTGAGCCGTTCTTGTACCTGTGGTCGGCGCGCAAAGAGATCAACGAGACGAGCGACCTTAGAGAGTCCAGTAATTTTCCCACTCGGTATATAACCAACATGTGCAACGCCGTGAAAAGGTGTTAAGTGGTGTTCGCAATGTGAAAAGACTTCAATGTCGCGGATAATCACAAGTTCTTCGTGTCCGATATCAAAAGTTGTCGTGAGAACATCTTGTGGCCGCTGCCAAAGACCCTCAAAGTTCTCTTTAAAGGCTCGCGCTACACGCGCTGGTGTATCCCGCAAGCCTTCACGTTCTGGATCCTCACCCAATGCTAAGAGAAGTTCGCGAACTGCTTTCTCTGCCCGTTCTTGATCAAAGGGATGCGAAGCCCGTCCATCATCTGGCCCCATCGAGACCGAAGAAATATCACTCACTAGTAGTTGTTTTCTTTACGCGACGTGGTTTCTTCGGCGCATCCTCTGCAACAGCGCGAGCTGGGATATCAACTGGCGGCTTAGTTGAAGGTAGACGAGTTGCAGAGCCAGTCCAAGCTGGACGCTTTGGCCAGGCAGTTACCTTTGCAAAAATTTCTGCAATCTCTTCTTTGTTAAGAGTCTCTTTCTCAAGTAGTTGTAAGACCATCTCATCGAGAATCGTGCGGTTTGCTTCCAAGATGTCATAAGCCTCTTGATGTGCACGTTCAATGAGCTTCCGAATTTCAGCATCAACAACCGCGGCAACGCTCTCGGAGTAATCCCGTTGATGTCCGTAATCTCGTCCCATAAATGGAGCAGAGGTATCAGCACCTAGCTTGATAGCGCCGACGGCTTCAGTCATGCCGTACTGCGTCACCATTGCACGGGCAAGCGCAGTCGCCTTTTCAATATCGTTGGATGCACCTGTCGATGGATCATGGAAAATCAACTCTTCTGCAGCTCGACCACCAAGAGAATAAGCGAGTTGATCCAACAACTGATTACGAGTAGTCGAATATTTGTCATCATCAGGAAGAACCATCGTGTACCCCAGCGCACGACCACGAGGCATGATGGTGATCTTATGTACTGGATCCGTATGTGGAAGTGCATGAGCTACAAGTGCATGGCCTGCCTCGTGATAAGCAGTGACACGGCGCTCTTCTTCAGACATCAAGCGTGACTTGCGTTGTGGCCCAGCCATGACGCGATCAATCGCTTCATCAATCTGAGTATTTGTAATTGTCTTCAAGCCTTCTCGTGCCGTAAGCAAAGCGGCCTCGTTGAGAACATTTGCTAAATCTGCGCCGGTAAAACCTGGGGTGCGCCGAGCATATGCAACAAGTTCAACATCTTTAGAAATTGGCTTATCTTTCGCATGAACCTTGAGAATATCTTCGCGCCCCTTGAGATCAGGTCGCTCTACTGGAATCTGTCTATCAAAACGTCCGGGACGTAGCAACGCTGGATCTAAAACATCGGGACGGTTGGTGGCAGCGATCAAAATAACTTGGCCGTTGGCTTCAAAGCCATCCATTTCAACCAGCAACTGATTGAGCGTCTGTTCACGTTCATCGTGGCCACCACCCATACCTGCACCACGTTGACGTCCAACTGCATCAATTTCATCAACAAAGACAATTGCAGGCGCATTTGCCTTTGCTTGGTTAAAGAGGTCGCGCACACGTGCGGCACCTACACCAACAAACATTTCAACGAAGTCAGAGCCAGAAATTGAATAGAAAGGAACTTTGGCTTCACCTGCCACAGCGCGCGCTAAAAGTGTCTTACCGGTTCCTGGTGGGCCATAAAGAAGAACTCCTTTAGGAATCTTGGCGCCTAGCAGCGCATACTTACTTGGGTCAGCTAAGAAATCTTTAATTTCTTCAAGTTCAGCAATCGCTTCATCGGCGCCAGCAACATCTGCAAAGGTATTTTGTGGAACATCGTTGTTCTGTAACTTAGCGCGTGATTTTCCAAATGAAAATACTCGGTTGCCGCCTTGCGCTTGGCTCAGTAACAAGAAGAAGAGGAAGCCAATAATTAAAATTGGGCCGAAGGTAAAGAAGAAGGTAGATAGGAATGATTGCGTTGGAACATCAACGCTCCAACCCTTACTTGGTGGGTTAGCGGTGAGGGCTTCCACCAACGTTGGTTCTTGGCGGGCAACATAAGAAGCTTCTACCTTTGTCGATCCCTTGATGGTGTTCCCACCAGAGAGAATTAGGCGAATCTTCTGCGACTTATCGACTAGAACTGCAGATTCAACTTGTGATTGCGAAATCGCGGCAAGCGCTTGGGAAGTCTTGATCTCGGTATAGCGATTGGCAGCGCTGGTGATCTGTCCAAAGATAGTTACTGCAAAGATTGCAACAATGATCCAGAAGAGCGGTCCACGAAAAATCTTCTGAGCACGAGTTTGGGGCGCCTTCTTTCCACCATCTTTTTTCTCTTCAGGCTTTACCGATTTCTTAATCTTCTGTAGCGGGGTTTGGGAAGCCATGGGAATCCTTATGAGTACATGTGCTTAGCAAGCACACCGATAAATGAGAGGTTGCGAT
>CAYWWZ010000029.1:5292-11516 GCA_964462495.1 uncultured Candidatus Planktophila sp. | reverse complement strand
CCTTTCGTTGAAAACGCTGTGAAATATTTATTTCACAACCCGTGCCTGGTTCAGAGCAATTTCTGTCTGAGCCCGTGCCAAAACTCTAGGCGGGAGCGCGCCAAACTTCTAGGTTTGGTTTATAACGATTTGGTGAATGTCCTTAAATAAAATGGAAAATCCCCGATGAAGAACTGGTTGAATTGTTCAATCATCGGGGATTACCCGCAATTAACTTAACCCTTATTGGCGGCAGTCGCTCTTGCTCTCTTGTACTTATCGACGAGTACAGGAGCTGCGACGGAGATCAAGAGCAAGATACCTGTGACGATTGTGCGCCACTGAGCATTAATTTCTTGAAGAGTAAGCCATGACTCAACGCTGCTGGCAAGGAGTACACCTGCAACAACGCCCCACATGGTTCCAACGCCGCCGAAGATGGAGACTCCACCGAGCAAGCAGGCAGAGATAACAAGAAGTTCAAGACCGATTCCATTATCTGCCTGCGCAGTTGAGAAGCGGAATGTGTAAATGACGCCTGCAACACCAGACATAAAACCTGTAAAGGTAAATACGATGATTTTGTGGCGAGTCACATTTATTCCAGCAAACCGAGCTGCTTCAGGACTCTGTCCAATCGCCAAAGTGCGACGACCAAAAGCAGTGTTATGTAGCAATAGTGCAAAGAAGATTCCGAAGATGATGATGACAGGAAGCGTTTGTGGGATAAAAGTTGTTCCGATAGTGTCAAAGCCCCAGGTCGTCCAAAATTCTGGAAATTCGTTGACCGTCTCAGTACCGAGAATTCCGTTAGCGATACCGCGATAGAGCGCTAGCGCACCGATAGTGACTGCAAGAGATCCCAACCCTAATTTGGTCACCAAGAAGCCATTTACAAATCCACACGCTGTACCAACTGCCATCGCAATAATGATGGAGAGCCAGATAGGTGCTCCCGCTGCATACGACCAACCCAACATTGCGCTACTGAGCGCCAAGATTGAAGCAATAGAGAGGTCAATTTCTCCAGTGATAATGAGGAAGACCATTGCAAAGGCCATGATCATGATTTCGCTGGAGTTGGAAAAAATCTGCGAAACGTTAATGGAGCTTAAGAAGTTATCTGTAGTAAATGAAGCAAGCACCCATACTGCAAAGAGGAGAGCAAGGATTGCTGTGTCCCAGGACTTGCGAACTTTGAAGGTATTTTTCTCAGACACGATTAAACCCTTTCCTTGATTCGTTGGGCCAGTAAGGCTTTCTCGGTTCGTTTTGCAAGAACTCGATCGGCATAGATGGCAACAATAAGAAGCAATCCATTAATAGCCGACTTCCAGAATGCATCGACGCCCAGCGCGGCAAGCGCACCCTGAATTGTCTGCACCAAAAGCGCACCAATTACGACACCGACAGCTGTACCTGCTCCACCAAGAAGTCCGATACCGCCAATAACGGCTGCTGCAACAACAGCTAGTTCTTGTCCATAAAACGCTGTTGAGTCAACTTGAGCAAAGCGCATCAAGTAGAAGACACCTGCGATTCCTGCAATAAAACCACAGAAGATGTAAGCCAAGAAAGTTCTGCGGAAGACTTTGAGGCCAACCAAATCTGCAGCAGGTGGATTGCTACCGATTGCGTAGCAATCACGTCCCGCCTTGGTGTACTTCATGTACCAGCCAACAACAGCCATCAATATAAGCACCATCAGGAATGGGAATGGCAGTAGCCCAGCAAATGTTTTCTGTCCCAGCGAGAGCAGGCTCGGTGGCATCTCTTGCGCGTTGTAGTCGACAGAGTTTGAGACGACATAGACGCCACCACGGACGATGTAGAGAGTGCCGAGAGTTACAACTAGAGATGGAAGGCGTAAACCTGCGACCAGCAGACCATTAATGACGCCGACAGCAATACCAACTGCGCCACCGATGATGAAGCACTGCACCCAGGTGAATGATGGATTTTTAGCGCAGAAGTCAGCAACCAACCAGGCAGAGAAGCCGACAGTTGATGCAATAGAGAGGTCGATATGGCGCATGATCATGACGGGTGCCATACCAATAGCAAGTAGCGCAACAATTGCTGTTGCCGAGAGAAGATCGCGGGTTCCATCACCTGTCACGAAGCGAGGATTAATAAAGCCGGTAATTCCGATGGAGAAAATCAGAATGACGCCCAGGCTTGCTTCGCGCCCCATAACTCGTTTCTTAAATAGAGATGCCACTGTTAGATGACCTTCTTTCCGGTGGTAGCTGCAGCGATGACATTTTCTTGAGTTGCATCCTTGCGAGAAATCTCAGTCACCTGACGACCTTCGCGCATCACAATGATGCGATCAGCCATACCAAGCACTTCGGGAAGTTCGCTCGAAATCATGAGAACTGCCTTACCTTCACCTGCTGCCTTGTCGATGAGCTTATGAACTTCTGATTTTGTACCGACATCGATTCCACGAGTAGGTTCGTCGACAATCAAGAGATCTGGATCTGTGGCTAACCACTTGGCTAGCACGGTCTTCTGCTGATTTCCACCGGATAGGCGATCAACAGGATCTGATTGATCAGCATATTTAATACTCAGATTCTCTTTCCATTTATTTGTGAGAGCTCGTTCTTTCTTAAAGTTAAGAAAGATGCGTCCCTTCAGCCGATCAAATGATTCCATTGAGATATTGCGATTTACACCAGCGACCATGAAGAGTCCTTGCTGGCGACGATCTTCTGGAACAAGCGCGATTTTCTCGGCCATCGCAGCTATAGGGGAGTTCTTTTTGAGGGGTTTGTTATTAACTTTTACTGAACCTGACTCATAAGAATCGACTCCGAAGATAGAGCGAGCAATTTCCGAACGTCCGCTTCCAACGAGACCAGCCAGTGCGACGATTTCCCCCTTGCGAACTGTGAAAGATACGTTGCGGAAATACGCAGGATTGGTGAGATCGTTTACTTCAAGTACAACGTCACCGATTGGGTGTTCGGTCTTTGGGAAGAGTTCAGTGAGCTCACGGCCAACCATCTCCTTGATGACTGTCTGGAGATCTGTACTTGAAATTGGTTTTTCCGAGACCGTTGCTCCATCACGCATCACCGTAATGAAGTCTGAGATAGCAAAGACTTCATCAAGGCGATGGCTCACAAAGATAACTGCCTTATTGGCAGCGCGGAGATTGCGCATCACTGTCATCAAGCGCTCTACTTCAGAGGCAGATAGAGCTGCAGTTGGCTCGTCCATCAAGATGATGTTGGCGTTCATCGATAGCGCTTTAGCGATTTCAACAACTTGTTGGTCCGCGATAGAAAGACCACGCGCTTGCCGCTTTGGATCGAGATCAACACCCAATTCCTTAAAAAGTTTGCTTGCCTGAGTCTGAGCTTCATTCCAATCAATCGCTAAACCCTTTTTAGGTTGACGACCAACGAAGACATTTTCAGCCAGAGACAAATCTAAGAAGAGCGAAGGCTCTTGATAAATCACGGCGATTCCCTGATCAATAGAAGCCTGTGGCGAACCAGAAATAAATGGCGCACCACCGAGAGTTATTGTTCCGGCATCGTGTTCATGGACACCTGCAAGAATCTTGAGCATGGTGGATTTGCCCGCACCGTTTTCACCAAGGAGTGCATGAATCTCGCCAGCACGAACTGAGAGATTTGTTCCGCGAAGTGCAATTGCACCTCCAAATCTTTTCTTTACATCCTTCATTTCAAGAAGAAGGTCGCCCTTGTTCGCCAATGCAGTCTCCTGTCTAGTGTGTTGCAAGCCGTGCCTTGATTGGTGTGAAATCTTATTCAGTAAAGTTCCAAGGTACTAGAGATTCCGCGGGTAGGTTTTGCAAAGGTAAAGAGCGCCTTCCACCCATTGAACAATTCAAGGCGTTACCCCGCAGAGAACTTGATAACAAAATGTTAGAAGCCGTTCTTGGAATTTTTCTCGCTTTGCATAAGAGTGGGGCATGAGTTGAAGGGAGCGCCATGGGTCGGTATTTATCACTCGATATGGGTGCAGAGTCTGGCCGCCTTGTTGTTGTCGACATTGGCCACGATGCGATCTCGACGGAAGTTCTCTATCGCTTTGAAACTCCCGTGGTACATGATTCTTTGGGGAGACGTTGCTGGAATTTTCCTAAAATTGTGGAAGAGATAATTCACGCGCTCTCACTTGCAGCGCCACGTGGCCCATTTGACTCACTCGGTGTCGATACCTGGGGACTTGATTTTGGGCTGCTTGATCAGAATCAGCAGCTTGTCTCTCTTCCGGTTAGCCATCGCGACCATCGTACTGATGGCTATCTAGCAAAGGCTTCCGGCATCGTTGGCGCTGAACGTTTGCATTACGAAACAGGTGCGCAATTACTTGAGATTAATTCAATTTTTCAACTGCTTGCGATTGCAGATAAAACGCCGGATGAGTTAGAACGTGCTCACTATTTACAGTTGATGCCCGATCTGATTTTGCATGCTTTAACGGGGAAGATTGGTACCGAGTACACGATTGCATCTACGACGGGTTTGTACGACACCCAGCAGAATGAATGGGCATACAAATTAGCCAAGGATCTAAATATTCCGATGCATGTCTTCGGCACTGTAGAAGATGCCGGAACTATTCGTGGAGTTATCACCCCTGAGATTCAAAGTAAGACTGGAATCGGACCACTTCGATGCATTGCAACTACGAGCCATGACACAGCATCTGCAGTTGTTGCAACACCACTGGAATCACCAGGTAGCGCCTACATCTCATCGGGCACCTGGTCGCTGATGGGCGTAGAAATTGACTCACCGATTACCAATGAGATTACCTTGACCGAGCGACTTACCAATGAAGGTGGTTTTGATCGCAGTATCCGTTTGCTGCGAAATATCACAGGGCTCTGGATCATCCAAGAAGTACGGCGTGATTTAAAGTCACAAGGAATAGATATCAGCTATATCGATCTCGTTGCTGCCGCCAAGAGCGAACCCGACCCTTGGCGCACTCTCTTCTATGTTGATGCGCCCGAATTCATTTACGCCGGCGGAATGATTTCTCGCATTCAGGAGTATGCCAAAGCTACAGGACAACCCATTCCGCACACACCAGGAGAAATCGCTCAAGCCACCTTTGCATCTCTCGCGCTGCAATATGCACATACGGCAGATGTACTTGCTGAATGCAGCGGATTAGCCATGCCAGCTATTCATATCGTTGGTGGTGGTGCGCAGAATGAACATTTATCTCAGATGACGGCAGATATTTCCAATAAAGAGGTAATCACGGGACCCATTGAAGCTACTGCAATTGGTAATGCGATAGTGCAAGCAATTGCTACAGGAGAAATTGCAGATATAGGCTCGGCAAGATCATTAATTGCATCCAGTGGCATGAAAGTTGGCACCTATCAACCAACACGCGATACCGTGGTTCGCGATCAGATCAGCGCAGTACGTAGACGTTATGAAGAGTTAATTTCCAGATAAAAGGAGCATCATGGCTACATTGGCAGAAGAGATTTCAGATTTAGCAGTACGCGCTGGTGCACCGGACGCTGATCTGACGATTTTGGCTGAAGGGAATGCAGCAGTTCTTGATGCTGCCGGGGATCGCTTCTTAGTAAAGGCCAGCGGAGTAGTGATGGGAGAAGCCACCGCCGAAGATTGGGTCTGGGTAAGCCTCAGTAAGTCGGTAGAAATTCTCGAGGATGCTCATAAGAATGGGCGTTCACCAGCTTTGGATAGCGCACTCGATGCAATCTTAAAGTCAGCAGTAACTCCCAATGGAGTACAGAAGAAGGCAAGTATTGAAACTTTGGTGCATGTTGTGGCCTTCCATCTCTTGGAATCCACATGGTCCTTGCACACCCATCCCACGCCAGTTGTTGCGCTGGCAGCTAGTAAGGATGCAGCAGCTCATTACAGCGGCACAGTATTTCCTGATGAGAGTGTGATCTGCGGTCCGATCCCGCTCTACCTTCCTTACGATGAACCCGGGTTATCACTTGGCCTTGGCTTCTATTCGGGAGCTTTGAAGTACCGCGAACAGTATGGAATGAGTCCACGACAAATTATTTTGGGTAACCATGGCCTTTGCACCTTTGGAAATGGAAAAGAGGAGGCGCTGGCAACAACGCAGATTGCCGTGAAAGCTGCGCGAGTGAGGTTGGGCGCGCTCGCCGCTGGCGGAATCAACTTTATTCCAAACTCTGCCGCGCAAACGATTGCCTTTCGCCCCGATGAAGTAGCCCGGCGCAAATTGCTTACGGGTGATAA
>CAYWWZ010000029.1:0-5192 GCA_964462495.1 uncultured Candidatus Planktophila sp. | reverse complement strand
AAGGCGACAGCTTTGTGGAAATTTAACGACGCAGATCTCTATGACGATGCGAAGAGCTGTATCAAGCAGATGCGCGAGCAAGGCTGCGCAATTGGAATTGTGGCAAATCAAGCGGCCACAGTTGTCGATTCCTTAACTGCTCATGGAATAACGCCCCTCATTGATTTCATGGGGGTATCTGCCCTAGTTGGCGTAGAAAAACCAGACCCCGAAATCTTTAGAAAAGCTATCAATGCACTTAAATGTGCCCCAGAGCAGATTGTTCACATCGGCAATCGTTTGGATACAGATGTACTTCCGGCACAAGGTCTCGGGATGCGCACTGCGTGGATTCTTCGTGGTGAGGCTAATCCAGAACCCTCCGATAGCGATTTAGCTACACCCGATATCGTTTTGAAATCACTCATTGGAATTCCAGACGCGATCGCTGCACTGTGATGAAGGAATTATGGCTAGGAATTGATTGCGCCACGCAATCAGTACGTGGAACGCTCATCGATAGTTCTGGACGAATTCACTTTCGAACATCTGAAGAGCTTGCTCCAGTGGTGCGTGGTTCCGATGGTCGACTTACCCAGGATCCGCGGAGTTGGAACTTAGCTATTGAAAAAGCGATTGCTGCGAGCGTAAAGAAAGCAGCGAGCGATGGATTTTCAGTTGCTGCGATTTCAATTTCAGCCACCTCAGGAACTTTTGTAGTAACAGATTTGCAGGGAAATCCCATAGCACCTGCTGCGATGTATAACGATGGACGGGCCAATAATCCGCTGGCTCGCGCTGCCGCAATTATCAAGGAAGTTGGCGCGGGGAAGTATCTCTTTGCACATACACCTGAGTTTGTGGTGGCACATCTCTGTGGCAGAGATCTGAATGAGATTGCAACGGATTGGAGCCATGCTCTGAAGACTGGCGTCAATCTGCAAGAAGGTGATTGGACTAGCTCTGCCCGCGAGATAGCAAGCGACTTGTCGCTTTCTCTGCCGAAGATTGTTGCGCCAGGAACTTTGCTTGGCAGAACTGTGCACGATGACATACCTATCTATGCTGCTATGACAGATGGCTGCACTGCACAGATCTCAGTCGGCTCTTCAGCCTTGGGCAGTGCGGTGACAACGCTGGGCACCACGATGGTGATAAAAATTGTGTCGGCCCAAGAAGTGCATGGTCCAGGTTTTTATAGCCATCTTCTTCCTGGTAATCGTTGGTTAACTGGTGGGGCTTCAAATCTCGGTGGTATCTCTTTTAGCGAACTTTCTGGTGAGATTGCAGAGTGGGATCAGAAAGCGCAAGCACATGGACCGGCATCGCTAGTTCTCTATCCACTGGTGGGAGTTGGTGAGAGATTTCCAATTGCCAATAAAGAGATGAGGCGAATTTTTACGGCCTCACCACAAGGTGATGTTGATGAGTATCGCGCCACCTTAGAAGGAATTGCATTTGCAGAGAAGCTGGCCTACCAAACTTTGGCAGCCGCTGGTGCTCCACTGACTGGAAAACTCTTCACTGTCGGGGGAGGCGCACGCTCTCATATCTGGAACTCCATCCGTGCCGCAGTCCTTAACCGCACTATTTCTATTGTGAAGGAATCTGGTTCAGATATTGGCGCGGCCATGATTGCGTATGCGGCGTCGCAAGGTGGGGAATTAGCAGCAGGTTTGGATAGATTTAACAGTTCAACAATCGAGCACGTTGCACCCAATAGTGATGAGGTAGCAATCTACGAAGAGAAGTATCAGGAATTTCTCAACTTAGTTTCACCTATGCAAAATCAAGAGATTCGATAAGGTAGCGCCCTGATGAGAAAAGTTTTGATTTTAGATGCGCGTGACAATATCGCAGTCTGTTTGGCAGACCTGGCAGAGGGAGATGTTGTCGAACAAGATGACATCACCATCACTGTAAAGAACAAGATCCCGCGCGGCCATAAAATCGCAACTAAGGCGATTGCAAAGAACGAGGGAATCATTAAGTACGGCGAGCGTATGGGACATGCCGTAGCACCTATCGCAATCGGTGAACATGTTCATGTCCATAATATTTTGGGTGATCGACTATCCGCGGAACAGGTATAGGAATGACAATTAGCGGCGCAATTAAAGGCTTTGATCATGGCAATCGTGGTGCCGGTATTCGCAACCACCAACTCATACTTCCTACTGTTGTCTGTTCTACTCATGTATCACGCAGAATTGCCACCGAAGTTGGAGCAGTCACCTTTGCTCACCAACATGGGTGCGGAATCATTGGAGATGATGTGGCGGGCATCGACAACTTCTTTGTTTCGCTAGCAGATCACCCCAACGTCAGTTCAGTCCTGGCCGTCGGACTTGGCTGCGAAACAATTCAAAGCCAAGAGTTAGCTGCCAAATTATTGAGTCGCAACAAGTCAACCCAATATCGCATCATTCAAGAAAGCGGTGGAGTGGAAGGCACAGTTGCCGCGGGGGTCAAGGCAGCGCAAGAACTTTCTGCAGCATTTCCAACGACACCGCTCACAGTTGCACACCTACGTGTCGGAATTGATCTCGGTCGTGAGGTAAGCGATGCACCAGCGCTAGAACAATTGCTAAAAGACGAGGGCTGCGAAGTGGTTGTGGCTCGCTCAGATGCAAGCTCAGCGGAAACCTTTTCTAAGCTATCTCAAGAAAAAGTTCACCTCATTATTAGTTTCCCACACGATAACCAGCCTGCATCAGGTTTCCCACTCATTCCTGTTATCAACGTTGCCGGCAGCAGCGCGCTTCATCAGGCCATCCGAGGCGATTTTGATATCGATGAGAAGAACCTGCTCTCTGGAATTGTTCCGCTTATTGTCGAAGTGGCATCTGGAAAAGAAACTATTGCCGAAAAGAGCAAGAGCGGTGAAATTCGCGCGCCGAGAATTGTGAGAAGTGCATAATGCAATCGCCACTTAAAGCTTACAAACGCGCCAATGGTGCGTGGGGATTGCGCAACCAAGTATTGATTCTGCCGTTGCACTCTGCCTTGTCATCATCAGCCCGCGCTATTGCTGATAATTCAAATGGAGCAGTAGCGATTAGCCATGATTGGTCGGGCGAAAAGGATAATGATCTAGCTCGTATTATTTTTACGTTGAGCGGATATGCATCTAATCCCAATATCTTTGCAACAGTCTTTCTCTCGATCGGAAGCCCTGAAGAGGAAGAGATCATCAAGAGTGCCCAAGCACTGGGACTTACTCGTTTCACCAATCTACTTCTGCCAGAAGTTGGTTCGATGGAAAAATTGCAGCAAGAGGCAACTGTGATTGCCAATACCTATCTACAACAAGCAAAGGCGGAAGAGCGAGTTGATGCGCCATGGAGCGCAATTGTTTTAGGTCTGGAATGCGGCGGATCAGATGCGCTCTCAGGAATCACTGCAAATCCTGCGCTCGGTGTTGCCAGTGATCGCCTCGTTGAATTAGGTGCAACATCGATACTTGGTGAGACCACTGAGATTCTTGGCGCAGAACATCTCCTAGCAGCACGCGCACTAGATCCAGCAGTCGGCAAGAAAATTGTTGAGATGGTTGCTCGTTATGAGAATTCCATCAACTACGAAGGTATCGATATCCGCGGGGCACAACCGTCGCGTGGAAATATTGAAGGCGGCCTTTCTACACTGGAAGAGAAGTCATTGGGCGCTGCTAAAAAAGCTGGAAACGCGCCATTTACTGGCACCCTCGAATTTGGTGAAATCCCAACTAAAGTTGGTCTCTACTTCATGGATACACCAGGACATGACATTGAACAGCTCGCTGGTTTCGGGGCAGGACATATCAACGTAGTTGTCTTTACCTCAGGGCGCGGTACTCCAACAGGCTCTGCCATCATGCCAACCATTAAAGTTTCAACAAATACTCCGATGTATGAATCAATCCCTGATTTGATCGACTTGGATGCGGGCACCATTGCAGATGGCATCGAGACTCTCGCTGAAGTCGGTGGGCGAATATTTGATGAGATTGTTCAAGTAGCCAACGGAAAATTGACCAAGGCTGAACGCGGTGGCCATCATGAGTTCGCTCTTTCAAGAATGTATAAGACGGTGGTTAAGTAAACACTTTTTGAACGCATTCATCGCGGATTTACGCGTGAAAGTTGAACGCGATTGACTTTGCTCAATTGAACAGTCCATCATTGCCGCTATGAATATCAGTTTGCGGGATATCGCGAAGAAGGCGGGGGTCTCGGTCGGCACTGCCTCAAATGTGCTCAATCGCCCCGGCATTGTGGCGCCTGAAACTGCCAAGCGAGTTCTGCAGGTCATCGAAGAGATGGGCTACAACCCCAACGGTTACGTCAAACAGATGAGCGCAGGCCATAGCCGCACGCTGGGCTTGGTTGTGCCAAATGTTTCTAACCCATTCTTTGCCGAAGTTGCACGTGGGGTTGAAGATGCTGCCGCCAAGAAAAATTACGCGGTCTTTATCTGTAACACGAATGAGAGCCATCAGCGCGAAGAGCGATTTATGAGCGTTCTGATTGAACAGATGGTCAAAGGCGTTTTGATCACGCCCACCAGTTTGAAGCCAGGACATATCAAGATGTTGAAGGAGCGTGGCATCTCCGTAACTCTCATTGATGCAGCTGGCAAAACTTCTACGGAATGTTCGGTCTCTGTCAATGACATCCGTGGTGGTGAAATTGCAATTGAACACTTAGCCTCTTTGCACCATACAAATATCGCTTGGGTCTGTGGACCAGAAACCATTCCGCAGGCAGCTGATCGCTCTAAAGGGGTTGCTGCTGCGGCAAAGTCACATAAGTTGAAGATTCAAACCATTCGCGCTGCCAGCATGACCTTTGCAGCAGGTGAAGAAGTAGTTGCTGAGTATTTAGCGCTTCCAGATCGCCCAAGCGCTATTTTCTGCGCCAATGACTTGCTCGCACTCGGCATGATGCGCGGTTTACTTGCCTGTGGAATCCGAATTCCCGATGATGTATCGCTGATTGGTTATGATGATATTGAATTTGCACCATCTGCAGCTGTTCCATTGACCTCAATTTCACAACCTGCTTATCAATTGGGAACGGTTGCAACTCAGCTCTTACTTTCAGAGTGCGAAGGTATTGAAGCGCATGCCCACCAAGAGGTGAACTTTCAGCCGGAATTAGTTGTTCGAAACACTACCCGCGATGTAGCAAGCGCACGTGCCGAGGCTGTAGTTCGTCGAGAGTACGCACACC
>CAYWWZ010000028.1:0-11970 GCA_964462495.1 uncultured Candidatus Planktophila sp. | reverse complement strand
CTTGAAAAATATCTTTACTCACCAAAGATGCGCGATGTAGATATGTTCTTGCGCTCCTCGGGCGAACAACGCACCAGCAACTTTTTGCCGTGGCAATCTTCGTATGCGGAATTTGTCTTTATGGATGTCTTGTGGCCGGATATGACCCCCAAGTTATTGTGGAAAGCTATCGAGATTTATTCAGCGAGAGAACGCAGATTCGGAAGCGCGTAGCGCTTAATTATTTTGGGCGTAGCTGGCGCTGAGAGCTGCTGCAGTAAAAATCCAGATTTGATAGGGAATCAGTGCAATCCCCACTTTGATGGATTGAGAAAAAGTAATCACTAGAAGCGGCAACGTCAGAATGGCTGTTGCTAAAAGTGAGAAAGCTGCAGCTTTTAAATCGTGAACCGAATAGAAAAGGTAAGACCAGCGCAGCGCAAAAATGACGCTGATGGAAAAAAGGGCAAGGGCTGTTGCTACAAGCGAGGGAGATGCTTTGCTGGCGATAACCCAGAGCGCAATGCCAATAACAATAAAGTTGTAAGGCCAAATCAAACCGAAAACGAAGCCAGGTGGTTGCCATGAAGGTTGATTGAGCGACTGGTACCAACCATCTTGTCGATTCCAGTAATTTGCGCCTCCCGCATAAATCACTACTACTGCGATCCCAGTAATAGCGCTCAACGTTCTCCATAGCGTCATGTAGTTAGTCTCTCACCATTAACACTTGCTGCAGAGGCCAAAGATCTCAGCGGTATGTCCAATATCGCGAAAGCCGTGTTCTTCGGCCATGACTTTTGCCCACTTTTCGATTGCACCACCTTCAATTTCTACCGTTTTGCCGCAGTTTTTACAGACTAGGTGATGATGATGGGTCTCGCCACATAGTCTATAAATTGCTTCACCATCTTCGCGGCGCAGCACATCAACGACTTTGTCATTGACCAAGCTCTGTAAGGCGCGATACACAGTGGTTAGCCCGATACTTTCACCTTCACGTTGCATCAGTCGATATACCTCTTGTGCGCTAGCAAAACCACCAGCACGTTCGAGAGTACTTAAAACACGAGGATTAGAGCGCGACATTAATCTTTATGCACTTCATCTTTATGATCATTGTGGTTGCTATCTTCATGTATTTCAGTTTCTGAACCGTGGGCGTGTGCATCACCGCTATGTAAGTAGCTCACCAGTCCCCACATCACAAGAACACCCAACATAGTTGCGATAATCGTCAGACGTGATGAATGGCGAGAATGTGCCTCTGGCAAAATATGTGACGTGGCAAGATAAATAACAATTCCTGCAAAGCCTGCGAGATAAAGAGCAATGAGATTATTTCCGAGCGCCAAACTGGTACCAAGAGCTGCACCGCTTATTCGAGCGATGGCATCAACCCCGAGCAACCAAATGCCTTTCTTTCCCCACTTACCACTCTTGATGAGAAACGAGACTGTGTTGAGCCCATCGCTAAAGGCATGGACAAGTAGCGCGATAAAGACTGCGATACCTAAATCTGAACTGACTTTAAAAGCAACACCTAGCGCTAAACCATCAAGGAAAACATGGCCCCCCATGGCAAGTGCGCCAAGCGCTCCAGCAACGTTCGCTGAGTGATCGTGATCGTGTCCATAATCAGATTCAGCTGGTTCATGTGAACCAAAGAGTTGTTCATAGAAGTGCAGAAGTAAAAATCCAGCAATGAGCGCGACAGATACAGCGGGGGCTCCGAAAACTTCACCGGTACCAAGAGCGAAAACTTCTGGAAGTAGATCAAATGCAACGAGACCAAGCAGCAGACCTGCCGAAAGTCCTAAAACCAGGTGGAGCCGATCCTTTGATTTGATGGCGAGAAAACCACCTGCAGTGGTGGCTAGAGCCGTAACTGCGGCGAGGGCGATAGCTGTATTCATGGGGCGAAGGTAGCAGAAATGAAAATGATTTTCATTTCCATAGAGCAGCCCCCTACGCTTGCAGCCATGCTCGCCATCGCCAGATTCCAGGTTCAGCTCAAAGATGGAGTCGATTTTCGCCATGAACTCGAAGGAGTCAAGGCAGTGCTCTCTGAGGCGGCCGGATTTATCTCTGGAACGGTCGGTCAAAATCTTGATGAACCAACTCTCTGGGTTCTGACTACTGAATGGGAGAACGTAGGTTCGTATCGCAGAGCGTTAAGTTCAACGCGCGCCAAGTTGGAGGCGATTCCAGTTCTTGCTCGCGCGATCGATGAGCCTGGAGCGTACGAGTAAAATAATCTTACTTACGTTGGCAACGACCGTTGCCTTCGCCGACAGCCAGCCGGATGGTCAATCTCAATTTCACCGGCTAAGTAAATTAGCCGGATGGAGAGCATTGTGGCCGTTGATCGTTTAGAAAATATCGTTTCGCTATCCAAGCGCCGTGGATTTGTCTTTCCCTCCTCTGAAATTTACGGAGGTCTACGTGCATCGTGGGATTACGGCCCACTCGGAGTCGAACTTAAGAACAATGTAAAGCGCCAATGGTGGAAATCCATGGTCATGGGGCGCGAAGATGTTGTCGGAATCGACTCATCAGTAATTTTGGCGCGTGAAGTTTGGGAAGCATCCGGACACGTCGCCACATTTAGCGATCCACTTACCGAATGTACTGCTTGTAATAAGCGTTACCGTGCGGATCATTTGGAAGAAGCTTATGAAGCTAAGCATGGAAAGAAGTTGGCATCCCTTGCCGATATGAACTGTCCTGCCTGCGGAAATAAAGGCCAATTCACTACCCCCAAGCAATTTTCTGGATTGCTCAAGACCTTTCTTGGACCTGTAGAAGATGAATCAGGGCTGGCCTATCTTCGACCTGAAACAGCACAAGGAATTTTTATTAACTTTGATCAAGTTCTTACGACTTCTCGCAAGAAACCACCATTTGGAATCGGCCAGATTGGTAAGTCTTTCCGTAACGAAATTACGCCTGGAAACTTCATCTTCCGCACTCGTGAGTTCGAGCAGATGGAGATGGAATTCTTTGTCGTTCCCGGAACGGATGAAGAGTGGCATCAGTATTGGATTGATACTCGCCTTGCGTGGTACAAAGATTTAGGAATTAATCCAGACCGTTTACGCATCTACGATCATCCAAAAGAGAAGTTGTCACACTATTCAAAACGCACAGCGGATATTGAGTACAAATTTGAATTTGCAGGTACTGAATGGGGCGAGCTCGAAGGAATTGCTAATCGAACAGATTTCGATCTCAAGGCTCACTCAGCAGCTTCTGGTAAGGACCTTTCTTACTTTGATCAAGAGAAGAATGAACGCTGGACTCCCTATGTCATCGAACCAGCAGCAGGTGTAGATCGTTGCACGCTGACATTTATGATGGATGCGTTCACTGAGGATGAAGCACCAAATGCCAAGGGCGAAATGGAAAAGCGCGCTGTGATGAAGCTTGATCACCGGTTAGCGCCAGTAAAGGCTGCAGTATTACCTCTTTCTCGTAACGCTGATTTGTCACCAAAGGCGCGCGACTTAGCGGCGCAGCTTCGCAAAAATTGGAATATTGATTTCGATGATTCAGGTGCAATCGGACGTCGCTATCGTCGCCAAGATGAAATCGGAACTCCGTACTGCATCACCATTGACTTTGAATCTCTCGAAGATCAAGCAGTCACAATCCGCGATCGCGACACAATGGCGCAAGAGCGTATCTCTCTTGATCAAGTAGAAGCATGGTTAGCGCCACGTCTACTCGGCTGCTAGATCCTCTTTCACTTCCTCTTAAAGATGGAGTGCATTTAGTCGATCCACCGGTCGTTCTGGCACCAATGGCGGGCATCACCAACGCGCCATTTCGCATGCTCTGTCGCGAACAAGGTGCCGGGCTCTTCGTCTCGGAGATGGTGACTGCGCGCGCACTGCTTGAAAGAATTCCAGAAACGCTTCGCATGATTGAACCGGGTGTAGGTGAGTGGCCACGTTCTGTGCAGCTCTACAGCGTTGATCCACACCACATGGGTGAAGCAGTCAAGATGATTGGTCGCGAAAATTTGGCTGATCATATTGACATGAACTTTGGCTGCCCTGTTCCAAAAGTTACTCGCAAAGGTGGGGGAGCGGCGCTACCTTTTAAACGGAATTTGTTTCGAGAAATTGTGAAAGCAGCAGTTGATAACGCGAAGCCTTATGGGATTCCTGTCACTGTAAAGATGCGAATCGGAATTGATACCGATCATCACACATATCTAGAAGCCGCTAAATCCGCCGCTGAATTAGGAGTTGCCTGGGTTGCCCTCCATGCACGCACTGCTCAACAAATGTATGAAGGTCAGGCGGATTGGTCTGCCATTAAAAATTTAGTAGAGCATCTCAAACCTACTGGAGTTCCAGTGCTAGGTAATGGCGATATCTGGTCGGGAGCCGATGGTGCGCGCATGGTCCGTGAAACAGGGTGTGCTGGCGTCGTTGTCGGTCGCGGCTGTCTTGGCCGTCCATGGTTATTTGCTGATCTCGTTGAAACTTTTAACGGCGGAGAAAAGAAAGTCTTGCCGACCCTGCGCCAAGTTAGTGAAGTCATGTATCGCCACGGTGAACTCATCGTTGAGTACTTTGAGTCAGAAGATCGCGGTTGTCGAGATCTGCGTAAACATATGGCTTGGTATCTCAAAGGATTCCGTGTTCCTTCAGAGCTGCGTCGCCGCTTTGGCATGGTCGGTTCTCTCGCCGAGCTTCGCTCACTTCTGAACCAATTAGATGATCAGCCATACCCGGTTGATATCGCAGAAAAACCTCGTGGTCGCACAAGTAGTGGACGCCCGCCAACCTTGCCTGATGGATGGCTCAATGATCCAGACGAGATGATCCATCTCGATGCAGAAGATATGTTTTCAGGTGGATGATGTTTAAATTTATTCGCCGCGTAATTTCCTTTATTTTGGCGCTCGTTATCATTATTCCGGGTTACGCAGTTTTTATGACGTGGAAGAGTGCGCACCATCCACCGTTTCGAAACTCAGCGGATGTGATTGTTGTGCCTGGAGCCGCGCAATTAGATGGCAAGCCAGGTGAAGTTCTCCTGGCTCGATTGGAAGAAGCAAAACAGTTGCGCGACAAAGGTTTTGCTCCATTAATCATCACTGTTGGTGCTGGCGCTCCAGGTGATCGCACAACAGAAGCTGCGGCAGGAAAGTTTTGGTTATCTCGCCATGGAGTGCCTCAGTCAAAAGTAATTTCCCTTCCTGTAGGGCGCGATACCTTCACGCAAACAAAGGCTTACATCGCAGAGATGAAGAAGCGAAATATCTATAACGTCATCATCGCAACTGATGCGTATCACTGTGGTCGTGCGATGCGAATGGCAAATGATTTAGGCGCTATCGCAACATGTTCTCCAGCAAAGACCGGCCCCAATACTCTGGAGAAATCTCGCACTCGCTACTTGATACGTGAATCAGGTGCTTATTTGGCCTACATCACCTTAGGTCGTCGAGGTATTCATATCAGCGACCATCTGACCAATGGTGGGCTTGTAAGGTATGTGTATGACCGAGTTGGTTAAGGGCTATAGCGCGCAAGATCAAGAGCGCTTCCTTGATGAACCAGCAAAACGTCCTGGTCGCACTGAATTTGTTCGCGATCGCGCGCGCGTTATTCACTCGGCAGCTCTTCGCCGATTGGCAGCTAAGACGCAGGTAGCTGTTCCGTGGGAGAACGATTTTCAACGCACTCGATTGTCACACTCACTTGAATGTGCGCAGATTGGTCGTGAACTCGGAGAATCATTAGGAGCAGATCCTGATCTACTTGAGACTGCCTGCCTATCGCACGACATGGGGCACCCACCTTTTGGACATAATGGTGAAGAAGCGTTAGCAATCGTTGCCGAGCCATGCGGTGGATTTGAGGGAAATGCACAATCATTTAGATTGCTTACCCGTATCGAAGCTAAGACTGTAGATGCAGACGGAAAGAGCCTAGGCCTTAACCTCACGCGAGCATCACTTGATGCTGCAACGAAATACCCCTGGTCTCGAGCTGAAAATCCACGAAAGTTCGGCGTCTATGACGACGATGTCGAAATTTTTACATGGGTTCGCGCAGGTGCACCTGTTGGACGCAAATGTATTGAGGCGCAGATCATGGATTGGTCAGATGATTGCGCTTATTCAGTCCACGATTTAGAGGACGCCATCTTCGCTGGTCAGATTACAGTCAAAAAATTCGATACAGATTTTGATGTCCTGTACAAAGAAATGGTGACTAATTACAAGAGCGATGCCACAAAGGAAGAAGCAGCCGCAGCTCTCACCAGACTTCAGCAGCTCTCGTGTTGGCCCGCTAATTTTGATCGCACTCATCGTGCGCTAGCTCGCTTAAAGGATTCAACTTCCCAACTAATTGGCCGATTTGTGCTTGCAGCTGAGCTAGAAACTCGCAAAGTGCATGGCGATGGACCTTTAACTCGTTACCACGCAAACCTAGAGATTCCACGTGAGCAGAAAATCGAAGTTGATTTTCTGAAGGCGGTAGCGGGCCATTACTTAATTAACGCTGCTGCGTCACAAGAACGCTATGCAAAGCAACAGACTGTGATTCATGAATTAGTTGAGATGCTCTACAGTGCAGCTCCTGCTGAATTGGATCCCATCTTTGAGGATGATTGGAAACGCGCTGCTAGCGATTCTGAGAAATTGCGCGTCGTAATTGACCAGATTGCCAGCCTGACGGACCCCGGCGCATATGCACTTCATGCACACCTTTCAAAGCGTCGCTAAGGTAGGAGCATGAGCGGACGCATTAAGGCAGATGACATTGTCTACGTGCGCGAGCATGCGCATATCGACGAAGTTGTTACCGCTGCAGGGGTGGCTCTCAAAAATGCAGGTGGGGGACAGAAAAAGGGGCTGTGCCCTTTTCACGATGAGAAATCACCTTCTTTTCACGTAACTCCATCCAAAAACTATTACCACTGCTTTGGTTGTGGCGCTGGTGGCGATGTTATTGATTTTATGATGAAGACCGATCACCTAAGTTTTACTGAAACTATCGAACGCTTAGCTTCACAAATCGGATATACCTTGCGTTATGAAGAAGGCGGTCCCACTCAGCCTACTTCCAAACGTTCCCGTCTTTACGCTGCAAATTTAGAGGCAGCAAAGTTCTATCGCGATTTACTTAATTCCTCTCCTGACGCAGCACATGCTCGCGACTTACTTACTAAGCGTGGTTTTGATAAGGCAGCTTGTGACACTTTTGCAGTCGGGTATGCACCAAATTCGTGGGATGCTCTCACCAAACATTTGCGCGCTGCTGGATTTACTATCGAAGAGTTAGAGGAAGCTGGACTTTCAAAGATGGGCGAGCGAGGACCGATCGACAAATTCCGCAATCGCATCATGTGGCCGATTAAAGATATTTCTGGAGACATTGTTGGATTCGGTGCGCGAAAGTTAGCCAGTGATGAAGAAGATCAGGGCCCGAAGTATCTCAATACCTCTGAGACTCCCATCTATAAGAAATCCCAAGTTTTATATGGCTTAGATATGGCAAAGAAAGATATTGCAAAGAACCGCCAAGTAGTTGTGGTTGAGGGATACACCGATGTCATGGCATGCCATTTAGCCGGAATCACTACCGCGGTGGCCACATGCGGTACTGCGTTTGGTGATGACCATATCCGCATTATTCGAAGACTGCTGATGGATGCCGATGCCTTCCGTGGCGAAGTTATCTTTACC
Source organism: uncultured Candidatus Planktophila sp. (assembly GCA_964462495.1). Lineage (GTDB taxonomy): Bacteria > Actinomycetota > Actinomycetes > Nanopelagicales > Nanopelagicaceae > Planktophila. Next base: position 4,280 of record CAYWWZ010000028.1, on the reverse strand, counting down.
TTTGACGGAGATGCGGCTGGTCAAAAAGCTGCGATGAAAGCATTTGGTGATGATCAAAAGTTCGTGACGCAAACTTTCGTAGCAGTCGAACCTGATGGCCTTGATCCCTGCGATCTACGACAACATAAAGGCGATCTTGCTCTTCGGGATCTAATTGCAAAGCGTGTGCCACTCTTTGAATTTGCTATTCGCACGGAGTTGAAAAAACATAACTTAGATTCCGCAGAAGGGCGCGTGAATGCACTTAATACGGCTGCGCCTCTCGTGGCTGCTATTCGCGATAAATCACTTCGCCCTGAATATATAAAGTCACTCGCCGGTTGGCTAGGAACTGAGATGGAAGTTGTCACGGCAGCTGTGAATTCTGCGCTCAAGAAGGTGAGTGCGCAGCAACCAGTCGTTACCCAAGCAGCAAGCGATGAATCGTGGCGCCCAAACCCCAATGAACCCACGTTGATGTTGGAGCGCGAAGTCTTGAAAGCAAAGCTGCAGATGCCGGGGTTGATTGTTGATTGGAAGAGCCTCGAGGAAGAAGCCTTTACTCATCCGGCATATCGTGAACTTCGCCGGATTATTGATGCGGCAAAGGTAGAACCAATTCAATTAGAGAGTGTCACAGATGAGCGGATGCGACAACTCTTCACCGAACTTTCGGTTGAACCAGTACGAACCGATGGCGCAGTCTCAGAGAAGTATGTCTCAAGCATTGTGGCCCGACTTCGTGAGGTATTGGTAAGCCGCAAGATTGCTGATCTCAAATCTAGTTTGCAGCGATTAAATCCCGTTGAGAATGAGAAGCAATACAACGAAGCTTTTGCACAATTAGTTGCCTTGGAAACGCAAAAGCGTGGGCTTCATGAACTCGCGATTGGCTCGCTCTAGAACCGAGCATTTTGCGTGATTTTGGCAGGGCAAGCGCCCCTGAGGTAGAGTTCGGCTTCCATTCCCTGATAGCTCAACGGCAGAGCAGTCGACTGTTAATCGACAGGTTCTTGGTTCGAATCCAAGTCAGGGAGCGTTAAGCCCCTTCCAAGCATTCCAACAGGAAAATCTCAAGAATGTTAGGCAAGATAAGAAGTATGAAATTTGTGCCTTCAACCCGTGGAAAAGTCCTAGTCGCCTTTGTTCTCGGCGCTGCTGTTGCAGGTTCATTAACTTCTGTTGCGAATACGCAACAGGCTGGTTCCGTTAAAGCTTGTGCCGACAACCGCACTGGCGCGCTCTACATTTCAAGCACTGGCTCATGCTCAACTAATCGCACATTAGTTGAGATCGGCGGCAATTCCATGAACACCAAGGCGATTTCATCCTTAGTGACGCCTTCTGTCGTATCGATTGCAGTCTCTGGCCCAGGTGGAAGAGGGTCGGGATCAGGCTCTGTCTACAAATCAAATGCAACTTCTAGTTTTATCATCACCAATAACCATGTGATTGAAAGCGCTGCTAATTCAGGCACGATCCGCATCGAACTCACAAATGGTGATCAATTTGCAGCAAGAATTGTCGGTCGCGATCCTGGATATGACTTAGCGGTTTTGCAAGTGCAGAAGGGCAATCTTCCAGAGATTGCGCTTGGTGATTCGAGCAAAGTGAGCGTCGGTGACCCAGTACTTGCAATCGGTTCACCGCTGGGATTGGCAAGTACTGTAACAAGTGGAATTGTTTCTGCACTTAACCGCCCAGTTTCAACTGGAACTCCAGATTCACAATCATATGTAAATGCAATTCAGACTGACGCTGCCATTAATCCCGGTAACTCAGGAGGCGCGCTCGTAGATTCACGTGGTCGAATCATCGGAGTTAATTCAGCGATTGCAACTCTTTCATCTGGTGGCATCGGGGGAAATATTGGTTTGGGATTCTCTATTCCAATCAATGAAGCAAAGCGAGTAATTGATGAAATCATCGCAACTGGGAAATCTACTCGCCCAGTTCTCGGTGTTTTCTTCGATGAAACCTTTACCGGAGTAGGAGCCAGAATCGCGCGCTTAAGCCCGAATGAAGGCGCTGATAAGGCTGGTATTCCAGCGGGCTCTGTTATCAAAAGTATTGATAATGTGAAGATCACCAACAATGACTCTGCGATTGTGCGAATACGCTCATATGTTCCAGGAACAACGGTTACAGTCGTGGTCGAGCTTCCAACGGGTGGAACCCGCACCTACCGAGTTACTTTAGGTTCAGCGCCATCGCTATAAGAATCTTTGAGCGCTGGCACCAGCGCTAGGTAATGAGGAAAAGAAACGCGGTTTCTTAAAGCGTTTGGATTCAAATGCTGCAGTGACTGCGTTCTTCACCTTTTCAATATCTGACTGTTGTACAAGTGCGATTGCGCTTCCACCAAAGCCACCGCCGACCATGCGCGAACCTAACGCGCCCACAGAGAGTGATGCTTCGACTGCAACATCGAGTTCTGGGCACGAGACTGTGTAGTCATCGCGAAGAGAGATGTGAGATTGGTTGATTAATTCACCAAGAGTGACAAAGTCAGAGCTTTGCAACGCCTTAACTGCATCCATCACTCGAGCAATTTCGGTGACTGCATGGCGAACTCGAACGTATTCAGTTGCAGTCAATTTGCTTTGCGCTGCCTCTAACTCGGCAAGGCTTAGGTGGCGAAGCGAGGGAATTTTTAGCTTGGCAACGGCAGATTCACAGGAGGCACGGCGCTCTGCGTAACCTCCATCTACGAGAGCATGATGAGCTTGCGTATCAATAATGAGCAATTCAAGACCTGCCGCTGCCACGTTGAAGGGAATCGACTCTGTCGTCAGATCCCGGCAATCAAGAAGTAGCGCTGCACCAGCCTGCGCCATCAGCGATACCGATTGATCCATAATCCCACAAGGCATTCCAACGTAATCGTTCTCGGCCTTTTGGGTTGCACGCGCCAAGTCAGGTAGAGACTTGTTGAGAGAGAACAATTCATTGAGCCCAACAGCTACCGAACATTCCAGAGCCGCGGAAGAAGATAGACCTGCCCCTGCTGGGACGTTGCCATCAACCAAAATATCTACACCTTGCGTAATCCCTAGAGTCCAAATAACACCAAGAACATACTTTTCCCAGTCACCTTTGCTACCAGGTTTTACATCTTTGATATCAATGCTAAAGATTCGCTCACGCCTCTGGTGAGATGCAATTCGCACTAGCCCATCTGGACGTGCGGCAATAGCTGCATAGGTGCGATCTGCAATTGCAAAAGGCAATACAAAACCTTCGCTGTAATCAATATGTTCTCCAATGAGATTGACCCGACCTGGAGCCTCTGCAATGACATCTGGCTTGCGGCCATATAGATCTTCAAAATGGCGTGCGATGTGTGGCATTGCTTAAATCTTTACATCTTTTAATTGTTGAGCTGATTGTTCTGGCTTCATATCCATAATGAAGGCGCCCATTGCAGATTCCGAACCTGCTAAATACTTTAACTTTCCAGGGGCGCGACGGACAGAAGTAATCTGCCAATGCAGACGAAGTAAGTCACGACCTTCACGAACGGGTGCTTGATGCCAAGCGGCGATATAAGCCATATCAATTCCAAAGACTCCATCTAGCCGTTGCATCACCTCAATTGCAATTGCTGGAAATGAATCACAAGCTGCCGGAGATAGTTCGGTTAAGTCAGCTACTGGCGTTAACGGAGTTACATGGATTTCAAATGGATAACGCGATGCGTAAGGGGTGTATGCCACCCAATGTTCATTACGGGCGATGATGCGTACTTGATCACGAAGTTCGCGCGCCAGGACATCATCAAAGAGAACTCGCCCAGTCTTTTCGCGATGTGCCTTTGCGACCTCCAGCATCTTGGCTACGCGTGGCGGTAGGTAGGAATAGGCGTATATCTGACCGTGCGGATGAGCAAGCGTTACGCCAATTTCTTCTCCACGATTTTCGAAAGGTGCGATGTGTGCAATGTAGGGAAGTGTTGAAAGTTCAGCGGTGCGATCTCGCCAGGCTTCGAGCAGAGTGCGAACACGTTGTGGCGATAAAACTTTAAACGAGCCGCCATGATCTGCTGTAAAGCAGATAACTTCACATTTTCCGGCCGCTACACCTTCATCAGTGTCTGTGCCTACCAAGTCAGGCAGCGCAAAGTCACCTGATGGTGGACGAAGTGAGGGTGAACGGTTATCGAATACAACAACTTCAAAATCATTTTCTGGAATCTCTGTCAGAAGTTCGCCAGTAGTTGGACAGAGCGGACAGAGCTCTTTTGGGGGAAGAAAGATGCGTCCTTGTCTATGCGCTGCCATGGCAACCCATTCATTGACCAA
>CAYWWZ010000027.1:0-11971 GCA_964462495.1 uncultured Candidatus Planktophila sp. | reverse complement strand
AAGGGCGATTTCCGTCAGCTATGGATTCAGCGTATTAATGCTGCAGCTCGCGAAAACGGAATGACCTACAACCGTTTTATCCAGGGCCTCAAGGCTTCTGGTCTCGAGATCGATCGTCGCGTTCTTTCAGATATCGCTACAAACGATCCAGCAGCATTTAAGGTTCTCGTGGATGTTGCACGTAAGAACCTTCCTGCTGCATAAGTAGTACCGACCCAATGATTGAGAGCCTTCACTCGCCACATATTGCGCGAGTGAAGGCTCTTATTGGTTCTAAGGGTGCGAGAGAACGAAGAGAGCTCGGTTTATTTGTTGCCGAGGGAATTCAATGTGCACGGGAGGCGCTGACTAGTGCCACGGGTCCCGAGGTAAAAACTATTTACGCAACGAAAAATGGCTTGGAGATACTTCGTGAACTAGACGTTAGCTCCGTTGATGTGATTGAAGTTTCCGAAGCCGTGATGAAAGCCATGGCAGATACAGTTACTCCGCAAGGAATTTTGACCCTCTGCTATAAACCTGAAATAGAACTTTCAGATATTTCTCCAGGAGATAAGCCCCTCTTTATTTATCTATATCAGATTCAAGATCCCGGGAATGCTGGAACAGTCCTCCGCTCGGCTGATGCCATGGGAGTTACTGCAGTTATCACATCACCCGACTCGGTGGATATGTACTCTCCCAAAGTTGTTAGAGCCACCGCTGGATCGCTCTGGAACATTCCTGTAATTGAAGGCGTTCCCTTTGCGCAAGTGGCCAAATCATTTCCATCTGCGACACCACTATTGCTGTCATCGCATGCATCGACCTCAATTACTGATGTGAAGATTCCGCACGGAGCGATTGCAATCTTTGGAAATGAGGCACGCGGGGTATCAATTACCGATTTAGGCTCACCAGTTACTGAAGTGACGATTCCAATGTCTGGTCGGGCTGAGAGTCTCAATTTATCGGCAGCGGCTGCCATAACAATATTCACTCTTTCTTCAATGGTCGCAGGTTAGAATTACCGCCATGAACCCGTCAGATATTGCATCATGGGTAAGCGATGCCAAGCGCGCTTTTGTTGCCGCATCTGACCTTGACGCTCTGAAGAGCGCACGACTAGCCCATACTGGTGACAAAGCGCCAATTTCACTTGCTAGTCGCGCACTTGGATCAATGTCTGCAGAAGAGAAGGCTTCGGCTGGAAAACTCATTGGTGATGCCAAAGCCGAGATCGCTGCAGCTTTAGCTGCGGCAACTGAGAAGTTAGAGGCAGAGAGGGACGCGAAAGTTCTTCTAGAAGAAGTTGTCGACATTACCCTGCCAGTACAACGGAGCCATCGTGGGGGACTGCATCCAATAACGATCATTAAAAATGAGATTTCAGATTTCTTCATTGAGCAAGGCTTTACTGTTGAGGAAGGACCAGAACTTGAATCAGGATGGCTCAATTTTGATGCCTTAAATATTCCAGCAGACCATCCAGCCCGCACGATGCAAGACACATTCTTTATCGAGCCTCTTGAATCTGGCATGGTTTTACGCACCCAGACATCGCCAGTTCAGATTAGGTCCATGCTTTCTCATGAGCCACCTATTTACATGATTTGCCCGGGTCGCACCTTTCGTGCTGATGAGCTCGATGCAACGCACAGCCCGGTCTTCCATCAAGTTGAAGGCTTAGTCGTTGATAAGGGCATCACGATGGCTCACCTCAAAGGAACCTTAGATAACTTTGCACAACACATGTTCGGCCCTGATGTGACTACTCGACTTCGTCCATCATTCTTTCCATTTACTGAACCGAGCGCTGAAGTAGATATCTTCTTCAATGGTCGATGGATTGAATGGGGCGGATGTGGAATGGTCAACCCAAAGGTTCTTACTACATGCGGGATAGATTCCGACATTTACACTGGATTTGCATTTGGAATGGGGCTAGAGCGCACGCTGATGGTTCGCCATGGAATTACCGACATGCATGACATTGTCGAAGGTGATCTTCGCTTTACACGACAGTTTGGAGTTGGTCTTTAAATGCGCGCACCGCTGTCGTGGATCAATGAATTCGTTGAAATTCCATCAGGTACCTCACCTGAATCGATTTCTGAGGCTTTGATTCGCGTTGGATTCGAAGTGGAAGAGATCATTACGCAAGGTGCAGACTTGTCAGGACCACTTGTATTTGCAAAAGTCTTATCAATTGAGGAGCTCACTGAGTTTAAGAAACCAGTGAGATACGTTGGATTGGATTGCGGGGAGCAAGAAACACGCTATGTCATTTGCGGCGCGACTAATTTTGAGGTTGGTGATTGTGTAGTTGCGGCTCTACCCGGTGCAGTCTTGCCAGGAGATTTCAAGATTGGCGCTCGTGAGACCTACGGAAAGATCTCTAACGGGATGATCTGTTCCGCCCGCGAACTTGGTTTAGGCGATGACCACTCTGGGATCATGACTTTCTCAGAAGAGAGCGTCACAATTGGAAGCGATGCAATTGCAGGCTTAGAGATCAATGATGTCATCTTCGATATCTCTATAAATCCCGATCGTGGCTACGCCCTAAGCATTCGCGGAATTGCACGCGAAGTTGCCGGGTCTCTCGGGTGCACCTTTAGAGATCCAGTCGACGCGGTTCGTTCTTTGACATTTACCGAAACCGGAAAAGGTGTAAGTGCAAAGATTGCAGACCCTGATACTGCCTCTGTTTTCTATCTTCGCACTCTCTCAAATTTTGATGCAAAAGCCACCACACCATTATGGATGCGTCGACGTATCGAGAAGATGGGCATGCGCTCCATTTCACTTGTTGTTGATGTAACCAATTATGTAATGCTCGAACTTGGACAACCTCTCCATGCGTTCGATAAATCGAAAATCAAAGGCGGGCTAACAATCAAGCGTGCTGGTAAGGCGCAACCTTTCACAACTCTCGATGGACAAGTGCGACAATTAGATCCAGATGATTTGATGGTGTGCGACGATGAACAGCCACTAGCCCTTGCTGGAACTATGGGTGGCGCATACTCAGAAATATCAGAGACCACCACAGACATTGCGCTAGAAGCTGTTCGCTTTGACCCTATCTGTGTTGCAAAGAATTCACGTCGTCACAAGTTGTCATCCGAAGCATCTCGTCGCTTAGAGCGTGGGGTAGATCCGTCACTTGCTCAATTCGCCTCCGCACGATTTGTTCAGTTATTAACAGAACATAGTTCGGCAGAACATGTCGCGACGGTTGTTGATGGCGAGCCTCGTTTCGCACCGGTAGTCAAGCTTGATCCAGCCTTTGTCAGCCGAATTCTTGGATTCGACATACCTGCAACGCAGATTGCAGAAATCCTTCGAGTTATTGGCTGCGATGTAGATGAAGCGACCTTTGAAGTCGATCCTCCTTCTTGGCGCTCTGATTTACTGACTGAAGCCGATCTGACTGAGGAAGTAGCGCGCATGATTGGCTACGACAAGATTCCATCAGTTCTGCCACCACGTCCGTTGCATGCAACTTTGACGCCAACACAAAAGCGACGTCGCGCAGTAGCGAACATGTTGGCTAACCGAGGCCTCGCAGAGGTACAGACTTTCCCATTTACCAATCAAGAGACGATTGATTTCATGGGCTTTGTTGGAGAACGCGCAGCAACCTATCGCATCGCAAATCCGATGTCAGAAGAATTCCCTTTGATGCGAGTACACCTTGTTCCAGGTCTTATAGAGGTTGCGCAGCGCAACATCAGTCGCGGAGCAAAAGATTTTGCAATTTTTGAAATGGGCTCAATCTTCCGGAGTTCTCAGAAACTGGTCCCATTTATTTCACCGGACTTACAGAAACGTCCTGATCAAAAAATTATTGATGGAATATTTGCCAGCGTTCCACCTCAGGCATTTCACGTTGCTGGTTTATTGGTAGGAAAGATTGAGGAAGAAGATTGGCAAGGCAAGGCGCGTTCTTACACATGGCAGGATGCGATCGCGCTTGCCCAAGATATTTTGCAACTTTGCAACCTTGAATGGACAGTCAAGCGCTCTGATTTTGCTCCATGGCATCCTGGGCGTTGCGCAGAGCTAATAGTTGACGGGAAAGCGGTAGCTCACGCCGGAGAACTGCACCCACGCATCGTTGCCAAGTATGGTCTTCCAGAAAGATCGGTGGCTTTTGCAGTAGGGCTAAGCGCGTTGCCAGATTCACCTCGAGTTCGACCTACGACTGTAGGAACAATGCCTGCAGCGCTGCAAGATGTCGCTCTCATAGTCGACGCGAGTGTGCCGGCTGCAGATGTCGAAAAGGCGCTTCGCGAAGGAGCAGGCGAACTCTTAGAGTCGATTACTCTCTTCGATCGTTATGACAAGTTAGGTGATAACAAAATTTCACTCGCATTCTCACTGGTTTTCCGAGCCCCAGATCGAACCCTGACGGGAGCAGAAGTGACACAAATGCGAGAAGCGGCAGTAGCTGCGGCTGCTAAATCCACAGGAGCGATACTTCGAACTGCATAAATATGCAGTAAATTGCATATTTATGCTATTCTGCATCCATGAATATTGGGGTAATCGGAGCAAGTGGTTATGCAGGGGGCGAGTTGTTGCGCTTACTCACTGGGCATCCTCAATTCACGGTATCTGCAATCACGGCGCATTCCAATGCGGGGGAGCCGATTACTTTGGTTCACCCACAATTGCATAGTTATGCTGGAAAGAGTTTTACTGAATTTCAAGCTGCCGATTTCTCATCGTGTGAACTTATCTTTTTGGCGCTGCCACATGGAGAGTCCGCCAAAGTAATTCCACAACTTCCCGCAACTGCAAAAATTGTGGATCTTGGCGCAGATTTCAGGTTGGAAAGCGCCGAACAATGGTCTCAATACTATGGTGGCAGCCATGCAGGCACCTGGACTTACGGGTTGGCGGACATCGAACATTTTCGAAGTCTGATCAAAGTATCAAACAAAGTTGCTAATCCGGGCTGTTATGCAACTTCAATCGCGCTCGGAGCAGCACCTGCTGCAAACTTTGCTGATTTATCAGATTTAGTAGTTGTTGCAGCATCAGGAACAACTGGTGCCGGAAGAACGGCGAAGATTAACCTCATTGCGAGTGAAGTCGCTGGATCCCTTACTTCCTACAAATTTGGCGGAGTGCATCAACACACACCGGAAATTGAGCAAGCGCTATCCACCATATCTAAAAATCCAGTAAAGATTTCCTTCACTCCAATTTTGGCGCCAATGCCGCGCGGAATTCTCTCAACAATAACCGCAAAGTTAACCCAGCAATTATCAACAGAAGCAGTACACGCGCTTTACACAGAATATTTTGCGAAGTCTCACTTTGTGACGGTGCTGCCAATCGGGCAGATGCCAAAGACTGCCGCTCTCACCGGATCTAATAACGTACAGATGCAAGTAGCTGTGGATTCTCACACTGCACGGTTAGTGGTGTCAGTTGCTATCGACAATCTAGGAAAAGGTGCCGCTGCACAAGCGATTCAAAACGCCAACCTCATGTGCGGCTTCGACGAAACAATGGGGCTCAACTTTGATGGGTTGGGCGTATGAATCAACTACCTAAAGGTTTTCGTGGTTCGGCCATCGCAGCTGGATTGAAATCATCTGGTGCCTTGGATTTGACCTTGATTGAGAATATAGGGCCCTACTTTGATGCCGCAGCGGTATACACAAGTAATAAAGTGGTTGCAGCCCCTGTCATTTGGTCGCGCCAAGTTACCAAGGGAAAAACAGTACGAGCAGCGATCTTGAATTCGGGAGGTGCAAATGCTTGTACTGGCCCACAGGGATTTGCAGATACACACCAGACCGCAGAAGCCGTGGGGGAGTTGCTGGGAATCTCATCTGGAGAGGTTGTTGTCTGCTCCACTGGGTTGATTGGCGAGCTTCTCCCGATGCCCAAGTTGCTCAATGGACTATCTGCTATTGCTAAGAAATTGGATCGCGATTCACTTGATGATGTGTCTCGGGCAATTATGACAACTGATAGCGTTCCTAAAGTTGCTCATACGGTTAAGGCGGGTGCAGATTTTGTTGGCATAGCCAAGGGTGCAGGAATGCTAGCTCCTGCGCTAGCGACCATGTTGTCTGTCGTCATGACTGATGCGATTCTACCGAGTAACGCACAAGAGATTTTCGACAGAGTCACAGATCGAACATTCAATCGCATAGATTCAGATGGCTGCACCTCTACAAATGACACGGTTTTACTCATGGGAAGCGGCGCCTCTGGCCTTGCACTTTCTGCCGAAGAAATTGAATCAGCTCTCATCGAAGTGTGCGGTTCACTCGCTGCCCAATTGATTGCCGACGCCGAAGGTTCAACTAAAACTGTGGTCATTAGCGTAAAGGGGGCGCTGACTGAAGACGATGCCGTAGAAGTGGCTCGAGCGTGCGCGCGAAACAACCTTCTCAAGTGCGCAATCTTTGGGGCCGATCCAAACTGGGGACGTGTATTGGCGGCGGTAGGAACCGCAGATGCTCATATGGATCCGCTGAATATCGATGTTGTTCTCAATGGAGTACATGTAGCGAAGGCCTCAGCTCCTCATGAAGATAAGAACAGAGTCTCTTTCTCCGACCGTGTCGTTAATCTTGAAATCAACCTAAACGTTGGTCCGGCGACTGCCACGGTGATGACAAATGATCTTTCACACGATTACGTACACGAGAATTCGGCTTACTCGACATGATAGTAATTAAATTTGGCGGCCATGCCATGAGCGATGAACATGGTGAATTTGCGAAAGCTATATCTGATGCAATCGCTTCTGGTGCATCACCGGTTGTGGTTCATGGAGGTGGACCACAAATAAGTGCTGCGCTGGAGAATGCTGGAATTGAGTCACATTTTGTTGGCGGATTTAGAGTGACCGATGAAGCTACCTTCGCGGTAGTCGAGAGAGTTTTGGCAGATGAAGTAGGACCAGAAGTGGCAGCATCACTGCAAGCGCATGGTGTAGATGCCATAACCATGTCAGGACGCACATCTGGAGTTCTAGTTGCCGAGCGCCAATCGACCCTTGTTGATGGCACGGTTGCAGATTTAGGTTTAGTCGGGGAGATTGTTCAGGTTAAACCAGAGGCGATAGTTAGCGCTGTGAGTGCAGGAAAGGTCCCTGTAATTTCACCCATCGCAAGTGACGAAATCGGCAGTATTGGTTTTAATGTCAACGCAGATTTAGCAGCTGCCGCTATTGCAGGTGCACTGGATGCAGACTGGTTAATCATTATGACTGATGTAGAAGGTATCTATAGAAATTGGCCAGATAAAAGCTCAATGATTCCGTCGATTAGTGCAGCTGAGTTATCTGCCATGAAAGCCACTTTCGCCCAAGGAATGGCGCCGAAGGTGCAGGCTTGCTTAGACGCGATTGCAGCCGGAGCTAAGGCAGTTCGAATTATTGATGGAACAAATCCATCTGCACTCAAGAACGCTCTCTTAGGTGAGGGTGGAACGCTGGTGATGGCATGAAACGTTGGCAACAAGCCCTTCAAGATAATTATGGAACACCCTCTATCGAACTTGTCTCAGGTAAAGGTTCAATCGTGAAGGACTCGCAGGGCAGAACTTACTTAGATTTCTTAGCGGGGATCGCAACGAACGTCCTCGGACATGCTCACCCAGCAATTGTTAAGGCGGTAAGTAAGCAGATTTCCACTCTCGGCCATGTGAGCAATTTTTATGCTCACCCTAATGTGTTGGAACTTGCCGAGAAGTTACAGAAGATGACCGGAGAAAAAGGTGCTCGCGTCTTCTTCTGTAATTCTGGCGCCGAAGCAAATGAGGCAGCACTTAAACTTTCTCGTAAGACAGGAAAGCATAAAATCGTTGCCACAAAAGAGGCATTCCATGGCCGGACGATGGGTGCCTTATCGCTAACCGGGCAACCAGGAAAGAGAGATCCCTTTAAACCGCTTCTTAAAGGAATTAAGCATGTTCCCTTTGGTGATTCTGGTGCAATGAAGAGAGCCATTAATAAGAAGACGGCCATGGTAATAGTTGAACCTATTATGGGTGAGGCTGGTGTCATCGTCCCGCCTGCTGATTACTTGAGAAATCTTCGTACTTACTGTGATGACAATGGCGTTCTACTTGTCTTTGATTGTGTTCAAACTGGAATGGGTCGGACTGGAGATTGGTTTGGTTATGAATATTCAGGCGTAAAGCCTGATGTCATTACTCTTGCCAAAGGTTTAGGTGGCGGACTTCCACTAGGTGCCATGATTGCACTTGGTGGTGCAGCGAAACTCTTTGCCGCCGGTGATCATGGATCAACTTTTGGTGGGAATCCAGTTGCTACCTCTGCAGCTCTTGCTGTCATTACTGCAATTGAAAAAGAGAAAATTCTCAGCCATGTTGATCAAGTTGGGAAGTACCTACTGACCGAGTTGGCTCTAATTCCTGGAGTCACGGAGGTGCGTGGCGCAGGTCTTCTCATTGGGTTGACTCTTGAAAAACCGGTCGCGAAATCTTTGACAAAGAGGGCACAAGAATTAGGAACGCTGATAAACGCACCTGGTGATTACACAATCCGCCTCGCCCCGGCCCTCAATGTCACGATGAAACAGGCAGAGAAATTTGTCGGGATATTTGCCAGAGCCGTTGCGGAGGTCGCACATGTCTAAGGTAACTGCTCGTCGCGCTAAAGCGATAGCTCTCATTCAAGCTGGCTTGATTCATTCGCAATCAGATTTAGTAAAGCAATTGAAGAAAGCTGGATTTGCTGTTACTCAGGCAACTGCCAGTAGAGATTTGGAAGAAATTGGCGCTGTGCGAGCACGCAATTCAGTAGGTGAATCGGTTTATCGAATTTCTAATAGCGATGATGAGTCAATTTCTCGCTCACTTCCCATTCCAGCAGATTTGATTATCTCGGTTGAGGCCAGTGGGAATCTCGCTGTGGTTCGAACACCGCCGGGGGGAGCGCAGTTGCTGGCCAGTTCTCTCGATCACTCGGGGATTTCAGAAATCATCGGCACTATTGCCGGAGACGACACGGTTCTCGTTGTATCCAGAAAAGCCAGCGGCGGAGCCCAACTAGCGAAAGAATTGCTCGCTTACAGCGGCGCCAAGAGAAGAGGAAGAAAGTAATGGCTCTTTGGGGAGGACGATTCTCGCAATCACCGGCTGATGCTGTCTTCGCGCTGTCACGAAGCGTTCACTTTGACTGGAGATTAGCTCCTTACGATCTTCGCTCATCACTTGCTCACCTTTCAGTTTTGCAAGCAAGTGGCTTGTTAGAGGATTCAGTCGCCGAATCCATCCGTGGTGCATTACGTGAGTTGATTGACGAAGTAGCGGTTGGAAAATTCTTGCCAGAAGCAGCGGATGAAGATGTGCATAGCGCGCTAGAGCGTGGCCTCACCGAAAAGTTGGGAGTCATCGGGGGTGCGCTTCGCGCCGGACGATCCCGTAACGATCAGGTAGCAACGGACCTGCGGTTGTACGCGATTGACCACATGCTAGAAGTTGCTCAGCAGTTGCTCAAACTCCAGGATGCGCTGATTGCTAAGGCAACCGAATATGCCGACGCACCTGCTCCCGGCTTTACTCACCTACAGCATGCCCAACCAGTTCTCTTCGGGCATGAGATTGCAAAACATGTTCAAGCATTTTCACGAGACCTTGATCGAATTGAAGACTGGTTAGAACGTGCGAAAGTGAGTCCATTGGGATCGGGAGCGCTGGCAGGTTCCTCGCTTCCGCTGTCACCTGCAGTGACTGCAAAAGAGCTTGGTTTCTCCAGTAGCGCAGCAAACTCTATAGATGGCGTCTCTGATCGTGATTTTGTTGCGGAGGCTCTCTTCATTCTCTCAATGATTGGTATTCACTTATCGCGCATCGGTGAAGAGTGGTGCATCTTGGCAACGACAGAGTTTGGATGGGCCAAGGTTGCAGATGCTTATTCAACAGGTTCGTCCATCATGCCGCAGAAAAAGAATCCAGATATGGCTGAGCTGGCGCGCGGTAAGGCAGGGCGCTTAGTTGGAAACCTAACCGGAGTGTTAACCATGCTCAAAGGTTTACCTTTTGCCTACAATCGTGATTTGCAAGAGGATAAAGAGCCACTCTTTGACTCCATTGATACTGTTCTTCTTGTGTTGCCCGCAGTGACGGGAATGGTTGCAACAACAGAATTTGATCGCGACAAAATGGCGCTTTCTGCGCCACTTGGCTTCTCGCTGGCAACAGAAATAGCGGATTATTTGGTGCGAGCTCATGTTCCATTTGCGCAAGCTCATGAAGCAGCCGGAAAGTGTGTCGCGCTCTGTGAATCGTCTGGTCGCCAATTGCATCAGCTCACTGATCAGGAATTTGCTTCGATTCACCCAGCTCTTAAAGGCGATGTTCGTGATGTGCTCACTGTTCACGGTGCTCTTGCTTCGCGCACTACCGAGGGTGGAACTTCACCATCTTCACTTAAGCAGCAACTTAAGAATGCAACTGCAATGATTGCTGCGTATGTGAAGAAATTTGACGACAAGGCCAAAGCCTTTTCAGAGATGATGGGTGCGTGAGAGGAAATATGGCAGACCATAAAGTAGATCTATTAGATGACCTTAAGTGGCGCGGTCTCATCTCTCAGACTACTGATGAGAAAGAACTGCGCGAGGCTCTCAAGAAACCAATCACCCTCTATCTTGGAACCGACCCAACGGCTCCGAGTATTCACGTGGGAAATCTGGTAGTTCTTCTCGTGCTGCGTCGTTTTCAACTCGCTGGTCACCACACATTGCCATTGGTCGGGGGAGCCACCGGTTTAGTTGGCGATCCCAGTGGCAAGAATGAGGAGCGCAGCCTCAATACAACAGAAGTAGTTGCGCAATGGGTAAATCGCATCAAAAACCAACTCTCAAAGTTTATGGATTTTGAGAGCGCTACTAATCCGGCACGGATGGTCAATAACCTTGATTGGACTGCTCCAATGTCTGCGATCGAATTCCTTCGAGATATTGGCAAGTACTTCAGCGTCAACCAGATGCTCAGTAAAGATGCAGTTTCTTCAAGACTTGAAAAAGATGGTATTTCTTATACTGAATTCTCGTATCAAGTTTTGCAAGCGATGGATTATCTAGAACTTTATCGCCGCTATAACTGTACTTTGCAGATTGGTGGATCAGATCAGTGGGGAAATATCACGGCTGGTTTGGATTTGATTCGTCGCGCCGAAGGTGGATCTGCACACGCACTCACTGTTCCACTTTTGACCAAGGCTGACGGTTCTAAGTTTGGAAAGACAGCAGGTGGCGCTGTCTGGCTTGATCCGGAGATGACTACTCCATATGCCTTCTTCCAATATTGGTTGAACTCCGACGATAAAGATGTCGTAAAGTTTTTAAAGGTTTTCTCATTTAAGTCTCGTGAAGAGATTGAAGCGCTTGAAAAATCACACAATGAAAATCCTGGAGCGCGCGAAGCTCATCGCGAACTTGCGCGTGAATTAACTTCTCTTGTGCATAGCCCGGAAATCTGTCAGAGAGTTGAAGCTGCAGCACGCGCTCTCTTTGGCCAAGGTGACATCACTGAACTAGATGAAGCCACTCTCTCGTCTGCTTTGGCAGAGTTACCTCGTACCCAGGTAAAGAAGGGCGAGGAGATTCCAACATGGGTAGACCTACTTGCCGCAACGGGTGTCGTGGAATCCAAATCAGCGGCCCGACGGATCGTTAAAGAAGGTGGCGCATATCTCAACAATGAGAAAATTTCTGGGGAGGATTTCAGGCTCGAAAAATCCCATTTTCTATGCGGAAAATATGCAGTTTTACGCAAAGGAAAGCGCGACCTCGCAGCAGTCGAGCTGATTTAGTTCCACCAAAGAGTCCAAGAACCGCGTTTTTTACGCATAAAAAGGCAGCTTTTTGGAAGGATCGCTATCCTGGATGAGAATGAGGGCGGGTACAGATACCCGATTTGACCCTCTAGCCAGCCACCCCCTATAGTTGCGCTCCTTGCTGTGGAACGGACTTTTACGAGGCCGTAC
>CAYWWZ010000026.1:0-12686 GCA_964462495.1 uncultured Candidatus Planktophila sp. | reverse complement strand
TTTAGGTTTCTCTTAAAGGAGCGGGCCGCATTTATCGCGGTCCGCTTTTTTATTGATAAAAAGTTTTATCCTCTAGAAAGGAGAGTGAAGGTAAATGACATCGTTCGTCGACCGAGTCACTCTCTTTGCCACCGCTGGAAAAGGTGGAGATGGCTGCGTATCTGTTAAGCGAGAAAAATTTAAGCCTCTAGGCGGACCAGATGGAGGAAATGGCGGTCGTGGTGGAGATGTCATTTTGGTCGTTGATTCATCAGTTACAACTCTTCTAGATTTCCATCATTCTCCACATCGCAAAGCAACATCTGGTCATCAGGGATATGGCGATCGTAAAGATGGTGTTTCAGGTGAAGATCTCATCTTGGCTGTTCCAAATGGCACAGTTGTCTATGATGAAGATGGCACGCAACTTGCAGATCTCGTTGGAATTGGAACTACTTTTCTAGCAGCACGTGGTGGACACGGTGGACTTGGCAACTTAGCTTTGTCATCTTCAAAGCGTCGCGCTCCAGGTTTTGCGCTCCTTGGTGAACCAGGAGAAGAACGCAAACTGACGCTTGAGTTGAAATCAGTCGCCGATATTGCACTCGTTGGTTTTCCTAGCGCTGGTAAATCCTCATTAATTGCCGCTATATCGGCAGCTCGCCCCAAGATTGCTGATTATCCTTTTACAACCCTTGTACCAAATCTTGGCGTAGTTCAAGCTGGCGATACGCGCTTTACCGTTGCCGACGTCCCAGGTTTGATTCCAGGAGCATCGCAAGGCAAGGGCTTAGGACTACAGTTCTTGAGGCATGTGGAACGTTGTGTTGCGCTAGTACATGTTTTGGATTGCGGAACGCTCGAAACTGATCGCAATCCTGTCGATGATTTGCAGGCAATCGAAGATGAGTTAGCGCTTTATGGTGGCCTAGAAGATCGCGTACGAATAGTTGCTCTCAACAAGATTGACCTACCTGATGGCAAAGCGATGGCGGATATGGTTGAAGAACAACTTCGCGAAAAGGGTTATGAGGTCTATAAAGTTTCTGCAGCAAGTCGTGAAGGTTTACAAGAGCTCCTCTATGCCATGGCGCGACTTGTACAACGTGAACGCGCAGAGGCTGCCAAAGAGGAACGCACGCGAATCATATTGCGACCAACAGCTGTCGACGATTCAGGCTTTACTGTGCAGAAAAATGGTGACGGCTCCTTTAGCGTTCGTGGCCAGAAAGTTGTGCGCTGGGTTCGCCAAACTAATTTTAAAAATGCAGAAGCGATTGGCTACCTTGCTGATCGCCTCGCGCAACTGGGAGTTGAAAAAGAACTCTTCAAAAAAGGCGCTGTTGCTGGTTCTGAAGTTCGTATCGGATCTGGCGATAATGAAGTTGTCTTTGAGTGGGAGCCAACTATCGAAGCAGGTGCTGAGCAGTTAGCCGGCTTCCTACATCGTCGCGGTGAAGATTCACGACTAGAGGGCGCCTGGCAAGCAGTCGAACGCGAAGAAGATCTATTGACTGATGAAGAGATTGCTCGTCAATGGGAGTACAACGTAGCCAACCCCCATACTCCTGAATTAATCGAGGAGGATGAGAAGTGAGCCGCGCTTTTATTGCAGACGCTAAACGCGTTGTTATCAAAGTTGGTTCATCTTCCTTAACAGGCTCTGCTGGATCAGAACTTGATCCTGCCGCTGTTCAAAAAATTGTTGATCTGGCACGCTCATTCAAAGCAAGAGGCGCTGAAGTCGTCCTCGTCTCATCCGGTGCGATTGCAGCAGGCCTTGCTCCGCTTGGCCTCAAGTTCAGGCCACGAGATTTAGCAACCCAGCAAGCAGCAGCTTCTGTTGGACAGGGTTTATTGATCGCGCAATACAACGAGAAATTTAAGAAGCATGGCATTGTCTCTTCACAGGTGTTGTTGACAACAGAGGACGTCGTTCGACGTTCACACTATGCAAATGCACAACAGACGCTGACAAAGTTACTTTCCCTTGGCGTGATTCCCATCATTAATGAAAATGACACGGTGGGCACGCAGGAAATTCGCTTTGGAGATAACGATCGTTTAGCAGCTCTGGTAGCCCTGCTTATTCAAGCTGATTTACTCATTCTAGTTTCAGATATCGATGCACTTTACGATGCGCCGCCTACAACTCAGGGCGCGCACCCAATCAGAAACGTCCAACACATCTCCGATATCGAGGGTATTGCACTCGGTGGTGCCGGGACTTCAGGAGTTGGAAGCGGGGGAATGGTCACCAAAGTTGAAGCCGCCCGAATCGCAACCAGCGCTGGAATTCCCATGTTGTTAACGTCTCTCGAACAATCTGATCGCGCAACAAGCGGTGAAGAACTTGGTACCTATTTTGAAGCACAACTTTCTAAGACCAACTCACGCTTGTTGTGGCTAGCCCATGCATCGACTCCGCGGGGAAAGTTGATTCTCGATGATGGGGCAGTTACGGCAATCTTGGAACGAGGCGTCTCACTATTGCCTGCCGGTGTAACTGCAGTTGAAGGAGAATTCATTTCAGGGGACACTGTTGAGTTAGTGTCTCAATCTGGCAAGGTAATAGCGCGAGGGCTGGTCGCCTTCGATGCAGAAGAAATTCCGCAGATGTTAGGTCGTTCCACAAAGGAATTAGCCGCATCCCTTGGTGCCGAATATGAACGCGAACTCGTACATAGAGATGATTTAGTACTCCTATGAGCGCCACGGAGATTGTTGCCGATTTAGCACTTACAGCGCGTAAAGCAGCTCGCACACTCTCCACCACAACTGGTGCAGAGCGAAAGGCGGCGCTTGAAGCGATAGCGCAAGCGCTTGAATCTCGTAGCGTAGAAATTCTTGCTGCAAATGAAGAAGATATGGTGAATGCGCGTGCCGAAGGAATGCATCCGCAGATGCAAGATCGTTTGCTTCTCACCCATGAACGAATCACAAGCATGGCAAATGGTGCGCGCCAAGTTGCTGCTCTTGCCGATCCGCTAGGTCAAGTGCTTCGTAAATCAACTCTTCCAAACGGACTCGAGTTAGAACAAATCTCGGTTCCTTTTGGAGTGATTGGCATGGTCTACGAGGCGCGCCCTAATGTGACAGTTGATGCTGCAGTAATTCTTTTAATGTCTGGCAATGCCGCTTTGCTCCGTGGTTCCTCCTCGGCGCGCAATAGCAATGAGATTCTCGTTAACGTGATTAAGGATGCGCTAACACAGACCTCGATATCGCCTGAAGTAATTCAACTTGTTCCCTCAGAAAATCGCGAGACAGTTACCGCGCTCCTTACTGCGCGTGGAAAGGTTGATCTAGTGATTCCCCGGGGCTCTGCCTCGCTCATCCGCATGGTGGTTGATCAAGCAACTGTTCCGACAATCGAAACTGGGGCAGGTGTCTGCCACGTCTACGTGGATGAGTATGCGGATATTGAAAAGGCACTTCCCATTCTGATTAACTCCAAGACACACCGACCAAGTGTTTGTAACGCTGCCGAGACACTTCTTGTTCACAAAACAGTTGCACCCATCTTTTTGCCCATGGCTCTCAAGGCGTTGCACGAAGCTGGCGTAATTCTTCACTGCGATGCAACTTCTCATAAAGTGGCCGAGAAATTCGCAATTCCATCGACACCCGCTACCAATGAAAATTGGAGTACTGAATACGGCGTCCTTGAGATGAATGTCGGTGTTGTTGATTCATTGGATGCTGCAGCAGATCACATTGCTCAATATGGAACCAATCACACCGAAGCAATCGTTACAGAAAATCAAGAGAGCGCTGCCCGTTTTATTGCGTTATCTGATTGTGCAGCAGTGATGGTTAATGCCTCAACCCGCTTTACAGATGGTGAGCAGATGGGCTTTGGAGCCGAGATTGGTATCTCAAATCAAAAGTTGCATGCACGTGGTCCGATGGGTCTGGAAGCAATGACTACAACTACCTGGATTGTTACCGGCAGAGGTCAGATTCGTAGTTAATTCGGATTTTTGACCCAATCTTTATAGACTCCGCTCCATGAGCAGCCTCTCCCGCGATGAAGTCGCAAAACTTGCAGGACTTGCCCGCATTGAAATGACTGAAGCCGAACTCGTTGAAATTTCATCACAGTTCGGCATGATTCTCGATGCTGTTGCACGCGTTCAAGAGATTGATTTATCGGGAGTGAAGGCAACATCGCATCCGCAGCCTTTAGAAAATGTGGCGCGACCTGACGTTGTACATCCCAGCCTTTCTCCTGAGGAAGCTCTCTCAGGAGCACCAGCTCAGGAAGATTCACGTTTCCGGGTTCCACAGATTTTGGGTGAGGCAGAATGATTCAGCAGAACGCCGCCCAGATGGCAGATGCTCTTGCGAAAGGTGAAATTACTTCAGTTGAACTTACGCAAGCACATTTGGACCGTACAGCTGCAGTAGATGGACAAGTAAAAGCTTTTCTACACGTCGACTCTGAAGGCGCTCTGGCACAAGCAAAAGATGTTGATGCTCGACGCAAAAGCGGTGAAAAACTTTCACCGCTAGCTGGAGTTCCGCTGGCGCTAAAGGATGTGCTTGCGCAAAAAGGTGTTCCAACAACAGCAGGATCTAAAATTTTGCAAGGTTGGCGCCCGCCGTATGACTCAACAGTTGTCAGCAAACTCAAGAGCGCTGGTGTTGTCATTATGGGTAAGACAAATATGGATGAGTTTGCGATGGGTTCCTCAACCGAGAATTCTGGCTATGGTCCAACGTTTAATCCTTGGGATCTATCGCGCACGCCTGGAGGTTCATCAGGTGGATCTGCTGCTGCAGTTTCATCGTATGAGGCGCCGCTAGCAATTGGTTCAGATACAGGCGGATCAATTCGCCAACCAGCTGCACTGACCGGCATCGTTGGAGTTCGCCCAACATACGGCGCAGTCTCACGTTTTGGTTTGATTGCATACTCATCAAGTCTTGATCAAGCTGGTCCATTTGGGCGCACTGTTTTGGATACCGCACTCCTTCATGAAGTTATGGCTGGACATGATCCAAAAGATGCAACAAGTATCAATGCACCTGTTCCAGCAGTCGTTGCTGCTGCAAAAAGCGGCGATGTCAAAGGTATGAAGGTTGGCGTTATTAAACAGCTGCAAGGCGAGGGATATCAAAAAGGCGTCCAGGCTCGCTTTGATGAGTCACTTCAAGTTTTGGCATCTCTTGGTGCGGAAATCCTTGAGGTAGATTGCCCAAGTTTTGAATACGCACTTGCTGCTTATTATCTCATTGCGCCTTCAGAATGTTCTTCTAACCTTGCGCGCTTTGATGCGATGCGTTACGGGCTACGTACCGGCGATCTCGACGGAGCATCTGCGGAGGCAGTGATGGCGGCGACTCGTAGCGCAGGATTTGGTCGCGAAGTAAAGCGCCGCATCATCCTTGGAACTTACGCTCTTTCCTCTGGTTACTACGATGCATATTACGGAAGCGCACAGAAAATTCGCACGTTGATTATTCAAGATTATGCGAAGGCATTTGCCCAGGCTGATGTCTTGGTTTCACCAACTGCTCCAACGACTGCTTACAAAATCGGTGAAAAGGTTGATGATCCGCTGGCTATGTATCTCGGCGATGTGGCAACTATTCCAGTAAACCTCGCCGGAATTTGTGGCATGTCTCTTCCGGCAGGTCTTGCTGATGAAGATAATTTGCCAGTTGGATTCCAAATTATGGCGCCAGCGATGCAAGATCAACGGCTCTATCAGGCAGGAGCAGCGCTCGAAGCTGCACTGCTTTCTAAGTGGGGCGCACCCATTCTTTCCAAGGCTCCGGAATTGAAGGGAGCAAAGTAGTGGCACTTTCATACGATGATGTCGTCGCAAAATGGGATCCTGTATTAGGACTAGAAGTTCACGTTGAACTCAATACTAAGAGCAAGATGTTCTGCTCTTGTGCCACAGAGTTTGGAGCTGCGCCCAATACACAGACCTGTCCAGTCTGTTTAGCCCTTCCTGGTGCGCTGCCAGTTGTAAACGAAAAAGCAATTGAGTCCACCATCCTCATCGGCCTGGCGCTCAACTGCAAGATTGCGCCATATAGCCGGTTCGCACGTAAGAATTATTTCTATCCAGATATGCCGAAGAACTTCCAGATTTCACAGTATGACGAGCCCATCTGTTTCGATGGATATGTTGATGTTGAAATTGAAACCGAAGAGGGTCCTAAGCAATTCCGCATTGAAATTGAGCGAGTACATATGGAAGAGGACACGGGAAAATCACTTCACGTTGGAGGCGCTACCGGTCGCATCCATGGCGCTGATTATTCGCTCCTTGATTACAACCGCGCTGGAATACCTCTCGTTGAAATTGTTACCAAAATTGTTCCTGGAACCGGTAGATATGCACCGGAAGTTGCCAAGGCTTACGTTGCAGAACTGCGCGATATCTTGCGCGGCTTGAAAGTCTCTGATGTCAAGATGGAGCAAGGATCTCTTCGTTGTGATGCCAACGTCTCACTCAAGCCAATCGGTTCAGAAGTACTGGGTACCCGCTCTGAAACAAAGAATGTGAATTCACTTCGCTCTGTCGAACGCGCTATCCGCGGCGAAATGATTCGCCATGCTGAACTTCTTACTGAGGGTAAGAAGGTAAAGCAAGAGACTCGACACTTCCAAGAAGATACTGGCCTTACTCGTTCTGGCCGTTCCAAAGAGCAAGCCGAGGATTACCGCTACTTCCCAGATCCAGATCTGGTTCCCGTTACACCTGCTGCAGCGTGGATTGAAGAACTTAGAGCTACTTTGCCCGAGCGTCCTTCTCTGCGTCGCAAGCGTTTGAAAGAAGAATGGAGCGTTCCCGATAAGGAGATGGCGGCGATGATTAACGCCGATGTACTCGATATTGTAGAAGCAACAGTTCTTCTTGGCGCAGATCCAACCAAGGCGCGTACATGGTGGCTCGGTGAAATTTCACGTATTGCCAATGAGAAAGAGTTGCCGATTGCTGAACTTGCCATTACTCCTGCACATGTTGCTGAGTTGGTCGCTCTTGTTGCCAAGGGTGAACTCACTGACAAATTGGCGCGACAAGTAGTTGAAGGAGTTATTTCTGGTGAAGGAACTCCAGCAGAAGTTGTTGCAAAGCGTGGCATCAAAGTGGTTAATGACGATGGCGCCCTCATGGCGGCTATCGAAAAAGTTTGTGCCGAACAAGTTGAAACTGCTGACAAAGTTCGTGGGGGACATCTACCAGCAGCAGGCGCGTTGATTGGTGCGGTCATGAAAGAGACAAAGGGCCAAGCAGATGCTGCGCGCGTGCGCGAGCTTCTACTTGGCCACCTTGGCGTTCAGTAATTTAGTGGATGGCAGCGCCTTCCGTTTCAACGAGTGACTCTTTACCAATATTGATAAAGAAGAAGAGAACGACCGCTCCCACAAAGAGCAGCGCAGCGCTGAATTTAAATGCCACTGTAAAACCATGTGTCATAGCAAATGGCATTACCGCTTTTCCTAAATCTGTATTTGCGGCCGCGAAGGTAGTTGTCGCAGTTGCTGCAACTGTGTTGAGCAGCGCAGTCCCGAGAGATCCGCCAATCTGCTGTGAAGTATTGACCATCGCACTTGCCACACCTGTGTCATGGTTTGAAACGGCGTGAAGCGAGGTTGATGTAAGCGGAATAAATACCAAAGCCATACCGCTGGACATGATCAGCAGCGATGGAACAACGTGAGTGAGATATGAAGTTTCTGGAGTGATTCGGGTGAGGAGCAGTAGTCCAATTCCCGCAAAGATCAGACCAGGAACCATTAGAGGCTTTGGACCAACCTTTGGCAAAAGTTGAGATGCAATTCCGGCGAAGATGATGATTCCTGCAGTAAATGGTAGAAATGCAAAACCTGACTTCAGTGGGCTAAATCCGAGGATCACTTGAAGATAGAGACCAAGAAAGAGGAACATGGAGAATAAACCTGCACCTACAACGAGCGATCCAAGGTAAGAACCGCCGCGGTTTCGCTCTGTGACTACGCGAAGAGGCATGAGGGGATTAGCAACACGCTTTTCGATTACAACGAAAATTATGAGCAAGATAAGAGCGACTACCAAGAAAGAGATGGTGGTATTGGAAGACCAGCCCTTGGTAGCAGCCTCATTAAATCCATAGGTAAGAGCAAAGAGACCGGCTGTCGCAGTAATTACGCCAGGAATGTCATAGGTGTTATCACCCTGAGCCTTAGATTCATGAACAAACTTAATCGCCAAAATTGCTGCACCAATTGCAATAGGAGTATTGACACCAAGACACCATCTCCAAGAAGCGTATTCAGTGAGTGCACCACCAAGAATTAAGCCGATTGCGGCTCCTCCGCCAGAGATTGCACCGATTACGCCAAATGCTTTGGCGCGTTCTGATGGAACGCTGAAAGTGACAGAGATGATGGCAAGGGCGGCAGGTGCAAGGAGAGCAGCAAAGACTCCTTGCAAAGCGCGGGATGCAAAGAGCAAACCTTGGGTTGAAGCGATTCCACCGAGCGCAGATGCTGCCGCAAATCCAATAAGGCCAATTAAAAAGATTCTTTTACGTCCCATGTAATCGCCGATACGACCACCCAGTAATAGCAATGAGCCAAAGGCCAAGGTATAGGCAGTGATAATCCATTGCTGGTTAGCATCAGTAATACCGAGTTCGATCTTGGCGCTTGGAATTGCGATATTCATAATCGAGCTATCGAGAACAATCATTAATTGCGCGATAGCCACCACAAAAAGGGTGCGCCAACGGGTGGGGTCTAAAGTCTGATCTTGTGCTTGTTGCGACAAAGGGGTATCTCCTAGTAATTGATTTTTGGATTTCTCGGAATTCGAGCGTTTGAGGATAGAATCATCTCATGTCTACGATGAAACCGCGCTCAGGCGTTGTCACCGATGGTTTAGAGCGAGCTCCAGCACGTGGAATGTTGCGTGCGGTTGGAATGGGCGATGAGGACTGGGTTAAACCACAGATTGGCATCGCATCATCGTGGAATGAAATCACTCCTTGCAATCTCTCACTTGATCGCTTGGCTAAGGCTTCTAAGCAAGGAGTAATCGAGGCCGGTGGCTTCCCAATGCAGTTCGGAACTATCTCTGTATCAGATGGTATTTCTATGGGCCATGAAGGAATGCACTTCTCCTTAGTTTCTCGCGAAATTATCGCTGACTCAGTGGAGACAGTGATGAATGCGGAACGTCTCGATGGAATGGTTACCTTTGCAGGATGCGATAAATCACTCCCTGGAATGATGATGGCAGCAGCGCGTCTAGATGTTGCCTCAGTATTTGTCTATGCCGGTTCGACTCTTCCCGGTCAAGTCGACGGGAAAGATGTGACCATCATTGATGCCTTTGAGGCTGTTGGCGCTTGTGCTCGTGGGTTGATTACCAAAGATCGTGTTGATCAAATTGAGAAGGCTATCTGTCCAGGTGAGGGTGCATGTGGCGGTATGTACACGGCAAACACCATGGCAAGCATTGGTGAAGCAATTGGACTTTCATTACCTGGATCTGCTGCACCTCCAGCTGTAGATCGCCGACGCGATACTTATGCGATTAAATCAGGCGCCGCAGTTGTCGAACTTATCCGTAAAGGAATTACAACGCGAGACATTCTGACAAAGAAAGCTTTTGAAAATGCCATCACTATCTTGATGGCGCTCGGTGGTTCTACCAATGCAGTGCTACATCTTTTGGCAATTGCCTATGAAGCAGAAGTTGATTTAACCCTTGAAGATTTCCATCGTATTGGGTCTAAAGTTCCGCTTTTAGGTGACCTCAAGCCATTCGGTAAGTACGTCATGACCGATGTTGATCGCGTTGGTGGAATTCCAGTTGTGCTGCGCATTTTGCTTGATGCCGGTTACCTACATGGAGATTGCCTTACCGTCACAGGAAAGACGATGGCAGAAAACTTGGCAGATATTAATCCGCCATTTCCTGACAACGATGTGCTCTTTCCTGCAGATAAACCAATTTCAACAGATGTTGGAATCACCATTCTTGGCGGAACGCTGGCAACTGAGGGTGCTGTCTGTAAAACGGCAGGCATCGGGGTTGAAACATTTGAAGGACCTGCTCGTGTCTTTGAACGTGAACAAGCTGCAATGGATGCTCTCGAAAATGGAACCATTCAGGAAGGTGACGTTGTCGTCATCCGCTATGAAGGCCCTAAAGGTGGGCCAGGTATGCGCGAAATGTTGATGATCACAGGCGCCATCAAGGGAGCAGGTCTTGGCAAAAAGACACTTCTCCTGACTGATGGTCGCTTCTCTGGCGGTTCAACTGGACTCTGCGTTGGACATATTTCACCGGAAGCAGTTGATGGTGGGCCAATTGCTTTTGTAAAAGATGGAGATCGCATTCGAATTGATGTCACCAATCGCACCTTGGATTTATTGGTGGATTCTGCTGAACTCGAAGCTCGTAAAGTGGGGTGGAAGCCTCTGCCACACAAGTTCTCCCGTGGCGTGCTCTCGAAGTATTCCAAGGGGGTCGGCTCTGCTTCTCAGGGCGCAGTCTGGAAATAATCTCTTTTGTAATCCCATTTATTGAGACGTTCATCTCATCTCTTGACGCTTTGCCTTATGCATAAGAGAATAAGGCCATGCAATCAACACGTTCAGCAGTTTCAGTGGTGGTGATTCGATAGCGCGTGCCTTCACGTCACGCGCGCCCTCAGATATCTGAGGGTTTTTTCGTTTAGGAAAGAAATTTAGCCAAGTCAGTTAAGAGCAAGAGAGAGAAGAAAGGAGCAAGAAGATGGCCACACACGTTCCAACAGCGAACGGCACAGAAATGACAGGAGCTACTTCATTGGTGAAAAGCCTTGAAGCAGCTGGCGTAGAAGTGATGTTCGGACTTCCTGGTGGCGCAATTCTTCCTGCATACGATCCAATCTTCGATTCCACAATCCGCCATATTTTGGTTCGCCACGAACAAGGTGCAGGGCATGCAGCAACTGGTTATGCCCAGGTCACAGGTCAAGCCGGGGTATGTATTGCTACATCAGGCCCAGGCGCCACCAATTTGGTAACTCCTTTGATGGATGCAGCGATGGACTCTGTTCCACTCGTTGCAATTACTGGACAAGTTCCATCTGCTGCAATCGGTACCGATGCTTTTCAAGAGGCTGATATCCGCGGTATTACAATGCCTTTTACAAAGCACAACTATCTCGTTACAGATCCTGCGCAAATTCCAGGAGTTGTCGCTGAGGCTTTCCATATTGCAACAACAGGTCGCCCTGGCCCGGTACTCGTAGACGTTGCCAAAGATGCGCTACAAAAGATGACGACATTTAACTGGCCGACTTCAATTAACTTGGCAGGCTACAAACCAAAGACAACGCCAGATGCGCAAGCGATTGTCGATGCTGCGGCGTTGATTGCTCAATCATCAAAACCAGTTTTCTATGTGGGCGGTGGAGTTATCAAGGCCAATGCACATAAAGAGCTCCGTCAGCTCGTTGAAATTTTGGGCGCACCAGTTGTCACTACTTTGATGGCGCGTGGCGCATTCCCTGACTCACATCCACTTCACATGGGTATGCCGGGAATGCACGGCACAGTTGCAGCAGTAACTGCGCTACAAAAGGCTGATCTGCTCATTACTCTAGGCGCTCGCTTTGATGACCGCGTTACGGGAAAACTCTCTACCTTTGCGGTTAATGCCAAGATCATTCATGCAGATATCGATCCTGCTGAAATTGGTAAGAATCGCCATGCTGACGTGGCTGTCGTTGGCGATGTGAAAGAGTCAATTGCAGCGCTGATTCCGGCGTTGCAGGCAGCTCTTGCAAAGAACCGACCTGACTTAACGGCCTGGCTCCGCCAGATGAACTCACTGAAATCAACATACCCCTTGGGCTATGACCTACCTGATGATGGTTCGCTTTCACCACAACATGTCATTCAACGTATCGGTCAAATCTCCGGAACTGACACAATTTTTACTGCAGGTGTTGGTCAGCATCAAATGTGGGCATCGCAATTTATTTCCTACGAACATCCTCGCACTTGGCTCAACTCTGGTGGCGCTGGAACCATGGGATATGCAG
The DNA here is from genome assembly GCA_964462495.1 of uncultured Candidatus Planktophila sp. Taxonomy (GTDB): domain Bacteria; phylum Actinomycetota; class Actinomycetes; order Nanopelagicales; family Nanopelagicaceae; genus Planktophila. The sequence goes on along the minus strand of CAYWWZ010000026.1, from coordinate 665 downwards.
TTCCTGCAGCTATGGGCGCAAAAGTTGCTGCGCCAGATGCAACTGTGTGGGCGATTGATGGTGATGGTTGTTTCCAGATGACTAATCAAGAACTGGTCACCTGTGCGCTTAACAATATTCCAATCAAGGTTGCCATTATTAATAACGAATCTCTCGGCATGGTGCGCCAATGGCAGACCTTGTTCTACGAAGGTCGTTACTCAAACACCTCACTTGATTCAAAGCGCGTTCCTAACTTCCCAATGCTCGCTGAATCCATGGGTTGTATTGGACTTGCCTGCGAACGTCCAGAAGATCTTGATAAGACAATTGAAAAGGCGATGTCTATTAATGATCAACCAGTAGTTGTTGATTTCCGTGTTCATCGCGATGCCATGGTCTGGCCGATGGTTGCGGCTGGAACATCTAACGACGAAATCATGATTGCTCGCGCTACTGCGCCTGACTGGGATTCACAGGAGCTCTAATGACAACTGCACCTCGCCGTCAGCACACCCTCGAAGTTTTGGTTGAGAACTCACCTGGAGTTTTAGCGCGCGTGGCTGGTCTTTTCTCACGCCGCGCTTTCAACATCGATTCACTCAATGTTGGACCAACTGAAAACCCAACAATTTCAAAGATGATCATCGTCGTGGGGGTTGAAGGACACTCACTCGAGCAGGTAA
>CAYWWZ010000025.1:0-12739 GCA_964462495.1 uncultured Candidatus Planktophila sp. | reverse complement strand
GCTTTAGTCTAACTGGGGAAGTTAAGCCCACAAAGTTCCATCAAGCCCTTCGGTCGCTTCATCAACGCTGGCGCCATAAACTCCAGTAGAGAGGTACTTCCAACCAGCATCGCAGACAATAAATGCAATATCAGCATCTCGTCCATCACGAATCGCTTCTTGTCCCATGGCAATTGCCGCATGCAAAATCGCTCCAGTAGATATTCCAGCAAAAATGCCCTCTACTTCAAGCAGCTCACGTACTCGTCTCACAGAATCTTCTGCACCAACTGAGAAACGCCGCGTTAATACGCTTGCATCATAAAGTTCTGGCACAAACCCTTCATCAATATTGCGTAGTCCATAAACAAGCTCACCATACCGAGGCTCTGCTGCAATGATCTGAATCTGAGGATTCTGCTCACGCAAATATCGACCTGCGCCCATCAAAGTTCCGGTAGTACCAAGTCCAGCAACAAAATGCGTTACGGTTGGTAAATCCTTAAAAATTTCTGGTCCAGTTCCCGAATAGTGCGCATAAGTATTTGCTGGATTTCCATACTGATATAGAAATACATAATCAGGATTTTGCGCAGCCAGCTCTTTAGCAACTCGGACCGCCTCATTTGAACCACCAGCTGCAGGAGATGAAATGATTTTTGCGCCCCACATCTCCAAGAGCTGTCTACGTTCTGGGCTAGTGTTTTCAGGCATGACACAAATCAAGTTGTAGCCGCGAACCTTTGCAGCCATCGCCAGTGAGATTCCGGTGTTGCCGCTGGTGGGTTCGAGAATTGTTGATCCTGGCTTGAGAAGACCATCGCGTTCTGCAGCCTGAATCATCGCAATGGCGGTGCGGTCCTTGATTGATCCAGTCGGATTGCGATCTTCCATCTTTGCCCAGAGCCGAACATTGGGAGCAGGCGAGAGTCGCGGAAGTCCAATAAGTGGAGTGTTACCTACAGATGATTCAAGTGAGTCGTAGCGAGCCAAGATTAGCCACCAGCGACAGCAGGCAAGATGGTGATTGAGTCACCATCTTTAATTGGCGCCTCAAGTCCCCCAAGGAATCGAACATCTTCATCATTGACGTAAACATTGATAAAGCGTCGTAGCGCACCATTTTCGAGGAGTCTTTCTCCAATGCCTGCATATTGAGAATCGAGATGAGAGATAACCGCTGAAAGAGTTGCTCCTTCAGCACTTACTGCTTTCTGATCCTTGGTATATGGGCGGAGAATCGTTGGAATGCGCACTTCGATTGTCATGGGCTTATTATCACTAAAAATGGCTATGAACTCTAATTGAAAGTTAAGCGGTAATTGTGACTTCTTCTTCAGTCACAACGCCGTCAACGATGCGATAAGAGCGGAACTCTGTCGCAGGTGCAATCTCTTCGCGTGTAGAGACCAGCACATAATGTGCGCCGGGCTCGCCGGCATAGGCGATATCAGTCCGAGATGGGTAAGCCTCTGTCTCAGTGTGAGAGTGATAAATGACCACAATCTCTTCATCGCGATCATCAACTTCTCGGTAGAGAGCCAGCAAATCTTTGGGATCAAATTCATAAAATGTCGGCGAATGCGCCGAATTAATCATGGGCTTAAGTCGGACCGGTTTATCAGAGCCAACTGGCCCAAGAATTACCCCACAGCACTCATCGGGATATTCGGCGCGCGATTGTTCGAGAATTGCATCGACAATGTTCTGCGAAATTTCCAGCGCCATACACGCATACTACATGGATTAAGAAATAGTCAGATTACGAACTACCTAGTTGCGCTTCTTCGTCCTCATCTGCATCATCAATCAACGCACTTAATAAAGTTTCTTGTAACCATCCGAGCCAGGTGTAGACAGCATAAACACCACGGAGAGGATCATCCGGTGCTAAAAGCTCCAGCTCTTCATGCGAATTATTCTCAACTTTTAAGCGGACTCCGAGAGCGAGTCGAATATCGTTAATTGCACCCAACCACGCGTTGGCATTGTCGTGGTCTAAGTCGACCGATCCGTCATCTGATGACTTCAAATGAATTCGCATAGAGATTGCATGAGCTTGTTTCTTTTGGCGTAACGTGGATTCGGTATATCTTCGAAACTCTGACGCATCTACCGCATCTGCATAGGCATTAGGCAGTAAACGATGTAGTACTTCATCTTCTGGAGGCGAGTCATGAGATGTGATTCCAACCATGGCGGCCAATGGATCATCGTGACCGTGGTCTACACGTTCGGCTAGTAACTCAATAATTTGCTCGCAGAGATTGAGTAGGACTTCTCTTTCGCTATCGGAAAACTGCGCTACATATGAATGGTCACCGTGTCGCTTAAAGCCTTCGGTGGCGGTCATAACTGATCTCCACGTTGCAAGGTGGCCCACAAGCCATACTCGTGCAAACGTGCCACATCATGTTCCATCTCTTCGCGACTTCCTGTCGAAACAATCGCTTTACCTTCATTGTGAACTTGCAACATTAACTCTGTGGCGCGCGCTTTGGAGTATCCAAAAAGTTCCATAAAGACGTAGACCACATAGGTTTGCAGATTTACCGGGTCATCCCAGACGATAGTTACCCAAGGAGTATCGCCAGAAAAGATGGCGCGGATTTCTTCCTCGATTTTATCGGCAGTCTTAACCATCACCGGATAATGATATTAAAGGTAGGGCTACTTATTGCTCCCCAGTTTTGATCTGCAAGGACGGTAACTCGTAGCGTTGCTATGCCACGAGGTTGTGGCGCAAGAGATGCGAGGAAGGAGCCCTGCGCATCCGTTGTGATTGATTGCCCAATGGCCCGCCATTCTTTGCCAACAAGCCTCTCAACTTGAATAAGTGCTCCTTCAGTTCGTGGACGAATACTTCCAGAAAGTTGAAGCGGTTCATTGTTACGGACTGTTCCTGGAACAGAGACTGTCATAGTGCGATTAATCGCGATTGCAGCTTCAGCACCAATTCCTTCGGTCCGCTCCCACGTTGCATCTGAGTACACCCGAATAGTGGTGGCTTTGCCAAGGATGATGGCCTTTTCAATTCGACCATCTACATCGGTGGTGGCATTTGCCAGAGTTCTCCAGGTAGTTTCTCCTGCAGATTTACCTTCAATGCGGACAGGAATATTTGTGAGCGGAGATTTATCTTTTATAGCGAAGGTCGCAGTAACAACTATTGGATTGCCGTAATCAACGTTGCCCTTATCGACTGCAGATGTCACGTTGACTCGATCTGGTGCAATTTGTTTAGCAACGTTGCGAACGCTTTCAGTGGCTAGCGGTTCTTGCATACCTAACGTCCATGCAGTGATACCACCTAAGCGATACTTATCAACCAAGGCAGCGCGCGCCTCCCATCCGCGGGCATCTTGATACCAAGCAGTGCGAGTCGCAGTACAAGAAGTTGCTAAACCAGTTGAAGTCTGTCCGTTATAAGTCTTTTGATAGGTGAATGTACTCTCGCCAAATTGTTCATTGAAAGATGGAGTAGCACCATAAGTCTGAGCTAGTGATAACGCATTGCGCATCACAAATGTTGCCGCCTTTGCACCAACTTTTACGGAGTTAGCTAAATTCGCAGGACACACACCATTAACCGCTGTTACCCAGTCTCTTCCATATCCAGGAACTCCTACGTAGACCTTCGATGCCGGCATGATGGAGACTGCATATTTCACCGTTTTCTCTGTCCATCCCAAAGGTCCTATGGGGCCAACTTTTGCAACAGAGTAGTCATAGGTCATGATTCGCAAGCGATCTATATATGGCGCAATATCTGCCCAGGCATAGACGAAATAGCCCTTTTGCTTTTCATTAGGATTGAACACATACGGGGTTGAGACAGAAAGTAATTTGTTCTCAGCTTTTAATACAGCGCTAAGTTCTTTGACAAGTGCAACCCAATGAGGAGCAGTCGTTTTCCAGGTGGTATTCCCATCAACAAATGCAAAGCCCTCAAAATCTAAATCAATTCCATCATAGTTATTTGTACGAATGAGGTTCATGAGTGCATCGATAATCTGCGCTCTGGAGGTCGGTGACTTCAATAAACCAGCGAGAACTAATTTGGCAGTGCCATCTGTGATGGTTGGAATAATTGAAAAGCCTGCGCTCCGTAGCGCGGCAAGTGGCTGATCGATGGGTACGCTGGGATTTGCTGGAGCATAGAGATCGGTGACAACAGCTTTCTTATTTTTGCCATCGAATTTCAGGGTGTACCAAAAGGGCATAACCTCCTTGATGATGTCCGCGTTATTAAGCGCATCAGGAAGTGATGTTTTCATTGAATAATAAGGAATCCAGCCAGTCAAAATCTTTCTGGGTGGATTATCGGCGCTGGCCAACGGAGCGCTGAGAGAAAGAATCAGTAGGGCAGCAATTGCTACACGAATAAATTTAGCCATCTTTAACTCTGACCTTTAGGTCCATTGGGGTTGCGCCGCGATACACGTTTGAGCCACCTCGTAAGACCCCCGCCATATTCGCGATCAATCGACCAGAAATTAAGGAAGAGTGAGATAACAGCCACAAACTTAAGAAGATAAGGAATTGGTTCAATAAGAAAAATGCAGGATATGAAGGCTCCGATAATGTTAACGATTGCCAGAACTAAACGGCGAAATAGTTTGAGAAAAAAATTATGAGTAATCCGCTGTAAGGTCTTTGAGGTGAGTGCTATTGCAAATGGACCACTCGACACGCAACTCATAATCATGATGGTCACGACGAGCGCGAGCGATTCCACGATCTTCTCCTATGTGTTGAGCGGCTTCCAAGCAGTGTTGGTCGTTGCAAAGAGTGCCATATCGATCTGCCGACCGTCCTCACGTGTGACCTTGTTGCGCAAGATTCCTTCTTTTTCAAAGCCTGCTTTCATGAGAACTTTCTGTGAAGCCTCATTATCGACATCTGCCAACCCATCAATGCGCCGAAAACCAATCGTTGTAAATCCAAAATCCGTAATCATGGAGACCGAAGTGGTTGCAATGCCTTTTCCCCGCATGGATTTCTCCATCCAGTATCCGACCTCTGCTGTGTGATTCTTGATATTGATAGTGTGGAGCGAAATTACCCCCGCAAATTTCTTATCGCTACCATTTCCATGATCAACGATGAAGCGAAGTTCTCTTCGTTCAGCCAGACTAAATGGGTCTGAACGCACAAAATCAATGGCGTGATCGATTGTGTAGTTGGCTGGAACAGTTGTAAAGGCAGGAATCAGCGGATCTTGGCAAGCTTGGAAAATAGCGTCGATATCTGAATCCGAACTTGGTCGTAGCGTGACAAGTCCGTACGTGAGCGTTGGAATCGCGTTTGGCCACCAAATCATGGCTTAGCCGACGAGTTCAGAATCGCGGTCTCGCAAACGATCATGGGTGCAGCTCAAATTTGAAGGAAGTTGCGCACATGCGTCGCAGAGAAGTATCAATTGATGGCACGACGCTGTGTTGCAATTTCTAAAGGTCTTTGTGGGCGTACTGCACTTGTCGCATTGGCCGATCACCTTTGCTTTTTCTGAAAAATCCATGGACATGCGATCATCAAAGATATAGAGCGAACCTTCCCAGTCACCTTCATCGCCAAAACGTTCTCCGTACTTAACGATTCCACCATCTATTTGGTAAACCTCATTAAATCCGCGATTCTTCATGACAACAGAGAGGATTTCGCATCTAATCCCACCCGTGCAGTAAGTAACGACTGGCTTATCTTTGAGGTGATCGTACTTTCCACTTTCGATTTCACGCACAAAATCGCGTGATGTACTGACATCGGGAACTACCGCATTTTTAAATTTACCGATTTTCGCTTCATAAGCATTTCGACCATCGAAGAATACAACTTCGTCGCCACGTTCTTTTACGAGTGCATCTACTTGATCTGGGCGAAGGTGAATTCCGCCTCCGATAACGCCATTCTCATCTACTTGGATTTCACCAGGATTTCCAAATGCAACGAGCTCTTCTTTTACAACTACTCTTAGACGAGGAAATTCAGCGCCAGTTCCATCTGACCATTTAAAAACAGTCTTCTTAAATCCTTCATAGCGTCGGGTTTCGCGCACATATTTCTTGACATCAGCCATTTCTCCACCGACGGTTCCATTAATGCCGTGAGGTGAAATGAGAATACGACCTTTGAGATTGAGGCTCTCGCAGAGTTGTTTCTGCCATAGACGCATCGCTTCAGGATCGGCAATAGGTGTAAAGCAGTAGTACAGAACCACCTTATTGAGCTTTGGAGCGTGCTTATTCACGTAGTAATTCTAACGCGGCTACCGTCAGTAATAAAATGCGCGCGAGCGCTAGGTGAAAATCCTTATCCACAGGAATTATCTCCACGCTTATCTACAGAGCTCTCTTTGTCAGTGGCTACTCGCATGATTGCCGCTATGACAACAGCCAAACTTCACGATGTTGCACAAACATCCGAGGCAGTTGCACATCTTTTAACAGCGCTGCCCTGTGCACAGACAATGTTGCAACTCGAAGGGATAGATCCGTTTACTCTCTCGCCAAGCGATCGCATCGATTACCTCACTGCGCTTGAGCGGCAGGATGGGTGGCTCTATGCGCTCAAGCAGCGCGCAATAACTGCGGTGGCTGGCTTAACTCCATCGCAAGGCGACGGCGTATTTGCTGGGGTCGATGAGGTTGAACGCGAAGATATTTCAACAGTGTTGCGTTTGGCGCCAGCAACTGCACAATCTCGGATAGATATTGCCCGCACACTCGTTAACAATCTGCCCCAAACTTGTTCTGCTTTAGCCACAGGCGAAATTTCATCCGCCCATGCCACTGTCATTGCGCGCGAAACTGCACTTGCGATTCGTGATGGCGCTGCAGAGTCAACAATCTTTCAGATAGAAGAGCGAGCGCTTGCCTACGCTGAATTTCACACCCCTGGGCAGGTAGCAAATATGGTCCGTACACAGATTGCAAAGCTTGCCCCAGAAGAGTTTGAGGAGACTGTCGCCAAAGCGCAATCGCTACGCCGGGTTTCCTGTTACAACGATGCTGATGGGATGTCGACTGTTGTCGCAATCCTTCCGGCTGCAGATGCGCAAATTGTTATGAACTCTATTGAAGCTTTTATCTTGCGGCAGAGCCAACTAGATAACAAGCTAGATAACAAGCTAGATGACACGAAAGATCAATCACGTCGCACTGCTGATCAGAAACGCGCTGATGCCCTCACTGCAATCTGTGCAACGGTCTTAAGCGATTTATCAGAGACAGTAGCCGCGCACCGCCGTCCACTAACCGTCAATGTCACCATCGATCTGCCAACGCTCCTAGGGTTGGCTGAGAATCCCGGCCAACTTGCCGGCTACGGTGCAATCCCTGCTTCAGTTGCTCGCCACTTAGCAAGTGATGCCAGTTGGAGACGTTTCATCACAGAACCCCAGAGCGGTAACTTGTTGGACTTTGGACGTGAAAGTTATGAGCCTCCTCAAGCGCTTAAAGATTTTCTTATCGCTCGCGATCGCACCTGTCGCTTTCCAGGTTGTCGCAGATCGGCGCTCTTGTCGGATCTAGATCATGCTCAAAGTTGGGACTCCGGCGGAGAGACTTCTGCCCACAATATTGGGGCGCTCTGTCGAAGACATCACCGTTTAAAAACCCACGATGGGTGGAGGATTGAGAGCTTCCCCGATGGCTCCTGCACGTGGATATCACCGCTCGGAAAACGTTTCTTCACGCCTGCTCGCCCCGCTGGAGAACCCATTTGAAGTTGCAAGTAGTTGAAACTTCAACTACATTTTCACCATCACATAAGAGCCACAACCACTTATGAGATGAGGAGCCTTCGGTGCCAGCAGTAACAGTCAGCGACATCACTATCTTGCCTCGTATTAGCGATGCAACAAATCTTCGTGCCCGTCGCGTAAATAGCATTACAACTGCGCCACAAGGTTATGAAGGTGAAGGTTTTCCTGTACGTCGCGCATTTGCAGGCGTTGATCTCTCTCTCCTTGATCCATTTATTCACTTGGATCAGATGGGTGAAGTTGAGTATGCACCTGGTGAACCCAAGGGAACTCCATGGCACCCACATCGTGGTTTTGAAACGGTTACCTACATCATCGATGGAATCTTTGACCATAAAGATTCCAATGGCGGTGGTGGAACTATCTCCAATGGAGATACACAGTGGATGACTGCAGGTGGCGGAATTCTTCACATTGAAACTCCCCCAGAGCACTTAGTGGTGTCTGGCGGGCTCTTCCATGGTTTTCAACTTTGGGTAAATCTTCCGGCAGCAAAGAAATGGTCGCCGCCTGCCTATCAAGATGTGCGTGCAAATGATGTTGCGCTTATTTCAACTCCAGATGGTGGCGCGCTGATCCGCATTATTGCTGGCGAACTTGATGGACATGTCGGGCCAGGTTCAACTCAGACACCAATCACTCTTATTCACGCAACTGTTGCACCTGGTGCTGAACTTCGACTTCCATGGCGTAAGGATTACAACGCACTTGTCTACACAATGTCTGGACATGGATTTGTTGGCGATGAGCAACGTCCAGTATCCATGGGACAGCTCACTGTCTTTGGTGAAGGCGATGCGATTGTGGTTCGCGCAGCGGCGCAGCAAGAGTCTCGCTCTCCAAACCTTGAACTCTTCATCTTGGGCGGAGAACCCATCAAGGAGCCGGTAGCTTGGATGGGTCCATTTGTTATGAATACAAAGCGCGAAGTGCTCCAAGCCTTTGAAGACTTCCAAAAGGGACTTTTGGGATCAATTCCCGCTATCTACAAAGAGGATGCCAAGCGACCTGTAAAGAGAACAGACAAACTTTCAGGTGATGTGCTCGATGTACATAACGCCCCAAGAACTCTGCAAGAAGGCTAACTTCACAGTAACTCCACGTCGACTTAGCCTTAGAGCATGATTTCATTGCAATGCATCACGGTGGATGCAATCAATCCTCAATCTCTTGCAGAATTTTGGGCAGAGGCTCTTGGCTGGAGTATTGGGCGCGATGTCAATGAAAATGAAGTATGGATCGAACGCGAACTCAATGACCCTCACCAAACAGGCTTTCCTGACATTCTCTTTCTCAAAAATCCTGATGCAAAGAAGGTAAAGAACCGTCTGCATCTTGATCTTCGGCCAGATGATCAAGCGGCAGAAGTTGCTCGCCTAGAATCTCTAGGAGCGAAGAGAATTGATATCGGACAGTCTGCTGAACCCACATGCACATGGGTAGTAATGGCAGATCCCGAAGGAAATGAATTCTGCGTACTTAGCTCACGCAACTCTTAAAAAATTGCGAATTACAACGCTTTGAGCGCTGAAACAACCTTCGTCAACGATGCCTTCGCATCGCCGAAGAGCAACATAGTCTTGGGATCATAGAGAAGTTCATTCTCAATACCAGCAAAACCTGGGCGCATCGAGCGCTTCAAAAAAATGATATTTGAAGCTTGATTAACCTCAAGGATAGGCATTCCGTAGATTGGACATCCAGGAGTTGTCTGTGCGGCTGGATTTACGACGTCGTTAGCGCCGATAACAATGGCAACATCAGTCTGACCAAATGTTGGATTTACTTCATCCATTTCTGCCAGTTGATCATATGGAACATTTGCTTCTGCAAGAAGAACATTCATATGTCCCGGCATACGACCTGCAACTGGGTGAATTCCGTATGCAACATCAATACCTTTAGTGATCATAAGGTCAGCTAATTCGCGGACTGTGTGTTGTGCTTGCGCAACAGCGAGTCCGAAGCCCGGAACAATGACAACGCGACGTGCGTAGTTAAGAAGAATTGCAACGTCATCGGCTGAACCAGAACGTACGGGGCGTTCTTCAGCTGAACCAGATGTTTCTTGTGGCTTTGCCGTAAATGCACCGAAGAGAGTTCCAAAGAGCGAACGTCCCATCGCCTCTGCCATCAAGCGAGTCAAGATAGTTCCTGATGCTCCGACGAGAGTTCCTGCAATAATCAGAAGCGTTGAAGAAAGTACATAACCGCTTGCTGCAACTGTTAATCCGGTAAATGCATTGAGCAGCGAGATAACGATTGGCACATCTGCACCACCGACTGGAAGCACAAAGAGCACACCAAAGAGCAGCGAGAGGACCGCGAGTACAAGAAGTGGCGTTGTGCCAAGCGCTACTACGACCCAGATAGAGACACCGAGGACAGCAGCGAGCGTTGCAGCAATAACAAAACGACCGCCTGGGAATACAACAGGGCGTGTAGTCATGAGCTCTTGCAACTTCATAAAGGTAATAATCGATCCGCTAAATGACACACAGCCCACAACAACGGTAAAGACTGTGAAGATTACTTCTGCCGTAGTCGCTTCAGCGCCCAAGTTCATATATTCAACGATTGCAACGAGCGCAGCTGCGCCACCGCCGACTCCATTAAAGAGTGCAACGAGCTGCGGCATCTGCGTCATCTCCACTTTACGAGCTGCTGGCACACCGATGACAAGACCGATTGCGATTGCACCTACGATCCACCAGAAGTTATGGAGCGGAAGGTCATGGCCCACTTCTTCTCCGCGGGAAGGAGTTACGTAGAGAAATACTGAGAGCGTTGCCAGAGTGGCACCAAATGCACCGATGAGATTTCCGCGACGCGCAGTCTTTGGATGAGAGAGACCTTTGAGGGCCAAGATGAATGCAACACCAGCGGCAAGACCAATCAAGCTATAGAGAGTGCTATTCATTACTTGCCTCCCTTGGAATCGGCGCTCTCGCCGCTAACTTTTTGGGAGTTATCGCTCTTCTTTGCTTTAAACATCTCAAGCATTCTGTCGGTAACAACAAATCCACCAACCATGTTGATTGTGGCAAGAACAATTGCTGCAAGTGAGAGGCCAAGTTCCAGATTATTTTCACTGTGATCGGCGACGATGATTGCACCTACGAGAATAACTCCGTGGATTGCATTCGCACCTGACATGAGCGGTGTATGCAGCGTGGATGAAACTTTAGAGACCACTTCAAATCCAACAAATACCGCCAGAGTGAAGATAGAGATGATTGCTATTGCATCCATTAGTTAGTCTCCTTAGGCGTGTGCTTGGCGCCTGCATGGCAGACTGCTGACTTATCAATGATCTCGTCTGTGAAATCAATATTGAGCGCAACAGGTGCGCCATCTTTACTTGGAGTGGTCATTAACGTTAATAAATTAACGACATTTCGTGAGTACAAACTTGAGGCATGGAATGGCAGTTGGCTTGGAACATCCTTGCCACCCCAGATTTGAACACCTTTTGCCGTGACAACGATTTCACCAGGTTTTGATCCCTCGACATTTCCGCCAGTTTCCGCAGCGAGATCCACGATGATGGTGCCTGATTCCATCGCATCGACCATCTGCGCTGTCATCAAACGTGGCGCAGTTCTTCCTGGTACAGCGGCTGTTGTAATAACAACATGAGATTTAGCAATGTATGGAGTGAGGAGTTCTCGTTGTTTAGCAGCACGTTCTTCAGTCATCTCGCGGGCGTAACCGCCTGCTCCCTCGAGCGCTTCCAACTCCAAATTAATAAATGTGGCACCCATTGATTTCACTTCATCTGCAGAAGATGGGCGTACGTCATAAGCGCTGACTACTCCACCGAGTCTGCGAGCGGTGGCAATTGCCTGCAGGCCTGCAACTCCAGCGCCCAGTACGAGAACTTGCGCAGGCGTAACTGTCCCTGCTGCTGTCATCAACATCGGAAAGAATCGAGGAGAAAGTTCGGCACCGACAAGCGCTGCGCGATAGCCGGCACAGAGCGCTTGAGAAGTGAGCGCATCCATTGATTGCGCACGCGAAATACGCGGAACCAATTCAAGTGAGAAAGAGGTAAGTCCAGCTTTTGTTGCCGCTTCGATGGAATCAAGCGCTGTTACCGGTGAGAGAAATGAGATTGTCACAGCGCCTTTTTTTAAGCTATTCATCTGCGCTGGAGTTAATGGTGTTACTGAGAGAACTACATCAGCATCGCTTATGACGTTGCCGCTCTTTACTGTGGCGCCTGCAGCTGTGTAGAGATCATCTGTTGCCTGCGAGTGAACTCCTGCACCCGATTCGATAACGACTTCGTAACCTAGTCGCGTCAATTTATTGATGACATCTGGCACAAGCGCTACGCGCTTTTCGCCTTCTCGAATCTCTTTCGGCACGGCAATTCTCATACGGAGAAAGGTACTGGGTTGAACTGGTGCGGTCTATGTGAAAGTAACTTGATGTCGAGTTAATTTCCCTGTAATTCACCGCGGGTGAGGTGATAGAGCAGAGCCTGGATTGTGGTGCGGCGATGATATGCCTCGCGCCAGATGACAGATTTTGGTCCATCAATTACTGAAGCCTCTACCTCTTCACCACGATGAGCTGGCAAGCAATGCATAAAGATGGAATCTTTTTCTGTAAGCGACATCATTTTTTCTGTAACTGCATATGGCGCTAACGCCTTCATTTTCTCGGCACGCTCTGCTTCTGGATCTCCCATCGACATCCAGACATCGGTATATAGAACAGAGGCTCCACGCGCAGCAGATTCGGCATCCCTTGTTACTTCAATCGTTGCACCGCTCTTTTCTGCAATCTCTTTCGCTTTCGCAACAACTGCAGCATCCGGCGCCCACTTGCCATCAGGAGTAGCTGCAACAACATGTGCGCCCATGATCGCGCCCATGATTAACCAGGCGTGCGTCATATTGTTGCCATCGCCTAAGTAAACAAGTTTTCTACCTTGTATATCTTTACCAAAATTTTCGCGAATAGTGACCCAATCTGCCAGTAATTGAG
>CAYWWZ010000024.1:0-13043 GCA_964462495.1 uncultured Candidatus Planktophila sp. | reverse complement strand
CTACTTGAAGCGTCCTTCTCTTTAGGTAATGAATCTATCTACCTAAAACTTACTACGTTGAAAGTCATTAATTATGCGTTGATGACAATCTTCTTCTTTGTCGTTGGTTTAGAGATTAAGCGAGAGCTAACATCTGGCCATTTATCAACAGTAAGAGCTGCGATCGCACCTCTTCTCGGAGCTGTGGGAGGAATGGTTCTTCCTGCAGGCATCTACTTACTGATCGCAGGGCGTGAAGCCGCAAGTGGTTGGGGAGTTCCGGTAGCCACCGATATTGCCTTAGCAGTTGGTCTGTTAGGCATGATGGGTACGGCAGTAGCGCCTGCGCTACGCACCTTTTTACTTGGGCTAGCTGTTATCGATGATATTGGCGCAATCTTAATCATCGCGTTTATCTACTCAACCGGTGTAATTCTGTCGTGGCTTGTCGCAGCAGCGATTGCCATCATTGCAATTTTGATCATCAAAAGATTAGGGATAGTAAGCACCTATGTGTATGTCGCTCTGGGTGCGCTGCTTTGGTACGGCTTGTACCGAAGTGGGGTTCACGCAACCTTAGCTGGAGTGATACTGGGGCTCCTTACGCCTAACCAGGTAAAGAGCGGCCATAGTTTTCAAGATTCGGAGGATGGTTCGGTATCCGTAATTGAATGGTTAGAGGCAAAACTTCACCCATGGAGTAGTTTCCTGATTGTTCCACTCTTTGCATTTGCAAATACTGGAGTAGTTATCACCACCTCAACTCTGGAAAGCGCTATGAATTCACCAGTTGCTTGGGGAGTGTTTGCTGGCTTAGTCATTGGAAAGCCATTGGGCATAGTGCTCGCGTTGGTACTTGCCAAGAAAAGTAAGGTTGCCGATTACCCGATCGGAGCAGGCGTTGGGCAGATTACGGCCACCGGAAGCGCTGCCGGAATTGGATTTACCGTCGCAATCTTCATCGCAAACCTTGCCTTTGACGATAAATCTCTCCAAGACACAGCAGTTCTTGCTGTCATCGCTGCTTCATTCGTAAGTGGATTTATCAGCTGGATTCTCTTTAGCGCCATGAAAAAACCCCGCCATCTCTGACGGGGTTTTTCGTTTTTACATTTTAGATATCGAAGTAAAGTTCAAATTCAGCTGGGTGCGGACGTAGACGCACATAATCAACTTCATTCTTGCGCTTCCACTCAATCCAGGTAGAAATCAGATCTTCTGAGAAGACGCCCCCCTTAGTAAGGAATTCATGGTCGTTCTCAAGGCTGGTGAGAACTGCATCAAGAGATCCTGGTACCTGAGGAATGGCTGCAGCCTCTGCACCTTCAAGTTCGTACAGATCCTTATCTACTGGAGCTGGTGGTTCGATTTTATTGACGATTCCATCGATACCAGCCATTAGCATCGCAGCGAATGCGAGATATGGATTTGATGATGGATCTGGGCAACGGAATTCCACGCGCTTTGCCTTTGGTGATGATCCGGTAATTGGAATACGGATACATGCAGAGCGGTTACGTGCTGAGTAAACGAGGTTTACCGGTGCTTCATAACCTGGAACTAAGCGGCGATATGAATTAACGGTTGGATTGGTGAATGCAAGTAGTGAAGGAGCGTGCTTGAGCAATCCACCGATGTACCAACGAGCTGTATCAGAAAGATCTCCATATGTTCCTGCTTCAAAGAAAAGCGGCTTTCCATCTTTCCAGAGTGATTGGTGGACGTGCATTCCAGAGCCGTTATCTCCAAAGAGTGGCTTTGGCATGAAAGTTGCAGTCTTGCCACCTTCCCAGGCTACGTTGCGAATGATGTATTTAAACTTCATTAATTCGTCACCTGCAGAGAGAATATCTGTGAAGCGATAATTGATTTCCATCTGGCCGGCGGTACCGACTTCGTGGTGTGAACGTTCTACCAAGAGACCAGCGCGACCGAGTTCCATCACCATCTCATCGCGAAGATCGGCGAATTGATCTGTCGGTGATACTGGGAAATATCCACCCTTGATACGGGTGCGATACCCACGGTTTGGTGTTCCATCCGGATCGGCAACAATTCCTGTATTCCATGCACCCTCGTATGAATCGATGTGGTGGTATGCCTCGTTCATGCCAGTTTTGAATCGAACAGCATCAAATACGTAGAACTCTGCTTCTGGAGCAAAAAATGCCTGGTCTGCAATACCAGTCGACTTCATGTAGTCAACGGCCTTAGCTACGACACCGCGTGGATCGCGTGAGTAAGGAGTGTTATCTACTGGGTTGTGAACTGAGAAGATAATGACAAGAGTTTTTTCGAGTCTAAATGGATCGATAAATGCTGATTCAGGAACAGGAAGCAACTTCATATCTGATTCGTTGATTGCCTGGAATCCACGAATAGAAGACCCATCGAACATGAGACCATCTGTGAAGACAGCCTCATCAAAGGATTCGACAGGTACATTGAAGTGATGCTGAATTCCAGGAAGATCGGTAAAGCGGACATCTACTAGCTTCACATCTTCTTTTTTGATGTAAGCAAAAATTTCTGCAGAGTTCTTAAACATATTGATACTCCAATTGAGGCTGATTTTCACAGCCAGCTGATCCCAGTTGCCCTCTTCGTTGAGTACCGCTGATGGAGTGAAGGCTAGTTCTCGTGCGTAAAAATGTCATAATCGGAGTGTTACAGCCGTGTTACATATCTGCCTGATCACCATGAAAAGGCTCTCTCGCGGCCACCCGATAGGCTTAGCAACATGTATCCACGCGTAAGTCAGGGACGTCGCATTGTGGGAATTACCATCGATTGGCTTGCCTGTTATGCCATCGCCCTCGGGTTCTTCGCTGGTGGCGGGTCTCTGGCGGAGCGAGTTCCAGAAGCCCGTCTGCCCGTACTGATTCTGCTCTTTGCAGAGTATTCGATTCTCGTAGCGCTGGGTGGTTCTTCCTTTGGTCACCGATTGGTGGGACTGAAAGTTGTGCGATTTACCGATGGCGGCCAAGTCACTCCGGTTCAAGCGTTGATTCGAACCGCGCTATTGCTCCCAATCATTACCGCTATAACCTTCGATGAAAATGGCCGTGGCATTAATGAACGTTTTTCAAATACCGTTCTTATCAAAACCAGAAGTTAGCGAATCTTGATTCCCTTAGGCATTGGACCCTTTGGGATAGGAAGTGACATTCCACCGACAGCTTTGAGACGAGCCCGAACTTCGCGCATCTGATGAGGCGTTAACTTCTTAGGGAGTTTGGTGAGGTGCTTTTGTAATTTGCGGAGCGGAACTTGACCTTCTCCATCACCCACGAAAACTTCAATAATTGGAACTCCCGGTGCGTATCGTTCGGACTTTTTCTTCTCATCAGCAATCATCTGGCGAACAGCGAATCCACCCTCGCCAGTAAGAACGATCCCAGCGCGACCAACACTGCGGTGCACCATATCCTGCTGTTTATTGACAGCAACTGCCGGGGTAGTAGTCCAACCTTTGCGAATTGCCATGAGAACACTTGCACCGGCGCCAAGTTGGCCTTCAATAGAAGAATAGGCAGCAGCTCCAGCGACGCGAGTAAAGAAGAACATCGTTGCGAGTAACGCAAGAGGAAGAGTGACGAAGCCTCCATAGATAGGACGGCCTAGGACGAATCCAAGCGATACGCCAACTATAAGAACTAGAAGGAAAAGCCCGATGAGGGCCCCACCTATCCAAGGCTTCTCAGCGCGAGTTACTTTGTAGGCATCTCGAAAAGTTTGAAAACGAGGCTTCTTAATCTTGGGTTCTTTTTTCTTCCGCTTAAACATGTGCGTTAGTTTAGGGGAGCAGGCGCGGTTCCACCAAGGCGCACGGGAGCCCAGCGCTGTCCTTCATGTGAATCTGGATACTTTTCTTGGATTCCATGCAGTAAATCGATCATAGTTTCGCGCAACAACTTCTCGCCCGCATCAACATCGGTCTCTTTGTCAAAGTAGAGTGGAACACCAAAAGTAACGCTGATTGGGAAATTCCTTCTGCGTAGATTGCGCTTTACCTTCTTAGTCCAGATCCGTTGAGATCCCCAAATTACTGTTGGTATAACAGGAACTCCAGCACCCATTGCTAATCGAACTGCTCCAGACTTTAGCTCTTTAATTTCGAAACTTACTGAGATCGTACCTTCAGGAAAGATTCCAATGATTTCGCCTCCGCGCAGCGCACGGAGAGCGGCAACAAATGATGCAGAACCATTCGAACGATCAACACATATATGGTGCATGCCTCTCATCAAGGGTCCGGCCAATTTGTTATCAAATATTTCTTTCTTGGCCATAAACCTTACATATCTATTTACTGGTAGCGCGGCCGTGCCGACAAGAGCGAAGTCCAAGTAGCCAACGTGATTGATGGCAAGGATTGCGCCGCCATCACGAGGGATATTTTCTTCGCCCTCGAAATCAAACTTCAACCCCAGGTATTTCCAGAAAGCTTTGATTGCAACTACAACAGGAGGATAGACAAGATCAGCCATGAGAGACGCGATCTCGCTTCTCTTGGGCTTGTTTGTACAAACGACCGGCCCGATACGAACTCCGGACCAATGGACCGCTCATCACGCCACTAAAGCCAATGTCTTCAGCTTCTTTCGCCAATTCGACGAATTCATCTGGCTTTACCCATCTTTCGACTGGGTGATGCTTATTTGTTGGACGTAGGTATTGAGTAATGGTGATGAGATCGCAACCTGATTCATGCAAATCAATAAGCGCCTGTGAAATCTCTTCTCTTGTCTCACCTAAGCCCAAGATCAAATTTGATTTGGTGATAAGTCCATAGTCGTGAGCTTGCGAAATCACATTAAGCGACCTTTCATAAGTAAAGGCCGGACGGATGCGCTTAAAGATACGAGGGACTGTCTCTAGGTTGTGCGCAAACACTTCTGGTCTTGTTTCAAAGACTTCGTTGAGCAACGTTGGATTCCCGCTGAAATCCGGTGCCAACATTTCTACTCCAGTTCCAGGATTTAACTCATGAACTTTTCGAATCGTTTCGGCATAGAGCCACGCGCCCTCGTCGTCTAGGTCATCGCGCGTAACGCCAGTGATGGTTGCATATTTCAATCCCATAGCTTGTACTGATTCAGCAACACGGCGGGGTTCATCGCGATCTAGCGGTTCAGGCTTGCCAGTATCAATATTGCAAAAATCGCAACGTCGCGTGCAGCGTTCACCTCCGATGAGAAAAGTTGCTTCTTTATCTTCCCAGCACTCGAAGATATTGGGGCATGCTGCCTCTTGGCAGACGGTATGGAGACCCTCGGTCTTTACCAATGAACGAAGTCGAGTGTATTCAGGGCCCATATTGGCACGGGTCTTTATCCATTCTGGCTTTCGTTCGATGGGTGTTTCAGTATTACGCGCTTCAATGCGAAGTAATTTACGACCGTCCGGTGCAATAGTCATGCGCTCACCTTCATTAAAACTTCAGAGAGATGGTTTTCTACTACGGGCAAAATTTCATCTACCGTTATTGAGCGGTTGAGCTCCAACGCTAGGGATGAGACAGAAGCATCATTGATCCCGCAAGGAACAATCCTATTAAAGTGAGATAAGTCTGGATTTACATTGATCGCAAAGCCGTGCATTGAGACTCCCGACGCTACGCGTATCCCAATGGCTGCAATCTTGCGATCTCCTCGATTGTCACTCACCCAAACTCCAGACCTTCCAGCAACGCGAGAAGTTTCCAGCCCGAGCTCGCCACACACTGCAATCAGCCCTGCTTCAATTTCTCGTACAAATCCAACAAGCTCGGTTGGTTTAGCCAATTTAACTATGGGATAACCAACCAATTGTCCGGGTCCATGCCATGTGATTTTTCCACCACGATCGACATCAATGACTGGAGTTCCATCTTTAGGTTTTTCTGACTCCAGCGTTCTTTTTCCAGCAGTAAAAACTGAAGGATGTTCAAGCAATAAAAGAGTGTTTTCACAATCTCCGGATGCAACTGCCGTGTGAAGAGATCGTTGCAGGGAGAGCGCATCCTCGTACTCCATAAAGCCTTCCCGTCTTATCGAGAGCGGTGATGCAGAGATAACACCGCTCTGGGCTTCACTTATCAGGGGCACGGGTACAGCCTAAAGGTAGGCTTGCTCTCTCGCGAATCTCACATCAGCCAGTAACCCGAAAGGCCCTCCACCGTGTCGACAATCTCATCTACTAACACTCGAAAGCCCTTCGCATTGGCGATGCTGGTAGTCATCTTCTGGTTCATTCTGACTGGAGTTTTCGGACCTCTTTTTGGGAAGTTATCTTCCGTTCAAGAGAACAACAATTCATCTTTTTTGCCTAAGGGTGCAGAAGCTACGCAGGCATCGGAAGTCATACAGACATTTTCTGGTAAAGACTCATTTAGTTTTCCAACTCTAGTGCTCTTCGAGGGAGCAGCTACACCCGAGGCCGTGGCTGCAATCAATGACCATCTTGATGAGATAGGCGCCCTTTCTTTGGCAGGAACGGACGCAAAGGTTTCTGATTTCGTTGCTCCCGGTCAAAGAATTTCGGCATTCCCGTCAGAAGATGGCAAAGCTATTTTGGCCAATATTCCACTTGATGGAAATGCCATCGGCGAAGTTTTGGAAAATGAGGAACCAGTTCTTCCAGCAATCGTGGAAGCAATCCGCGAAGATATTGCTCCCATTGCAAAAGCAAATGGCCTTAAGCCTTACGTCACAGGTCCTGGAGGCTTGTTAGGTGATCTCTTCGGCGCGTTTGGTTCGATTGATTCAACCTTGCTTCTCACAACACTTGGAGTCGTAGCAGTTATTCTTATTGTGGTTTACCGCTCACCAATACTTTGGATTATTCCTTTGTTATCGGCTTTATTTGCTCTCACCTTGGCTGGAGGAATTGTTTATCTGCTTGCTAAAAATGACATCATTGATGTGGACGGACAATCCCAGGGAATTCTCTCTGTTCTAGTCATTGGTGCTGCGACTGATTATGCGCTGCTATTAATTGCGCGGTATCGGGAAGAACTCCATCTCTATTCCAATAGATTTGATGCGATGCGCGCAGCTCTCAAAGGAGTGTGGGAACCAATCGTTGCCTCAGGTTCTACAGTGTCGATCTCTCTCCTTGTGCTTCTCTTTAGTCAATTAACAAATACAGCAGGGCTCGGACCAGTTGGCGCGATTGGAATTGTGTGTTCGATGATCACAATATTGACTCTGTTGCCGGCGTTTCTCCTGGTTTTTGGCCGGTGGATTTTTTGGCCACGTCGTCCTGAATTTGACGGCGATGATCACGTGCTTTCGGGCACTTGGTCGCGTGTTGGTAATGCGATCGGACGTAATCCACGAAAAGCTTGGGTAATTACGGGAGCCATTCTTCTGGCTTTTGCCTTCACTTCTACGACTCTCAAGGCTGATGGAATCGGCACCGTTGACACTTTCACTACTAATCCTGAATCTGTCCAAGGACAGAAACTATTGCTGACACATTTTCCGGGTGGAGAAGGGGATCCAACGCAAATAGTTGTCGATGTCGACAAGATTGAGGCCGTTTCTGCATCAGTCAAAAGGGCACCGGGAGTAACAACTGTGACACCTGCTCTTGATGGTTTTGTCGTTCCCGGTCAACCCTTACCACCTGTAAAAGTTGTCGATGGAAAAGCCATCCTCAATGTCACTTTGGATAAGGCTCCAGATAGCGTTGAAGCATCTAATGATATTCCGAGAATTCGTGAGTTAGCGAAAGAAGCTGACCCAACTGCACTTGTTGGTGGAACCAGCGCAGTTTCCTATGACATTCGAACTGCGAATGACCGCGATAATCGCACGATTATTCCAATAATTCTCTTTGTTATCACTATCATCCTAGGCGTTTTGTTGCGCAGCATACTCAGTGCAGCTTTGTTGCTCGGCACAGTTGTACTTTCTTACTTTGCAACACTTGGAGTATGTGCACTTGTCTTTAACCATGTATTTGGATTTGCGGGCGGGGATACATCGTTTCCGCTCTTTGCATTCATATTCTTGGTAGCCCTTGGAATTGACTACAACATCTTCTTGATGACACGTGTGCGTGAAGAATCAATAAAGATTGGCACCCGCGCAGGAGTTATCAAGGGGCTCACCGTTACCGGAGCTGTGATCACCTCAGCGGGAATTGTCCTTGCCGCGACATTCGCGGTACTTGGACTCCTGCCACTTGTGCCTCTTGCGCAACTTGGCTTTGCAGTGGCCTTTGGCGTTCTTCTTGACACAATTATCGTTCGCTCGATACTTGTGCCAGCGCTCGTTCATGAGATTGGTCCAAAGATTTGGTGGCCATCAAGACTGCAGAATAAGTAGGCACAAAATGCGAGTGGGAATAGCCGGTTATGGGCTAGCAGGACGTTCATTTCATGGCCCTTTGCTGAAGGGATGTGGGTTTGACGTTGCTGCGGTTCTCACTGCAAATTCAACGAGAGCGCGTCAAGCAAAAGAGGATTTTCCAGCTGTAAAAGTGGTAGAAAATTTTCCGGATCTTCTTCAGCAAAAATTGGATCTGGTGGTTATAGCAACGGCAAATAAAGTTCATGCCGACCAAGCCCTGGCAGCTATTTTGGCTGGGATACCTGTCGTCATTGATAAGCCTGCTGCAAGAACTGTGGCTGAAACTCAACAAATTTTCGCCGCAGCTGAACGCAAACGCGTTCCTGTCACAGTGTTCTATAACAGATTATGGGATAGCGATGCGCTCACCATTAAGAAAGTGATTTCACAAGGTCTTATTGGGAAACCTTTCCGTTTAGATTCCCGCTTTGAACGATTTCGTCCACAGTTAAATCCATCATCTTGGAGAGAGAGCGAAAGCCCAGATAATGGGGGCGGTTTACTTCTTGATTTGCAAACTCACTTACTATCAACTGCTCTCAATTGGTTTGGACCAGCAGAGTTAGAGAGCGCTCGAATACGCCATATCCGAGGGGACTCAGAAGATGACGTTGTATTGGCCTTGCGCCATGAATCAGGGGTTGATTCAGTTCTCTCAGCCAGCGCCATTTCAGGCGCTCCGGGTCCGCGCATAAGGCTGTTGGGAACAGAAGGTGCCCTGGTTATTGAAGAGCTAGACCCGCAAGAAGCGCTGTTGCGCGCAGGAAATTTTCCAGATGGAGGCATTTGGAAAGTTCCTACTGCATCTCGTGCCTTCATTTACAAGGGTGATGTTCGGGAAGAGATTCCGGGCGTACCGGGAAATTACGGCAACTTCTATCTCGCCGTTAAATCCGCGCTCACCGAAGGTTCGCCTCTACCAATATCTCATGAAGAAGTTATTGCTGTGGCTACGATCATTGATAAGGCGCGTGAGATAGGTGCTTGAACAAGAGGTAACCGTTGTAGGGGCGGGTTTAGCGGGGTTGAGCGCCACATTGACTTTGCAAGAAGCGGGCTGTTCGGTTCGGCTGATTGAAGCAAGTGATCGCGTGGGAGGTCGCGTAGCGAGCGATGTGATTGATGGCTTCATCTTAGATCGCGGATTTCAACTTATTAATGCCAATTACCCCGAACTTCGCAGGCTCTCAGTAATGCCTGCGCTGCCATTTATTGAAGCGCCTCGAGCAATAGAAGTTGCGTTGGATCAAGAGCGAATCATTTTGGGAGATCCGAGATTTCATCCTTTTTCCGCATTTGATTCCAGGAGCGGAAAGTTGCTGACAAAGTTCAATTTCCTTCGTTACTTACTCTCGCGTGCTAGAGAAAATGCGAGCGTAGAGGATGAATTGCGAACATTGGGAAATCTTTACGAGAGAGTTCTACGTCCATTTCTCACAGGAGTTTTTCTTACATCGCCTGCAAATGTGAGTGCAGTACACGGGAAGGAGATCATCCGCTCTTTTATTTCGGGTAAGCCTGGTATCCCAGCAAGGGGAGTAGGAGCTCTACCGATAGCGCTAGCTTCAAGGATTGAAAAGATTGAGCTGAATCGAAACGTGAACTCTTTGAATGAGTTCCAGGGAGGGCCGGTTATTGTTGCAACTGACGTCACCACTGCTGCCCAACTATTAGATATGGAGCGGGTACCAAAACTAGCTGGAAGTACTACGTGGTATCACGAGGTTCCTGCAGATATGACTAATTCCAAATTGTTGATTGTGGATGGAGAAAGGAGAGGCCCGGTGGTCAACTCGATAGCAATCTCAAATGTTGCACCGAGCTACGCGCCTACCGGAAGAACTTTGCTATCTTCAACTACAGTGGAATTTGCATCCGAATCAGAAGTTCGTCGCCACCTATCGCAAATGTGGGGAGCATCGTCTGCAGCATGGTCGCTGATTGCTAAATATGAAATTCCTAAATCTCTTCCAATATTTGCACCTGGAAATACAATTGTTAACTCGTCCAAGATCGCGGATGGGATTTATATCGCTGGAGATTATCGGAGCTCTCCATCACAAAATGGCGCGCTCCTGTCAGGGCGGTTAGCCGCCGAAGAATTACTCCTCGATCAGCGCCGTTAGCGCGTTGGTAATGTGCGCGTAATCCCACGTAAAGCCTGCGTTTGTGAGCTCTTGCGGAATCACTTTTTTACTACCAAGGATTTCACTGGAAAAGCCACCTAGCGCAACCTTGAGACCAATTGCTGGCGCAGGAAAGAGCGCTGGACGATGCATAGCGCGAGCCAATGCAGAAGTGAACTCTTGATTAGTCACTGGATTGGGCGAGGTTAGATTCACAGGCCCAGAAATATCGTGTTCAAGGATAAAGGTAATTGCGCGAATGACATCATGCAACGTAATCCATGACCACCATTGTTTACCGCTGCCGAGCTTTCCACCGAGACCTAATCTAAATAATGGAAGCATTTTGCCGAGCGCTCCGCCGGTGGGATCGAGTACAAGCCCGGTACGAAGTTTTACGGTACGAACACCTTGAGCTAAGTCAGCAGCTGCCTCCCATTCACGGCACACTGCTGCAAGAAAATCATCACCTACTCGATCACTTTCAATGACAGCACGATTCCCAGATTCCCCATACCAGCCGATGGCGCTAGCTGAGATAAACACCTGTGGCTTTACTTCAGTGACTGCATGTGCAATTGCGGTCGTGCCAAGAAGTCTGGAGTTGAGAATTTCTGCCTTGTATTTTTTGGTCCACCGCTTATCACCTACACCAACGCCGGCAAGATGAATTACTGCATCGACACCGCGTAGGGCTTCAATATCTACATAGCCTGTCTTTGGATCCCACTGAATTTCATCGGGAGCAACCACTGAACGTCGTACTAAACGCTGAACGGTATGTCCTTCGCTTTTCAGATGTCCGACGAGCGCGGTACCAATGAGCCCAGAAGAGCCAGTGATTGCGATACGTTGTGGAAGAGCCATAGCGATTACAGACCTAGATCCGCTTCAAATGCTCCGCCTTCGAGCCGCTCTTTGAGAGTCACTAAGAAGCGCGCTGCATCCGCACCATCGACGACGCGGTGATCGTATGAAAGTCCCAGGTAGACCATGGAACGAATAGCAATTGTTTCTCCACCGTCTTCGCCCTTTACAACCATCGGACGTTTTACAACTGCTCCAAGTCCGAGGATGGCAACCTGTGGTTGATTGATGATCGGAGTATCAAAGAGCGCGCCACGTGAACCTGTATTGGTGAGAGTAAATGTTCCACCACCGAGTTCATCTGGAGTGACTTTGTTGTCGCGAGTGCGAGCAGCAAGATCAGCAATTTTGCGAGCAACTCCACCCATATTGAGATCGCCAGCATTGTGGATTACTGGGACGAGAAGTCCGCGTTCTGTATCGACGGCTATTCCAAGATGCTCTGCCCCATGATAAATAATTTGATCGCCTTCAACAGAAGAGTTAAGAACTGGGTGTTGCTTAAGGGCTTCGCATACTGCGACGGCAAAGAATGGGAGGAAGGAAAGTTTTACTCCCTCTCGCGCCTCGAAGGTTGCCTTGGATCGATCGCGTAGACGAGCAATCTTGGTCACATCTACTTCGATGACGGTTGTGAGTTGTGCTGAAACTTGGAGCGATTCGACCATGCGCGCTGCAATAACTTTGCGCAGACGAGACATCGTTACGGTTGTCCCACGTAGCGGTGAAGCGATAGGAGCTGCTGGTCGTTGTGCCGAAGGAGTAGCTGCAGGTGTCGCAGCGCTTACCGATGACGGAACACTCGCAGATGAGTTTTGTTTTGGTTGAGCTGCTTCTACATCTTCCTTACGAATACGACCTCCAATTCCCGTTCCGCGAATGGTGGCTAGATTTACTCCGAGTTCGTTAGCTAATTTACGGACAATCGGGGTGACGTACGCATCTTGTGGTTGGGAAAGTTGAGTTGCAACTGGCGCAGGTGGCGTTACAACGGGTGCAACTACTGGTGGAGCAACTACTGGTGGAGCAACGGGAGCTGGTGCGGGTGTTGCCGGCGCAGCAGGTGCCACATTTTGAGGCGCTGCGCTCTGTCCTGAAACGCCAATTAATCCAAGACGCGCACCAACAGGCACAGTGGTATCAACTGCTACATCGATGGCAAGGAGTGTTCCCGCAACCGGTGATGGGATTTCAGTATCGACTTTGTCGGTGGAAACTTCTAGAAGCGCTTCATCAACTGCTACCGAATCGCCCACATTTTTCAACCATCGTGTGACTGTTCCTTCGCTCACTGATTCACCAAGGGCAGGCATGGTGATGACAGTTCCACCGCTAGTGGGCGCAGGTGCAGCAGCCACTGGCGCTGGTGCGATGGGTTCTGGAGTTACAACAACAGGTGCAGCTACAGGAGCGGGAGTTTCAACAACAGGTGTAGCTGCCGGTGTTTGCGCAACAGGGGCATTGGCAGCGCCGCTATCGGAGATGATGGCAAGTTCGGCACCTACTGCAACGGTCTGATCAACGCCAACGACTATCTTTGAGAGTACTCCTGCTACAGGTGATGGAATTTCAGTATCGACTTTATCGGTTGAGACTTCAAGGAGTGGCTCATCAACTGCAACTACATCGCCTTCATTTTTGAGCCAGCGAGTGACTGTGCCTTCACTAACGCTCTCACCGAGAGCTGGCATTGTGACTGAGAATGACATCGCTATTTTCTCCTCTTACCTTA
>CAYWWZ010000023.1:0-13452 GCA_964462495.1 uncultured Candidatus Planktophila sp. | reverse complement strand
AAATGACACCAATCGAGACGACAAGCGCGTCTCGGTTAGATGGCCAAACTAGTTCAAAACTAGCGCCATCAGGGTCTTGATAAGACTCGCAAGTAAGTGGCCATGCGGCTCACTTTGGGGGGAAGTACATCGATACGGATGTATCGATGGTCTAATCATACAGGGAGAAAATTGACCCCCTTACCAGATCTAATTCACATGAAATTCAATGGCTGAGCCGCCAAGTTACGCTCAAATATCAAAACTCCCTCGGTACCATAGCCATATATTCAATGGAGGTTTTTCATGCTTCGCAAAGTATCGGTCACTTTACTTTCATCATTTCTCATTCTCACGGGAGTAAATGCTCCTGTCGCTGATGCTTCAACGAAAATTAGTAATGGAGTTGCGTGCTCGAAAGCGAATTCTGTAAGAACTGTTTCGGGTTATAAGTACCGCTGCGCCAAGAATCCATTGGTGAGAAATTCAAAGCTCACTTGGCTCTCCTTCGAATGCCTTGCAGCAACTACACAGTTCCAGGCTGCAGTTAAGGCGCAAAGAGATCTTGCTACCAGCGCTGACCAGACAGCAGCTCTGGATGCTGAATATGCAGCAGCAACTGCAGCGCTGACCAGCACTACCGAGGCGCTCGAAAAAGCACGTGCACAAGTAACGCAATTCCAAGCAACTATGAATGCATCTACCAACGCCGCCGAAAAGCAGAAGTTAGCGACTGCAGTCTCTAAGTTGGCAAATGCTGTTTTGGTATTAAGCGGATCACGTTCAAAACTTTCTGCACAGGTAAAGGACCTCGAAGCCAAGAAGGCGCTACTTCAGGCTGCACCAGAACAGTTGAAGTCAAACGCTACTGATGCGCGTGCATCTGCCAGCTTGCTCTGCGCACGAGGACTATAAGCATCACATTTTTGACGCTCTGAAGTAAGGCTTCCCCTATTTAAAGGTGGAGGCCTTACTTATTTAATTCGGAAGATGCACCGAGCGCTGAAATGGCTTCCGGCTACCATTCTAGCTATCCATGTTTCAGCAAAAATATATTCGCCTGAACAATCCTTGCTTCTCGACGTAGCAATCTATAACTTGATCTGGATTTTGGCAGTTGTTGCGATTGCGCAAGGCCCATTGGTTAACGACCCTGTTGCGCTAGCCTGCGCCAGTTTGGCGTTCTCATTCTGGGGTCTTGGTTCCATGCTCAACAGTTATGGCAACTTCTATAGCGTAAGTGCAAGAACTGAATTGCTTGCACAAATCTGTTACACACTCTTCTACCCATTTATTCTCCTGGCGCTTCCTCGTATCGTTAAGCGAGGCAGAAAACTCAATCCAATAGAGCTGTTAGATGCATCCATATTTGGCTTGGGGATCTCCTCTATCTCTACCGCGTTAGTAATTTCTTGGGTTTTTCCTAATTCAACTTCTAGCGTGACAGATCAGTTCTTCTCGCTTTTGTTTCCAATTGGAGACTTGCTCTTACTAACGATTTCGGCAGTCGCACTCATCACTCATCGATTACACGCCCGAGCGCTCCATCTCTTTCTGGGTTTAGCCGTCTTTAGTTTCTCTGATTTATTATTTCTCTGGCTTGCCATTCGCGATGATTATGAGTTTGGACAACTTACTGACAATGGTTGGTTACTTGGAATAGTTCTGATTCAACTTGCTTTCTGGTCTTCACCTGCTCGTGATGGACGTGAAATCACTATTCATCCAGTCTTCATTACTATCTCTGTCTTTATTAGCCCAACTCTTTTAGCACTTTCTGCGATTCGTCCCGGAATTTTTCCCATCATAAGCGTCGCACCCACGATTGCTACTCTCTTTTTAGCATTCATCCGTATGACGATTGTGATTAGACAGGCACGTAATCTGGGAGAGGAAAAGGTGTTGGCACGCACCGATGAACTGACAGGTCTTCCTAACCGTAGAAGGTTGGTTGCTGAACTCGATACCTTCTCAAAGAGTGAAGGTGCGCTCTTGTTACTGGACCTCAATCAATTCAAACCTGTAAATGATCAATATGGTCATGAATTCGGGAACCTTCTCTTGCAACAAGTAGCCCAAAGATTTAGCAGATCGTTACCGACAGGCGCTGTACTTGCTCGATTAGGTGGTGATGAATTTGGGGTACTGGTGAATGGAAGCTATGAAGAAACGCTGGAGGCGGCTTACGCTCTGGAAGCAACGCTCAGTTATCCATTTACCATTGAAGGAAATGTCATCAAGATCGGAGTCAGCATTGGGCACTTCCAAAATGATGGATCGCATAACGCGCTAGAGCAGGCTGATGCTGCAATGTATGAAGCAAAGCGAACAGGTGTGGGAGTAGTTCGAGCTCAACCTGTCTTGTGAAGCTTGAGTTTGATTCCAACGAATGAGCCGAGGAAGACGAAGATGAAGAAGACCCAACCAGAAAGTGCAAACGCTTGAGTTCCTGAAAGTAAAACTCCAATAGTGCAACCGAGTGATGTCATGGACCCCCAGCCCAACAAAACTCCACCCAAGAGCGCAGTACCAGAATTTGTGACGGTGAGTTTTGATGGCTTAAAGCGTCCTCCTGCAAAGGCTGCGGCAAAGGATGCGCCAATGATTCCAATTACTAGCCAACCGTTATTAGTCAGTGTTTCTGCAACAACTGCGATACAGCCTGCCATCCGATCAAGTCCAGTGAGAGTCTCAGGTCCTATACCGTTGGAATTCATAAAGGTTCGCGCAGTCGTACTGAGCTGGCGAGTCACGCCAAGTGGCTCAACTCGTAAGTAAGCAACTGTGCCTAAAACTCCAACCAAAAGGCCGGTCGTAATTGGGCTCCAACGTTCAAAAATCAGTTTCTTCAGTGTCTGGCTGAGTGAGAGAGTACTTGCCGAATTACGAATCGGCTCTGCATTAACACCTCTGCGAATAGCAAATACGGCAAGGGCAAGAAGTACGGAAAGAGTCAGAATCAGAGAACCTGAATAGCCGAGGTAATGTGGCAACCAAATAGTTGGCGCATCAGAAATTGCGTTGAGGTAGAACCAGTTCCACGTAAGAAATGCCAAGACAAATCCGCCGAGTGTTCCTATCAGCGCTGGAATTGCACGGAGATAACCCTGCCCTAAACGATAGAGGTGGCCGCTAATGCACGCTCCAGAGAGAGCCATTCCGATTCCAAAAGTAAAGGCAGAAAGGGCAAGCACCCAACTGACCGGACCAATATGTGCCACAGGTGGAAGTCGATCAGTAGAAGTGTCGGGTAAGAATTGTCCGAAGATAAGCGCGTAGCCAACTGACCCAGTCGCGATAGCAACTAGCACAGATAGAAATGGAGTTGTGTTTTTATCTTCAATTCCATCACGGAAGATGCAGAAGAAGCAGAAACGTCCACGTTCTAAGAGAAGCCCCAAACTAATTCCGATTAATAGGGAAATTGGTGCAGTTGAGTTACTCGTATTAGACGAAAGAATAAAAGCAGTCAAAAGAAGTGCTGCGATTACGGCGAAGGAAATCGCTGTGCGAATCTTTTCGGCACGAGTCCACGCAGAAGCAGCAACCCCGGAGTTTCCGAGGTTGCTGCTCTGCTGTGGATTACTAGAAATTACGCTGCTCCCCAGATAGTTCCAGCGTTATTCACGATTGGAACTCCGACAGAGTTACCGTATTCAGTCCAAGATCCATCGTAGTTCTTGACGTTGTAGCCAAGAATTTCACTGAGAACGAACCAGGTAAGTGATGATCGCTCACCAATGCGGCAATAAGTAATGATGTTTTGCTTGCCATCAATTCCCTTATCGGCATACAACTTCTTTAGCTCTGCAACCGTCTTAAAGGTTCCATCAGCATTGACGTTTGCACCCCAAGGGACGTTGACAGCACCAGGAATGTGTCCTGCACGAACGGCTAGTTCCTGGAATCCAGGAGCTGCAAAGATTTTGCCGTTATATTCATCTGCTCCTCGGATATCAACGAGATCCGCCTTAACGCGCTTCTTCGCAACTGGAAGAACGTCGTTAATCAGCGTTGCACGGAGCGCTTTATCAGCCTTAGTTGCTGTGAAGTTTCCTGCTGGGAAAGATGGAACTGCTGTTGTAAGTGGACGTCCGTCCTTCTCCCACTTCACACGACCGCCATCAAGGACTCGAACATCTTTCTGGCCATAGATATTAAAGATCCAAGCGCCCCATGCGGCGAACCAATTGTTCTTATCACCGTAGAGAACAACTGTGGTGTCATCGCTGATTCCAGCCTTTTGAACGAGCTTGCTGAAGTTCTTCGCGCTGATGATGTCGCGATTTACAGTGTCAACTAGATCTGTATGCCAAACAAACTTAATGGCATTCTTGATGTGTCCGCGTTCGTAGATGCCTGGTTCGGTGCTTACTTCAATGATTCGTACCTTTGGATTATCAAGATTTGCTTCTAGCCAATCAGGTTGAGCAACTGCACGGGCCTGATTCTTCGGAGCTGCATCTGCTGGAACAATTCCAACAGTCGAAACTAATCCAGCAACTACCGCTGCTGAAAGTGCTTTCTTCAAGATAGACATTATTATTCCTTTTCTAAGTTTTGATTTGCGTTAGTTTGTAAAAAATTATTAATTGAAAAAATTAAATTGAAATTAAAGACAGCAACTTGAGCTGTTAATACGGCAGTAGTCAATTACCCGACGCTTAATGAAGAACATCGTGACTTCCTCCCGTGAAAAATTTCTTGGCTTGCTAGGTGAGAAAGATAAAGTGAAAGCTTGCGATTGTAAAAACGCTAATTGTTTGCAGATGCAATAGACCGTTATTTTTTCTTAGTATTAGGTTGCTCGGGCTTATCCATCTTGATCTCTTTAAGCCGTTCTAGTGACTCAACTCTCTCAAGAGCGTGATCCACAATCCTTTCTGGGTATCCGTGCGAGTATCCATCGAGAAATAACCAAGGTTCATGAATCTCCGCAGCGCTTAGATGGGAAAGTTCAGGGACATATTTACGGATGTAGTCTCCGTTTTCATCAAAGCGACGGCCTTGTTCTATGGGATTAAAGACTCGGTAATAAGGGGATGCATCAGTTCCAGTACCTGCTGTCCATTGCCATCCATGAGCATTTGAAGCAACGTCATAATCAACCAAATGCTGAGCGAAGAAACGTTCGCCAAGCTGCCACTCTAAATGTAGGTCCTTCACCAGAAAGGAAGCAACCACCATTCGTGTTCGATTATGCATCCAGCCCTCGAGAACTAGTTGGCGCATTGCAGCATCGACAAATGGGTAACCAGTTTTGCCCTCACACCAAGCCTTGAATTGATCTCCAGGCTTGTCATATCGCATCGCCTTAAATTGTTTTGCGTAATACTCAGTGTCGGTATCTGGATTATGAAAGAGCACATCAGCATAAAACTCGCGCCATGCAATTTCTTTGCGGAAGGTATCGTGCGCCTTACTTTCACCCAGCCCTGCCAACAGAGTTCGCGGATGAATCTCACCAAACTTGAGGTAAGTACTCATCTTGGAAGTTCCATCAATTGCAGCGTAGTTTCTATTTTCGTCGTAGCTATCTAAACCTTTTTTGGTAAATTCTTTAAATCGCGCAAGCGCTGCCTTCTCACCTGCAGCAATTACCTGAACACCGTCTGGCATCGGGAAATCAGGAAATGCTCTGTACTTCGCGGGTGGGGTTGCTGCAGGAATCTTGGTGGGAGTTTTCGCAGGAGCGCGCCACCCATGTGCACACCACGCGCGATAGAAAGGCGTATAAACACGATATGGAGTTCCATCACTTGGCTTAACAACCCGACCCGGAGCAACGGCGTAAGGACTTCCTGTGCGAACTAATTTGATTCCTGCCGCTTCAACTCGTGCATCACGCGCTGCGCCATATCGTTCGTACTCATCTGAAATATGTACCTCTGTGGCACCGTACATTTCCATTAACTCTGCGAGGACTTCGACTTGGTCGCCTTCGATAATATGTAGACAGTTGCCAAGTGACTCATCGAGTGCGCGTAGTGATTGCCCCATATAGGCAAGTAACTTTTCACCGGCTTCAGCGATTTGAGTTTTATCAAGGATAAAGACAGGAACTATTTCGTCGCTGCCTTCAATGGCCGCATTGAGCGCTGGGTGATCGCCTATGCGCAGATCTCTGCGAAACCAGACGATATTTCGCACAGTCATGGCTGCTACTTGTGTAGCTGCTCCACTGTTGCATCCCAGCCCTTTACATCTTCTGGCTTACGTGGGCTCTTTCCAACATAACGAGCAGATGGTCGGATCAAACGACCTGTGCGCTTCTGTTCAAGAATGTGGGCAGACCAACCTGCAGTGCGAGCTGCGGTGAACATTGAGGTGAAGAGTGGAGCAGGAACTTCTGCAAAGTCCAAGATGATGGCTGCCCAGAATTCCACGTTTGTTTCTAGAACGCGATCTGGTTGACGCTCACGAAGTTCTTTCAACGCAGCTTTTTCTAGCGCTTCCGCGACTGCATAACGTGGAGCGTTAAGTTCTTTCGCTGTGCGGCGAAGCGTACGTGCACGTGGATCTTCGGCGCGATATACGCGGTGACCAAAGCCCATCAAACGTTCCTTGCGATCAAGCAAATTCTTGACATACGCCTCTGCGTTGCCAGTCTTTTCAACTTCTTCAATCATGTGAAGCACGCGTGATGGAGCTCCACCATGAAGTGGACCTGACATCGCACCGATTGCACCAGAGAGAGCGGCACATACATCTGCACCAGTTGATGCAATGACGCGTCCGGTAAATGTTGAAGCATTCATTCCATGTTCTGCAGCTGATACAAAATATGCATCGATAGCACGAACGTGAAGTGGGTCTGGCTCTCCACGCCAACGGATCATCATGCGCTCGACCACTGTATGTGCCTTATCGACCTCAGATTCAGGAACCATTGGATTGAATAGACCACGTGCCGCTTGCGCAAGATAAGAAAGAACCATTACAGAGGTACGCGCCAGATTGCTGCGCGCTTCTTCATCTGAAATATCAAGTAGTGGTTTAAAACCCCATGCTGGTGCCAACATCGCAATTGCAGATTGAATATCTACGCGAACGTCGCCAGAGTGAACTGGAAGTGGAAATGGCTCAGCATTTGGCAATCCGGGATTAAATTCATCATCAACCAAAAGACCCCAGACGTTTCCGAATGAGACACGGCCTACAAGATCTTCGATATCAACCCCACGGTAACGGAGCGCGCTACCTTCTTTATCCGGCTCTGCAATTTCAGATTCAAATGCAATTACGCCTTCAAGACCTGGCTTGAAATCATCTGACACGGTTTGCTCCTTAGGCTTTGGCTCTTCTTGCGGGCAATTCTGCACCTCCCACGGGGGTGCTGACCACCAGATGGTCAGAGGATGCACTCAATCCTAAAGTGAGGTTCGATACACCCATGAGCAACAACGACCTCACTCGCGATTCCATTAGAGCGATGCGCCGTTCCTATGGCGAGGTCGGGCTGGAATCACTTCCCGCAGATCCTTTTGCCGCATTTTCTGGCTGGTTAAAAGAGGCGGCTGAGAACCCGGTAATTGTCGAAGCAAACGCCATGGTGCTCTCAACTCTTGGTTCCGATAGCAATGGGAACGATGCGATCTCAACACGAACAGTTCTCTTAAAAGATATTTCACAAGGTGGTTTTACATTCTTTACAAATTACTCATCGCGTAAAGGGCAAGCAATTGAATTACACCCGCAAGTAACTCTGCTCTTTCCTTGGTATGCAATGGAGCGACAAATTTCGATTAGTGGTTATGCTGAAAAAATTGCTCGGGCAGAGTCAGAGGATTACTTCGCGACTAGGCCTTGGTCATCGCAGATTGGTGCATGGGCATCTGCACAATCCGCTCCCCTTGCAACTCGCGAAGAGTTAGAACAGCGATTTGCCGGAGCCTGCGAAAAATGGCCAGAAGGCACCACAGTTCCGTGTCCGCCACATTGGGGCGGTTATCGCGTAACCCCAGTAAGTATTGAGTTTTGGCAAGGGCGTTACTCTCGCTTACACGATCGCCTGCGCTATGAGCGGGCTAACACCAACTCGGATTGGGAAGTACATAGGTACTACCCGTAGTCTTGCCTCATGAGCGATGCAATTGTTATTCCAGATAATTTAAAGCCACGCGATGGACGATTTGGTTGTGGTCCTTCAAAGATTCGCCCTGAAGCGTTAGCAGCACTTACCGCGCCTGGCAGCGAGTACATCCTCGGAACATCGCATCGCCAGAAGCCAGTAAAGAACGTTGTAAAGAGCGTGCGCGAAGGTCTTGCTTCACTCTTTTCGCTTCCAGAGGGCTATGAAGTAATTCTTGGCAACGGTGGTTCAACTGCGTTTTGGGATATTGCTACTTTTGGACTCATCGAGAATCGCTCACAACACCTAGTCTTTGGTGAGTTCTCCTCAAAATTTGCTGCCGCCGCTAAAGAAGCGCCATTTCTTGGTGAACCATCTGTTATCAAATCAGAGCCAGGTACACACCCTGTAGCGATTGCAGAAGCTGGTATCGATGTTTATGCGCTTACCCACAATGAAACATCGACGGGTGTTGCCATGAACATTAAGCGTCCTACCGGAACCGATGGCGCGCTTGTACTCGTCGACGCAACCTCTGCAGCAGGAGGGCTCGAAGTTGATGCTAAAGAGTTTGATACTTATTACTTCGCACCACAAAAATCTTTCGCATCTGATGGGGGTTTGTGGCTCGCACTCATGAGTCCGGCTGCAATTGCTCGCGCTGAAAAGATCAAGGCAAGTGGTCGTTGGATCCCAGCTTTCTTTGACCTAGGAACTGCAATCGAAAATTCACGCTTGGATCAAACCTATAACACGCCTGCACTCGTAACCTTGATGTTGCTTGATGAACAGGTGAAGTGGATGAATGCAAACGGGGGCTTGAAATTTGCAGCTGGTCGTAGCGCAGATTCAGCCTCACGTTTATATGGATGGGCTGAGAAAACTAGCTACACAACTCCATTTGTGACAGATCCGGCACACCGTTCTAAAGTTGTTGGAACCATTAATTTTGATGACGCCATCGATGCCACCAAGGTGGCAGCAGCGCTTCGCGCAAATGGCATCGTGGATACAGAGCCATATCGCAAGCTTGGTAAGAACCAGCTGCGAATCGGCATGTTCCCAGCAATCGACCCAGCTGATATCGATGCTCTGACAGCATCTATCGACTACGTCGTAGCTAACCTCTAAAGGTGACTCATACAATCAAACGCGACAGATATTTTTGGACTGTCGCCTTCCAAACAGTCTGCGTCAATATTTTCTTGGGTAGTTTTGGTCCAACTCAACCCTTGCTTCGAGCAGATCAAGGTACTTCGCTCACCATTGCCGGACTGCATGGAACTTCTATCGGATTAGCTTCGGTTGTTGCGGGCCTTGCCAATCCACATTTGGCCCACCGCTTTGGTCGCAATAAGACTGCTTGGATTGGGTTGCTAATTTTCTCTGTCGGCATTATCGCCTTTGTTGCTTCTCCTTCGGTTCTCTTCTCTATTCCAACTGCATTTGTTACTGGTTTTGGAGTCTCTATCACCATCAACAATGCGCTCACTGCAATCACATCGCATTACAAAGAGATGTCCCCCATGGCGTTGACTCAGGCTAATGCGATTGCGTCCTGTGGCTATGTTGGCGGAACCGTCATCGTAGGAACTATCGCCAACAACTTCCGCGACTTCTGGCGCCTTGGGATGTTAATTGCGATACCCGCAGTCCTAATTCTCTATTTCGCCCGTGATAAGAGCCCTGAGGAACATGTGCCAAATGAATCGGGCCCACAAACCGGAAAACTTTCTCGGGAATTTTGGTGGTCTTGGCTCGGTTTCGTTGCGTGTATTGCAAGTGAATTTGCAATTTCATTCTGGGCTGCCGCTTTGATTATTGACCGCACAGATGCATCTGCAGCTATCTCAACGTTGACAGTTGCTGCCTTTGGTACAGGGATGGCGCTGGGGCGTTGGTACGGCGGTCGCGTCTTAAAACATTTCTCACTTGATACTCAACTCATGATCTTTATAGCCGTTCAAGGAGTTGGATTTACGATTCTCTGGTTCTCGCATAATTTGCAGATAAGTTTCTTAGGAGTACTTATTGCCGGACTTGGGGTATCAAATCAATTCGCTCTTGCATCGCTGCGCATGATTGATTTTAGTGATGGCCGCCCTGATTTAGCAGTTGGGAGAAGCTCGAGCGCTGCTGGCTTGGCTATTGCGGGATCACCATTTTTACTTGGAGTTCTAGGTGACCAATTCGGAATTTCTCGCGCTTACTTGATGGTGCCAGTTCTCATCTTCATCTCTTACATCATTGTTCAACTTGTTCCATCACACGTGCCACAGAAGATATTGGAAGATAATGAGCTTTAAAAGCAGGCGTCTCATCACGATCTTAACCCTGATCGGCCTAGTGGCGCTTATTGTCTTAGGACAGTAGAAACTCTTAGATCATCAGGTTTCTGCACCTTATCTTTGAAAAAAATCCAGAGAAGGGTTGCTGCTACAAGTGAAATCAATCCACAAATAGCGACTGTTTCGCGTACGCCCACCGCTTCAGTCAAATACCCAATTAAGAGTGAACCAAAGGGTGTGCCGCCCATGAAGATTAAGAGATAGATCCCCATGACACGTCCGCGTACCGCGGCATCGCTATTGACCTGCACATAAGAATTTGCGCTAATTAACATCGTCAACGCTACAACTCCACAAAACGGAAGCCATAGGGAATAAGTCCAATACGTTGGCATAAAGGCAAGTGCGATTACTGCGAGCGAAAATAAAACTCCAAGGCGCACCACCAACATGCTGTTTCTAAATCGCTCTAGACGAGCACTAAGCAGAGCTCCAGTCAAGGATCCGATGGCCACGTAAGTTCCCAGTAACCCATAAGAGGCAGGTCCTTTTCCGAATTCTTTTGTTGCCATTAGTGCATTAAAAATTTGAAAGTTAAGCCCAAAGGTTGATGCAAAGAAAACCAGCGCCATCACCACGTATAAGTCAGGACGAGCCAGGGCGTAGCGCAAACCCTCGCGCACGGTTCCGAGTGTTTTCTCTTTCTTTTGTATAAAGAAATCTGAAGAACGCATGAAAAAAAGTGAGCCGATTACAAAGAGGTAAGAAGTTGCATTTATAAGGAAGGAGGGGCCGGTATCAAAATGAGCAATTAAGACTCCCGAGAGCGCAGGGCCTACCAAGCGACCAACGTTGAAGTTTGCCGAATTTAAACTGACTGCATTAGCGACATCAGAATGACCAACAATCTCGGCTGTAAAACTCTGCCTGATAGGTGCATCAATTGCCGACGCAATTCCCAAAACTCCAGCACAGACAAAGACATGCCAGAGCGCAATTACATCTACTACAACCAAAATTCCTAACGCATAACAAGCCAACGCAGCCAAGGAATTTGTTGCAATCAATAGTTTTCTCTTATCCACCCGATCTGCCAAAACTCCACCATGCAAACTCAAGAGCATGACAGGAACAAATTGAATTGCAGTAACTAATCCAAGATAAAAGCCGTTGTTGTCAGTGAGCTGCAGGACGAGCCAATCCTGAGCCACAATCTGCACCCAAGTTCCGATATTGGAGAGTGCATTGGCAGGAAAGAGAATTCGAAAATTTCGGTGGCGGAAAGAACGCCAATTTCCGTTCTCATCTACTCGCATTCACATTACTCTACTCTCATGGCTCAAAGTGAAGGTTCTAACATCAAGACTGTAGTTATCTTGATTGCGCTCGGCAGTATTTTGTGGCTGGCAGCTGGCGTTGTCGCAGTTGCTGTGGGAGCCGAGAGCAAAATTATTTGGACCTGCGTTGTTGGCGCAGCTCTTGGAGCAATTGGAATCCGTTACTCAATCCGCCGCGCACGGCGCAGCGGAATTTAGCTACTGCTCTAGCTGGGTTGCAATTCCACGAAGTACGCGGCCAAGACGTTCTGCTTCTGGCCCTGTTGGATAACGACCATGGCGTAGTCCATTTCCAACGCGATCAAGAATCTTGATGGTGTCTTCGATCATCGCGGCAAGATCATCATTATTTGCACGGGATCCTTCAGCAAGTGAGACAGGTGCTTCAACGATATGTACTGACATCGCTTGAGGACCTTTACGTGAATCAATCACTGAGAATTCAAGTTTGGTACCAGGCTTTACAGTTGCAACACCTTCAGGAA
Source organism: uncultured Candidatus Planktophila sp. (assembly GCA_964462495.1). Classification (GTDB taxonomy): domain Bacteria; phylum Actinomycetota; class Actinomycetes; order Nanopelagicales; family Nanopelagicaceae; genus Planktophila. Next base: position 1,292 of record CAYWWZ010000023.1, on the reverse strand, counting down.
GTGCAGATGATGCAAGGTAAACATCTTCGCCCTCATCGGATGCGATAAAACCAAAACCTTTTTCAAGGGAGAACCATTTGACGCGACCTGTAGGCATAACAGTTACTCCTTAAATTTACGGTACTCGTGTAGTGATGCGAGCCGGGGGTTTCGGACAGGGGGCTAATTTATCGCATTGGCGATAGGGCGTGCTACCTGGTTTTAAGCGTGGAAATAGTTAGAGGGTGGCTTCGCTATGCGCGCCGCACCCATGATCCACGGATACAACCTTCGCATCATCAGGTGCGATGGCATTTGCACAGACTCCAAATGAAGAACGTAAAGAACCGGCAATCGGTAGGAAAAATCCGCACGATACACATGGCTTTGGCGCTGATTGTGCAATCGGTGCATTAGGCCCGCGATCGCTTGAATACCAACGCTTACTCGCTTGATCGCGACCTTCGATTGATAAAACTCGTGGGCGCATTAAACCTAAATCAAATACCTGCGCAGGATCTAACTCTTCATCGTGAATAAGCGCATGCACGCCAGGAACTAAACGAGTGTCCTCAAGAACGCTTGGCACAATAACCCCAGGCTGAATATCTTCTGGCTGAATGCGGTCGCGATATGGAATGTGATCAGGAGCAAGAAGAGAATCTGGGCCAGGCAAAATAACGACATCGCATACCGTTGGGGTAGCTTCTTCATCAACTTTAGCTACGGTAATGCACCAACGCCAACCGACATATCCAGCAATGTCGGCGCTAAACAAATAAGTTGCTACACGATTATCGTCATCGTATTCAACAGAGACAAAATCTCCGACCTGCGATGCAAACTCTGCATCTGCTAACGCGGCTTCTCGCGCGATGTTCTGCGCATCAAATGTCTTCATACTCCAATCGTAAAGCAGAAGGCCCCCGAGACGTTAATCTCAAGGGCCTTCGTAACTATTTACGCAGGACTTCCAACGCTTTAGAAGTCCATATCTATCGGACTTCCAACGCTTTAGAAGTCCATATCCCCGCCGCCCTGAGGCATTGGGTTAGCTGACTTTGGTTCTGGCTTATCTGTAATCACAGCTTCTGTTGTAATAAAGAGCGCTGCGATTGAAGCTGCATTCTGAAGTGCAGAACGTGTCACCTTGGCTGGATCGATGATGCCAGCTTTGATCATGTCTACATATTCTCCAGATGCCGCATTGAGACCAAAACCTGCTTCGAGGTTACGTACCTTCTCGACAACAACTCCACCTTCAAGACCAGCATTGACTGCGATCTGCTTCAGAGGAGCTTCGATTGATACTT
>CAYWWZ010000022.1:0-13614 GCA_964462495.1 uncultured Candidatus Planktophila sp. | reverse complement strand
CTCCGCCACCAGTAAGAATTCCAATACGCATTGCAACGCTCCAAAATAAAGTGAGATTTGGCTGTAATTAAGCCTGCTGTGGTCAACACTGACTGGCACAGTCTAGCCTTTGCCCATGGCTAATCATGACCACCAAACGGGAAAATTAGTGGCGGGCGTAGATTCTTCTACGCAGTCGGTCAAAGTTGTGATTCGTCACGCAGATACTGGCGAGTTAATTCGCCAAGGTCGAGCCGCTCACCCTGATGGCACCGAGGTAGATCCCGCACATTGGTTATCCGCACTTGATACGGCAATTTCTGCTGCAGGTGGATTAGATGATGTCAGCGCTATCTCGATAGGTGGCCAGCAGCATGGCATGGTGATACTCGATGAAGCAGGAAGCGTGATTAGACCTGCACTCTTATGGAATGACACTCGCTCTGCTGCAGCAGCTGATGATCTCAACAAAGAATTAGGCGGAGCCGCAAAGACCGCTGAACAAGTTGGCTCTGTGCTAGTTGCAGCTTTTACAGCTTCTAAGTTGCGTTGGGTTGCAGATAACGAAAAAGAGAATGCAGATCGTGTGGCAGCAATTGCTCTTCCTCATGACTGGTTATCGTGGCAGTTACAAGGTGGAAAAAACTTCGACCTTCTCTTTACCGATAGATCAGATGCTTCTGGTACCGGCTATTTCGATCCAGTGACATCCACCTACCGCAATGACATCGTAAGTTCTGCGCTGCGCACAAATCGTTCGATTATTACTCCACGCATCGTGGCCCCTGCAAACTTTGGCGGCAAAACGCTGAGCGGTGTTCCGATAGCTGCCGGCGCTGGCGATAACGCTGCTGCTGCACTCGGTGTTCAGGCAGAACCAGGCGATGTTGTTGTATCACTTGGCACCAGCGGGACCGCCTTCGCGATTTCAGAGACTCCAACACATGATCCAAGTGGCGCAGTTGCCGGTTTTGCCGACGCAACAGGACGTTTTCTTCCACTTGTCTGCACACTCAATGCAGCGCGGATTTTAGATGCCGCTACCCGCATACTCGGCAAGAGCCATGACGAAGTTGGCCAACTGGCACTTACCGCACAACCAGGCGCCCAGGGCTTAACACTTCTTCCCTATTTTGAGGGAGAACGAACACCCAATCGCCCGCATGCCAAGGGAGTTTTTGCCGGAATGAATTTAAGTAACTCCAATCCCGAAAATATTGCACGCGCCATGATTGAAGGAATGCTCTGTGGACTCGTTGATGCAGTTGATGCACTCATACAACTTGGAGTAGATGTGAAGCGCGTTCTCCTGATTGGAGGTGCTGCGAAGAATCCAGCAATCTCTTCCATCGCTTCATCTCTCTTTGGTCGCGAAGTACTTGTACCCGAACCTGGTGAATATGTTGCAGATGGTGCAGCGCGCCAAGCAGCATGGGCACTTCTAGGAACGGAGAAAGCTCCCCAATGGAATTTGGGGCCGGTTCATTCTGCGCTTACTACAGCAACTCCTGAAGTTGTTGCCCAATATCGTTTACTGCGAGATAGAACCCAATCTTGGTAGCCCCTAAGAAGACCATTCTTCTTCTCAACGATCATCTGCATCGTCGCTATGGCGCCCTGAAAGATGCAACGCCTGCCACCCACCAGATTCTCTTTGTGGAAAGCGAACGGATGCTCACTACTCGCACCTGGCATCTGCAACGTCTCTTCTTCCTGTTGTCAGCGAGAGATCATTTTTTAGAAGAGTTAGCAACTGAAGGTTTTGAGGTCAACCTCATACGTAGTGCAGATACCCCTGCAGGTGTCGCGCAATATCGAGCGGCTAATCCAGATAGCGAAATTATTGCTGCGCAACCTTCTTCGCATCAACAGTTGAAACAATTTCATGAGCTGGGAATCTCACTTATACCCAACGATTTCTTTCTCACTCCAAGGCCACTCTTTGCGCAATGGGCCCAGAGTCAAAAAAATTTGGTGATGGAGAATTTCTATCGCGCACAAAGGCAGAGACTCAATATCTTGATGGAAGGCTCAGATCCAGTCGGTGGCAAATGGAATTACGACTCAGACAATCGTCTTCCGCCTCCCAAGGGTGAACATAAGTGGCCTAGATATCTAGAGCATTCCCGTGATTCAATCGACAAACGTGTATTACAAGAGATTGCTGAACGCAAACTTCCAGTCTTTGGAAAGGCTCCCGATAACACATGGGGAACTACACGGGATGCTGCTCTCAAACAGTTGGATCATTTCTTAACACACTGTTTTCAGGAGTTTGGGGCCTACGAAGATGCCATGACGACACAGAGCTGGGCAGTAAATCACTCATTATTAAGTCCCTACCTCAATGTTGGGCTCTTGCACGCAGAAGAGGTGGTTGAAGCTGCCCTCAAAAGATTTAACAAGGGAGATATTCCCTTGGCAGGTGCGGAGGGATTTATTCGACAAATTATTGGCTGGCGGGAATACATCAATGGGCTCTATTGGTTCTTCGGTGATCTCTACCGCCACGAAAACTCGCTTGCCGCTACCCGACCATTGTTGCCGCTCTTTGAAGATTCCAGCAAAACTGCCATGAAGTGCGTCGCTACTAGCGTTGCAGATGTCGAGGCGCGCGCCTGGGTACATCACATTCCGCGCCTCATGGTGCTTAGTAATCTGGCGTTGATTACAGGTACCTCGCCACAAGAATTCCTAGACTGGATGCGGCGAGCATTTATCGATGCGGCAGATTGGGTGATGGTCCCCAACGTTATCGGAATGAGTTTGCATGCCGATGGTGGACGGCTGGCAACAAAACCGTATGCATCGGGCGGTGCATACATATCCAAAATGAGTAACTACTGCAAAGAGTGCACCTTTGATCCCAAGAAGCGAGTAGGTGAGAACGCTTGTCCTTTCACAACCCTGTATTGGGATTTCCTATCGCGCAATCGAGAACGCTTTGCCAAGAACCATCGCATGGCGCAACAGTTAGCAGGAATCAATCGACTGAGTGATTTAGCAGAAACCAAAGAACGAGCTCAAGAGGTTCTTGACCTTCTCTCTCGCGGAGAACTCTGATTCAATATCACTATGCCACTAGCCCCAGAAATTAAGGCATTTCTCGAAGCAAGTGCCGCTGCTGGTCTACCGCAAGTCTGGGAAGCCCCTGTTGAGGTACTTCGTCGCAATACTCAGAGCAGACCAGCGCTCGCTGGACCTGCACAACCACTCTTTGAAGTAAGCAACAGATTCATTCCGGGACCAACTGCAGATCTGCCTATTCGCATCTATCGTCCAAGTGCAGCTACTGATCGCACCATCATCTACTTTCATGGCGGTGGTTGGGTCTTAAATTTTCTTGATATCTACGATGCATCGCTATCGCGATTAGCTAATCAGAGTAACGCCACAATAATAAGTGTGAACTACCAGAAAGCTCCGGAGCATCCCTTCCCTACCCCCTTTGATGATTGCTACGCGACTCTGCTCTGGGTTATCGAGCATGCGCAACAGATCGGATTCGGCACAGATAAGTTGGGCGTTGCAGGAGATAGCGCAGGTGGAAATTTAGCCGCAGCAGTTGCGCTCAAGGCTCGCGATAACGGAATTCGGCTAGCTTTCCAGATCCTTGTCTATCCTTGTAATGACTTGGATTTTGACAGTGTTTCGTATCAAAAGAATGCAACAGGTTATGGACTTTCAACACAGGCGATGCAGTGGTTCTGGAAGCAATATCTGCAGAACAGTGACCACCATAAGAATCACTACGCAGTGCCGGCAAAGGCTAAAACTTTTGCTGGAGTTGCTCCCGCAATTATCATCACCGCTGAATTTGACCCACTATTGAGCGATGGGGAGAAGTATGCAGAGCTGTTGAATCGAGATGGGGTGGCGACAAGTTATCGATGCTATGAGGGAATGATTCACGGTTTCTTCTCAAATCTAGCGGTGACTCCTACAGCAGGCCAAGCCATTGATTTTGTTGCAGAAGAGGTGTTGCGACTTACGCAGTAACGATTGCGCCTTTTCCAACTACAACTATCCCGCTATCAGTGACGGTAAAACGCTGGCGATCGCGTTCCAGATCTACACCTATCTGTGCACCGGCTTCAACAATGACGCTCTTATCGATGATTGCTTTGCGAACCACAGCTCGGTCGCCAATTTTGACGCCCGGCATAAGTACTGCCCCATCAATAAATGCTCCTGCCCCCACATGAACATCGTAAGAAGTGACAGTGTGATTCACATGTCCACCTGCGATGATAGATCCAGCGCCGACAATGGAATCTTGCGCGATCCCGTTAGCGCTGAACTTTGCAGGTGGTAGCGATGGTGGATTTGTTAAGAGTGGCCACTCGCGGTTGTAGAGATTAAATATTGGATGAATCGACACTAAATCCATATGTGCGTCATAGTAGGCATCGATGGAACCTACATCTCGCCAGTATCCCTTATCGCGGTCGGTCGCACCTGGGACAACGTTATTTGCAAAGTCGTAGACCTTTGCCTGTCCCGCATTTGTCAGCATCGGAATGATATTTCCACCAAGATCGTGACGAGACTCTAAATCTTCAGAATCAAGAATGAGCGCTTCTTCCATGACATCGCGCTTGAAGATGTAGTTACCCATCGAAACGAGGCAGAGGTCAGGGTGGCCTGGCATGGCAGGTGGGTTAGTTGGTTTTTCGTGGAAAGCTTTAATGGTGATGCCATCTTCTGCTAACTCGATTACTCCAAATTCATGAGCTTCAGAACGTGGCATACGAATTGCTGCAATGGTAATTCCCGCACCAGTTTCGAGATGTTGTTCGAACATTTGGCTGGGATCCATTCGATACACGTGATCTGCACCAAAGACCAGCACGTGTTTAGGATTCTCATCTTGAATTAAATTAAAGTTCTGCAAAATAGCATCAGCTGAACCGGTATACCAACGAGGTCCAAGACGCTGCTGTGCAGGTACAGGGGTAATGTAATTTGAAAGTAGAGTCGACATACGCCACGTGGTGGTGATGTGGCGGTCCAGTGAGTGCGACTTATATTGAGTGAGTACCGCAATCTTGCGCATTCCACCGTTGACCAAATTGGAGAGCACAAAGTCAATCAGTCGATAAGAACCACCAAAGGGAACCGCTGGCTTTGCGCGATCTGCCGTTAGTGGCATTAATCGCTTGCCTTCACCACCTGCAAGAACTATTCCAAGTGGAGTTTCGTAGCGGGCCATGATGGAAGGTTACCCAAGATGGAACATTCTCACTAGAGCAAGGCGATACCCTAAGCAAGTGAGCGCTACTCGGATTGGAATTGTCACGAAAGAGTGGCCTCCTGCAGTCTATGGTGGCGCTGGCGTACATGTTGTTCAGTTAACTCAAGCGCTTCGCCAGGTCGCTGGGATTGAAGTTGATGTGCATTGCTTTGGCGGTGCTCGCACAGATGGCGCCTTCGGCTACGACACTCCTGCAGAATTTTCTGGCTCCAACCCTGCGCTGCAGGCGATTGCCACAGATTTACTCATCGCACACAACTTGCAGAACGTTGATGTCATTCATACACATACTTGGTATGCAAATATGGCGGGCCACACCGCCTCCTTGCTCTATGGAAAACCACATATCGTGAGCGCGCACTCTCTTGAGCCATTACGTCCGTGGAAAGCTGAACAACTTGGAGGTGGTTACAAAATCTCTTCATGGGCAGAAAAAACTTCCTATGAAGCAGCTGCTGCAATCATCGCCGTGAGCGATGGAATGCGCAGCGATGTATTGCAGGCTTATCCCGATGTTGATCCACAGAAGGTGGTAACTATCCGCAATGGCGTGGACACCACCAAGTTCGCGCCCAATTACGACGCTGCTGTTTTGCAGGAGTTTGGCATTACTGGGCGATATGCGATGTTTGTGGGAAGAATTACCCGCCAAAAAGGTTTGGCTCACCTGCTCCGTGCGTGGAAGAACGTTCCCGCGGAGTACGGGTTGGTTCTCGCAGCTGGCAGTCCAGATGAAGAAACCATTGGCAATGAAGTTGCAGCGCTCATTGCTGAACTGCAGGCAACGCGTTCTAATGTTTGGTGGATCAAAGAGATGCTCCCCCACCACAAGTTGACTGCGGCGCTTACACAAGCCGACCTATTCTTATGTCCATCCATTTATGAGCCGCTGGGAATCGTTAACTTAGAAGCGATGGGATGCGAAACTGCAGTATTGGCATCGCGTGTTGGAGGAATTCCAGAAGTAGTTGCCCATCGCGAGACTGGTGTTTTAGTTGATTACACAGAAGACCATGCCGCCTTTGAATCACAGTTGAGCAAAGCAATCTCAGAATTAATGGCAGATCCGGCACTGTTAGAAAAGTATGGAAAAGCCGGACGCGCTCGTGCGCAGAGCCAATTTGGTTGGGACGCAGTTGCAGCGCAAACTATTGCTTTGTATCGGAGCGTAATCGCTTAAATGTCACGTCGTGGTTGGTTCCTCTTTATCCTTGTGGGTTTCCTCTGGGGTATTCCTTATCTCTTCATTAAAGTCGCAGTTGATCCTGAAAATGGATTTTCCCCGGCTACTGTCGTCTTTCTACGTACTGCAATCGGTGCCGCCATTTTGCTTCCCATAGCCATCAAGCAGAAACAGTTGATTCCTTCAATCAAAGGAATCAAATACGTTGCTTTCTACGCCTTGCTAGAAATGATTGGGCCGTGGATTTTAATCGGCACCGCTGAACAAAAAATTTCCTCTGGTTTAGCAGGATTACTGGTTGCCTCAGTTCCAATCTGGGCAACAATTTTTGCATCGATGCGTGGCGATAAATCTGTCTGGCATCACACTCGTCTCATTGGAATTGTGGTCGGATTTATTGGCCTAGTTGCAGTTGTTGGTATTGAGAGCATTACCGGCACGGCAGATCCCCTCTCCATTGCTATGGTCTTAGTTGCCGCAATCGGATATTCCTATGCGGTCATGATGGTGCAGGGAGCGCTTCCACATGTTTCTGGAATTGCCATCAATGCAGTTGCAATGGCAATCACTGCGCTCTTCTATCTGCCTTTCACGATAGTTCAGTGGCCAACTCACGAGATTTCACAGGAAGCAATCGGCGCTGTCATTGGTCTAGGTGTTCTCTCAACAGGTGCTGCCTTTGTTGCCTTCTTCGCCCTGGCTTCGATTATTGGGGTTGCTCGCGGATCTCTGGTTACCTATCTCAATACAGCCTTTGCAGTCGTGTTGGGAATCATTATTTTGAACGAGCCACTTACCTTTGGAATATTGATTGGTCTTCCACTTGTATTAATTGGTTCATATCTTGCGAGCCGAAAGCCCGCTACTACCTAAAGTTGAGATACTTCCTCCATGCTTGAAGCAATCTTCCTTGGGCTACTCCAAGGTCTCACAGAATTTTTACCGATATCTTCAAGCGCGCATATTCGTATCGCTGGCGAATTTCTGCCGGGAGCAAAAGATCCGGGTGCAGCATTTACTGCAATTTCACAAATTGGTACCGAACTTGCCGTTTTAATTTATTTCCGACGAGACATTGTGGCGATCGCCAAAGCCTGGCTCACTCGTGATGGTTCAGCAGAGGCCAGACTTGGAAATCTCATCATCATCGGTTCCATTCCGATTGTTGTTCTTGGATATTTTGGCGAGGATTACATCACCAATAGCTTTAGATCGCTTTGGTTAGTTGCCACGATGCTGATTCTCTTCGGGCTCATTCTTGGGTTTGCAGATCGAATCGGACGAAACGAGAAGGTACTAAGTCAACTCAACGCTCGCGATGGAGTTGCTTACGGTTTAGCGCAATCACTTGCGCTCATTCCAGGTGTATCGCGCTCTGGTGCGACTATCGCTCTCGGCCGGCTCTTGGGCTACAAGCGTGAAGCAGCCCTTCGCTACTCATTCTTACTGGCGCTACCTGCTGTATTTGGTAGCGGTTTCTATCAATTGCAGGCCGCCATCACCGAGAATGCATCTTCGGTGTACTCGCTGCCTGAAATCTTTATTGCAACAGTTACAGCGTTCTTTGTTGGTTATGCAGTTATCGCGTGGCTCATGAAATTCATAGCAACCAAGAGCTTTACACCGTTTGTGATTTATCGCGTTGTGCTGGGTAGCGCGCTTCTGATTGCACTTGCCACAGGAGCAATTAGCGCTCAGTAAAGCCAAGTCGCTCTAGCAACTTGGGATCTCGCTGCCACTCTTTCGATACCTTCACATGAAGACCCAAGAAAATTCGTGCACCTAACTCACGTTCAATATCTTTGCGGGCGCGGGTGCCGATATCTTTTAGTCGCTCCCCTTTGTGCCCCAAAAGAATTCCAGTCTGGGAATCGCGTTCAACATGGATCGTTGCGTGGATATCAAAGAACGGCCTACTGCCCTTTTCGTCACGCTCTGCCATCTCATCAATTGTGACCATGATGGAGTGGGGTAACTCTTCGCGCGCATCACGCAGCGCAGCTTCGCGAATAAGTTCGCAGATAAGTTGCTCAATATTTTGATCGCTCTTCATATCTGTTGGATAAAAAGCTGGCCCAACAGGAAGAGCCGCTCCGATAAGCCCTTCTAGTAGGTCAATCTGATCATGGATGGCAGCTGAAATCGGGACAATCTCATCCCACGTAAATCCTTGAGCCAGTTCGCTAACGCCCAGCAATCGGGTAGCCAAATTCTTCTTAGAAACTAAATCAGTCTTGGTAACGAGTGCAAACTTCTTAGCACGTGGATATTTGGCAATCTCTGCCGCCAAAAAAGTATCCCCAGCTCCAGAAACCTCATCGGCGGGCAGGCACATCATGACGATATCAACTGAGTCTAAACTTTCATTGACTACAGCATTAAGGCGATACCCCAAGAGAGTTTTTGGCTTGTGAATTCCCGGCGTATCAACGAGAACAGCCTGAAATTTTTCATTGTTGACGATGCCACGAATGGCATGGCGCGTGGTGTTGGGGTGAGGAGACGTAATGGCAATCTTGCTGCCCACCAGTGCATTGATCAAAGTTGATTTTCCTGTATTTGGGCGGCCGACAATGGCAACAAACCCAGAACGAAAATCTCCCATAGCTCTATTCTCTCATTACAAGAGTTAAAGTACCTAAAGAGCAGAAATTAATTCATGTGCATCTGCCACAGATGTGACAATCTCCGCCGCTCTTTCACCAATCAAGCGATGACAGCCCTCTGATGAAGGTGAGTTGATTGGGCCAGGAATCGCCATAACTGGTCGTAATAACTGTGCGGCATCACGAGCAGTGCGAAGTGAGCCACTTCGAAAAGCAGCTTCAACCACGAGAGTGCTCTGCGAAAGTGCTGCGATGATGCGATTACGTGTCAGAAATCTATGCGGTAGCGCTGGAACCCCAGGCGCAACTTCGCTCATGATGGCGCCGTTCTCGCAAATTTCATCGAAGAGGCGAGAGTTTCCGGATGGGTAAGGGGTATCTATTCCCGATGCAATGACAGCAATAGTGCGACCTTCTGCAACTAAGGCGCCACGATGTGCTGCTGAATCAATTCCATAAGCACCCCCGCTCACGATGTCCCATTCTCGATCGACAAAGCCTGCTGCAAAGTCACCGGCGATACGGATTCCGTATGGAGTGGGATTTCGTGTGCCAACGATGGCCAGTGATGGCGTTGTGAAATTCTCTAACTTTCCCTTGATGATGAGAGAAATAGGTGGCGCCTCGAGTTCATCTAATTGTGAGGGCCAATTGGGATCTTCGGGTGTTAGTAGATATGCACCAGCTGCCGACACTTTTTGAAATTCGGTAGCACTGTCAAAGCTCTGCAGTTTTTCAATGGTGCGGCCGAATTTAATGGGGTCATATCTACCATCTAGAATCCGCTTGTAGGTATCCGGAACCCCATGGGTTGCAATTTCACGAGCCCAATACACAGTTCCTGGTTCGAGGGCATAGAGAAGAGCAAGTCGCATCCCGCGCAATTTCATAGGTCGGAACCTTCACGGAGGGCGTAAGCGCGTTGTACATCTGACAAGTTCGGCGTTGCGTGGCCCTGTAGATCTGCCAATGTCCACGACAAGCGAATAACTTTATGGAGGCCGCGTGCGGTGAGTCGTTCGCGATCTAACTCATCATGTAAAAAATTCATGGCAGATCTCTCTGGTCTGTAGGTGTTACGGAGTTCGCGTGCAGGAATCTGCGCATTGAGCTTCCAATTTTCCTGAGCAAATCGTTGAGCAGCAGCATGGCGAGCTGCAATGACACGTTCGCGAATCACTGAGCTCGCCTCGCCAAGCTCTGTCTGTGCCATCTCAACTCGACCAACTGGTTCAACGATGACGCGCATATCGATTCGATCCATTAATGGACCCGATAACTTTCCTAAATAGCGACGAACCTGGAGGGATGTACAGGTACACGAGCGACCTTTGCCGATGAATTTGCCGCATGGACACGGGTTGGCCGCAAGCACCAAGAGGAAATGAGCTGGAAAAGTTATATTGCCAACGCTTCGGGTAATTGTGATGGTGCCTGATTCGAGTGGCTGACGTAGCGAATCTAAAACCCCGATTGCACATTCGGGTGCCTCATCAATGAAGAGAACGCCATGATGGGCCAAGCTGCAGGCGCCAGGTTTGATGATGTGTGATCCGCCCCCAACTAAGGCCACACGAGATGCTGTGTGATGCGGAGAAATTATCGGTGCAAGTCGCGACATCGGAGAACGGTCACCCAAGCCACCCGATATGGAATGCACCGCAGTTACTTCAAGGGCTTGTTCGACATCAAGCTCAGGCAAAATTGTTGGAATACGCGATGCAATCATGGTTTTTCCAGCACCTGGTGGACCAATGAGCAGTAGATGATGGCCACCACTTGCAGCAATTTCAGCTGCTTCACGCGCTCTCTTTTGTCCTGCTACATCAGAAAAATCTAGATAGGAATCTGTATCTGTTCTCTCAAGTTCGAGTTCTTGTAGTTGTGGCGCAACACCGGTGCGCGCCCACGAAAGAACTTCATGGATAGTTGCAAAGGTCAATATCTCCATAGCGCTCATCAACTGCGCTTCAGCACGATTTGCTGTCGGCACTATTGCGCGGCGCGTACCCGCTTTATAGGCAGCGATCAATGAAGGAAGAACGCCACGAACTGGGCGAATCTTTCCGTCGAGCGCCAATTCACCCAAAATCGTGGTCTGTGAAAACGGCGCCTGTGGCAACGTACCCTGTGCAATCAACATCGCTAGCGCAATCGAAAGATCAAAGCCTGATCCGCTCTTCGGCAGCCAAGCCGGTGATAGCGATACTGTCACTTTTTTATTGGGCCATGGTTCTTGGGAATTAATCAGCGCTGCGCGGATGCGATCACGAGATTCAGATAAAGCGGCATCGGGAAGTCCGAGAAGTGCAAAACCAGGTAGACCATCTGCAATATCTACCTCTACCTCAACAACGCTGCCTGCTAATCCAAGGAGTGAGACCGATTCGGTGCGACCAAGGCTCATAAAATTCCTGCGCAAAATTCCAGGTTGTGTGAACCGTCAAGTGCAATCAGAACCGCTGCAACATCAATGGTGTATTCGCACCCAAGACATCCATGAGTTGCTAACCACGCTAAGGCAAGTCTTTGCAGGCGATGCGCCTTTTCCCGATTGATAGCTTCAAGGGGATGGCCAAATGCCAACGAACTTCGCGTCTTGACTTCAATAAAGTGGAATATCCCATCGCTTCCCAATGAGATGAGATCAACTTCTCCTTCACGGATTCGCCAATTGCGTTCGAGAATTTCATCTCCTCGCTGCTGCAGGTAGTGCGCAGTAATCTCTTCACCGAAAGCGCCGAGGCGCTGCTTCTTTCCTGGTACCTTTTTTAAACTCTTCTTACCTGTGCTTGTCACCATGAGCGGCAGAGTAAAGAGCGCCGCCTTTCAGAGTGGCGAGAAAATTACGACGTGTGTATAACTATCGCAAAAGAGCTGCGATATTTGAGAAAGATTTTCGATGTTCTGCACACGGTCCATATTTCTGCAACGCAGCAGTATGGGATGCCGTGATATAGCCCTTATGTTGTGCAAATCCATAGTGAGGATAAATAGCATCGAGTTCAATCATCAGGCGATCACGAGTAACTTTCGCGATAATGGATGCTGCGCTGATTGCAGTTACAACTTGATCACCCTTCCACACCGCCACATTTGGAACCGCTAACCCTTCAATGGCATAGCCGTCGGTAAGTACATATGCAGGCTCGAGAGTCAGACCCTTGACCGCTCTGCGCATGCCATCCAAGTTGGCAGCATGTACTCCGCGTTCATCAACTTCGCTAGCGGATACGGTAATCACTGAAACAGAATCAGCAATTTTCATTATCAATTCAAAGAGCGCTTCACGTTTTGATTCAGGAATTTCTTTAGAATCACGTACCTGCTCGAGTTCGGGGGCGAAAGGATCTTTCAGTATTACCGCCGCAACAACAAGGGGCCCGGCACATGGTCCGCGCCCTGCTTCATCAACCCCTGCAACCGGGGAAATTCCAGCGTTTCGAAGAAGTTCTTCGATCGCCTTCATGATTTTTGAGTGAATTACTTGATTGGGTTCTGCGATGGAACAGTGCCAGCATTTTTAAATGGCCAGATAATCGCAACTACTCGCCCAGTAACTTTAGAGACTGGAACAAATCCATTATTGACATCATCTTGGTGATAACGTGAATCAGCTGAAGCTCCTCGGTGATCACCCATCACCCAGACTTTTCCAGCAGGGACTGTGATGTTGAAATCAACTTCACTTGGCTTATTGCCAGCAAAAATGTAGGGCTCTTTCGCAATCTTTCCATTTATCGTCACAACGCCATTCTTAGCAACAATCGTGTCACCAGCTACGCCAATGACGCGCTTTACTAAGTACTGCTTGGCAGGATTGGGAAGAACTCCAACGAGCACTAAGCCTTCTTTAATCTTTTCAATAATTTGATTTTGGGTATTGGCATATGGCTCAGGCAGCCAGTTGGAAGGATCTCGAAAGACCACCACATCGCCACGATCAATGTTCTTGGAGATAAAGGGAAGCTTATTGACAGCCACTCGATCATTAATTTGAAGCGTGTTCTCCATGGATCCTGATGGAATATAGAAGAACTGCACCAAGAAGGATTTGATGACAAGTGAAACAGCGAGCGCGACGATTACAAGAATCGGGAACTCACGAAGGACTGAGCCCTTACGTGACATGAAGAGCGCTAGTTACTTAGTCTCGGTTTCGGTATCCGAAGAAGTTTCAGCTACCGCGACCTCTTCAACTGCTGCCTCAGCAACTGGCTCTGCAACTGCTGGAGCTTCTACAGTCTCTGCAACGGCTTCTGGAGCAGAGGCAACAGGGGTTTCTTCAATAACAGGTGCAACGGGAGTAGAGAGAATTCCATCGCCGTAACCTTCAACGCCATCACGCTTTTCGCGGATCTTGGCAGCCTTACCGCGAAGATCGCGGAGGTAGTACAACTTGGCGCGACGAACATCGCCCTTCTTGACGAGTTCAATCTTCTCGATAACAGGTGTGTGAACTGGGAAGGTGCGCTCTACACCAACGCCGTATGACACTTTACGGATGGTGAAGGTTTCGCGAACTCCATCGCCTTGGCGACCGATGACGATTCCCTGGAAGACCTGAAGACGTGACTTATTACCTTCGATAA
>CAYWWZ010000021.1:0-13621 GCA_964462495.1 uncultured Candidatus Planktophila sp. | reverse complement strand
AGTACCTAGATACAGCTACCTCGTCAATACGGTGTAAAAACCCGGGGCGCTGGCCATGAAAATGGTTAGGAAGACCTTGACCACGTTCATTTCTACGCGAGTCAAGGAGCCTTTTCATGGATGTATCACTACTGGTCTGGTCGATTACAGTCGGAGCAATTCTTCTTCTGATTATTGTCGATCTCTTTACCGTGAGCGCTAAGCCCCACGAAGTTAAATTTAAGGAAGCTGCCGGCTGGTCAATTTTCTACATCGGCATAGCCATCGCCTTCGGTATCTGGGTCTGGAGCCAATACGGTAGCCAGAAGGGCACTGAATACTTCGCCGCATATTTGGTCGAGAAATCTCTCTCCGTAGATAACCTCTTTGTCTTCGTCATTATCTTGGCGCAATTTGCCGTACCAGGGATTTATCACCAGAGAATTCTTCTGATTGGTGTTGTACTAGCTCTGGTTCTTCGTGCAATCTTTATCGCAGTTGGCGCAGCAGCGCTCGCTGCGTTCTCCTTCACCTTCGTGATCTTCGGTGCAATCTTGATTTGGACAGGCGTAGGTCTCTTCAAGCATTGGGATGAAGATCCAGAACCAGGTGACAATAAGTTGGTCAAACTTATGCGTAAGCGAATTGCCATGGTGGACGAATATCACGGCACCAAACTCTTTATTCGCCAGAATGGCAAGCGCTTTGCAACTCCGATGTTTATGGTGATGGTCGCCATCGCATCGACTGATTTGCTTTTTGCACTCGACTCAATTCCAGCTACTTTCGGTGTGACTTCAGAGACCTTCCTTGTCTTCTCTGCTAACGCTTTTGCACTCTTGGGTCTACGCGCGCTCTACTTCCTCGTCAAGGGTCTTCTGGACCGATTGGTCTATCTCTCCCTTGGACTCTCTGTCATTTTGATGTTTATCGGCGTGAAGTTGGTCATTACCTACCTTCACGAACAGTTCGACTCAGTTCCTAAGATTCCAACCTCTATCAGCCTCGGTGTAATCGGTACTATTCTTGTTATCTCCACAGTGGCGAGCTTGGTGAAGACGAAGTCTGATCCATCAGCAAAAGCTCACGCTGGGCGCATAACAGAAGGTCGAGACGATGAAGAGAAGAGTAGTTAAGGGCTGGAAGTTACTGCCTGCTGCTGTTCGCAAAACAATTGTGTTGGTCATTGGATCAACATTTATTGTCACAGGACTACTTCTCGTCGTACTGCCAGGGCCTTTTACCCTGCCTTTAGTAGTACTCGGATTAGTTATTCTCGCCTTGGAATTTGCGTGGGCTGAGTCGATGCTCATCAAGGTAAAGCATCACGGATCTAAAATTAATCCGAAGAAACTCTTTAAGAAGTAACGTCTTTCTTCGCAAACTTGAGAATCGCAAGTGTGTAGAAGATGATTCCTGTCATTGCGCAGTAAGAAGCGCCTCGTATCATCTGGGACCAATCAATAGTGATTGAGAGCGCATCAAACCAGCTGAATGCGTAATGCACGGGCAGCCATTCACGAACTACCCCTAGTGCAGTGATTGCATCCAAGATGTTGAGCAGGATTGAAATTCCTACCGCAACGCCAACAGCTCCCAGTGGCGCATCGGTGCGAACACTGAGATAGAAGGCGAGGCCGGCAACAAAGAGGAGAGAGATTGCTAGATAGCCAGTCATGATTCCGATGCGAGAAAGCGCGACGGCGTTATCGAAAGTTGCTCCCAGTGGTGTTTGTAGAGGTTTCATTCCGAAGGCGATAGCGCCAACAATCCATGCGGAGAGCGGAACCAATAAGACCGCAATGAGCGAGAGCGTCAAGCTCACTTTAATCTTCTGAATCAGTAAACGAGTACGTGGAACCGGAGATGCCAACAGATAACGCAAGGTCGACCATGATGCTTCACTGGCAACGGTGTCACCATTAAAGAGCGCAATTACTGTCACCAAGAGAAATGGTGTTGAAAAATAGATCATAGTTGTTGTGAAATTTGCAGCGCCCAGAGTCGCCAAACCAATCAGATCGGCTGTTCCTGAACCTAATTGTGTTGGCCCACCGCTGTTTCCTGATGGGCCAAATTTCACAGCAATAGCAACCAGAATTGGAAGTGATAGAACGAAAGCATAGGCAAATGCGGTCCGCTTGCGCTTGAGTTGTCGATAGAGCTCGACACGATAGGGAAGAGTCTTCTCCGCTTGGTATGTCATGACGAAGCCTTTCCGATAACGAGATCATCTCCGATAAGTTCGAGGAAGATTTCTTCCAAGCTACGAGACTGACGATTCTTGGTAAGAATCTTCTTCATGGGTCCGAAAGCAATCAATTTTCCGCGGTGCATGAGTACTACATGTGAGCAGGTCTGTTGAACTTCTGCCAATAAATGTGAAGAGACAATTACAGTGCGACCAGTCTTTGCATAATCTTTAAGCACTTGGCGCATTTCCGCGATTTGCTGTGGGTCAAGTCCATTTGTTGGCTCATCTAAAACCAACAAATCTGGCATTCCCAGCATTGCCTGTGCAATAGCAAGGCGTTGGCGCATGCCCTGACTGTATGAACGAACTTTCTTATCAAGAGCTGTACCTAACTTAGTTATAGCAATAACTTCGTCAAGATACTTTTCGCCAGTTCGCCCGATTGATTTCCAATAAAGATCGAGGTTTTCGCGTCCAGATAAGTGAGGTAAGAATCCTGGACCTTCAACAAAGCTTCCTAAATTGGCAAGCGCAGGCGATCCTGGATAGACAGCTTTTCCATCCATGTAAATGGAGCCCTCGGTTGGGAAGATAAGCCCCATCAACATGCGAAGCGTGGTTGTTTTACCAGCGCCATTGGGACCCAAAAGTCCTACAACTTGGCCGCGACTGACTGTGAATGAAAGGTCATCAACTGCGCGATATCCATCCTTATAAGTCTTTGAAAGATTCTCAACTTGAACTAAGAATTCTTCTTCGCGTTCATCAGCAGATGGACGTGGGCGGCGAATATAAATGACCACAACTGCTGCAACCAAGGTAAGTAGCGCCAGGATTGGCCAGAGCCAATTAGCGCCAGAACCAGTTGCTGGGGTAGCTGTAATGACTGGGTATTCAAGTGGAGATAGGGCGGTTACTGAGTAAAAAGCCGGAGCCTTGGGAAGTTCATATCCCTGGTCAGTGCTTGAAATACCAATAGAAACTTTGTCACCTACTGCTGCATCCAGGATTACTGCGGGAAGTGAAACAGTGATGTCTCGGCCTTCTGCTGGAATATTTGTGAGGCGAACCGGAGCAACAATTCCGTTGGGTTGAGAAATTGCACCGCTTGGTGATTTTGTCACAAGTGAGAAGAAGAGAGTTGCATTTCCAGTCGTGCTGGTTACGCGCACCTTAATTCGAGAGGATCCAACAACGGAGATTGGTTCTTTCAGTGGAGCGCTATCTAGAAATCCGCTCTGACCTGGGATAAATGCAGGACTAAATCCTGCGATATTTGAAGCCACTGTCGCTGCCAAGCTGCCAGCCGAACCAATTCCAGGAAGCGCAGAAATTGCACTAGGTATTCCACCTACTGGATATGAAAGAGCAGCTGGCTGGGGAAGTAGGGGGAGTTTTTGAGTTGTTGCTTCAAACGGGAGAGTTTGGGCAGTAAATGATTTGGGAATTACTGTGGAGTCTTGGAGTGAGATGGAGCCATTTGTCTTCGTGAATTGAAAAACTGGGAAAACAATCTCTTTGTTGAAAAGGTACTTATCAAACCAACGCGAATACTGCTCTTGCAAGTATTTCTTCTCATCGGCTCCACCATCATGTCCTGCGGCGTGCCAGATCATCGCTAGTGGAACGCCATTCTTTTTAAGTTTCGCCGCAGTTTGCGAGCTTTCATTGAGCGGAAAGAGTGAGTCAGCTTGTCCTTGAGATAGCAAGGTCGGGGCCTTAATAGATGACAGGTAAGTAGCTGGAGAAACCGAGCGAAGAAGTTTTCTCTCACTTTCGGTCGGCTGCCCATTAGTCACAGCGCTCTTATATGCAGCGCACCATTCATCTGTGAGCGCACCACATTCACCCAAGTAGGCGCTCTGTAAAGTGGCGAGAGCGAAGAAAGTTCCTGTCCAAATTTTCTTAAATGGGCCCGCATCAGAGATATCCGTGGTCGATTGTGGAAAGAGCGCCTGACTTAAATCGTTCCACGTTATATCGGCAACAACAGCATCAATTCGCTTATCTTGAGAAGCAGTTAAGAGCGCAGCAGCGCCACCATACGAACCACCTGAAATACCTATAACTGGATCTCCAGCGCTTTCTTGCAGAACCTCTTTACGATTGCTCAAATTTGAAATCAAACTTTGAATATCCGCAATTTCGGCGTTAAGTGAGTTCATAGAAATCTGCCCAGTCGATTTTCCGAAACCTCGAGCAGTCCACGTCATCACAACATAGCCACGCTTCTGAAAGGCTTGAGCCTCTGTTGCTACAGAATCTTTAGAACCTCCAAATCCATGAGCTAAGAGAATTGCAGGCGCTGGAGTTTTCTTCGGTAGGTAGATGGTGGTATCGATAAATACACCTGGAGCTGTCGGTAGCGATTTACTTGTGACTTCGGACGCTATCGAGTGAAGCGGAAATAGCGCAGACACAATAAATGCAACTACAACAGCGCGAAATTTCACTGTGCAAAGGTATTGCCTATCTCGACCTGCTGCACCACGAAAGCTTGGGTATTCTCGTGCTATGAAGATTCGGTCAGATATTCGACTAGCGCTTGTGGGTCTAGTCACTATTGTGATTGCAAGTCTTGTAGTGGCTCCACAAGCGGGTGCGGCAAAATCTAAGTTCTACGTCGCAAAGATGGTAAAGGCGCACCTGCCTTCAGCGCCAAATAATGGAACTGATGATTATCGCTGCTTCTTGTTGGATCCAAAGGTTACTGAAGATTCCATCATTAAATCTGTCGAATTTGTTCCACAAAAGAAAAACTATGTTCACCACGCAATTATGTTTCGCGTGACGCAAGCGGATGTCCCTGAAGCGATTGCAGCCGATAAGAATGGGCAGGGCTGGCCATGTTTTGGCGGCTCTGGCCTGGGCTCGATGTTCTCATCGTTTCTCACATCTCCCTGGTTGAGCTCTTGGGCTCCTGGGCGAGGTAAAGATGTCTCCCCAAAGGGGTACGGAATACCTTTTAAGAAAGGTGAGAAGTTAGTTTTGCAAGTGCACTACAACTTACTGGCTGCGAATGGTGGAAAAATTGAAACCGATCAGTCAAAAATAATTATTGAAGCAATTCCTGCCAGAGGAGCGAAGGTAAAGCAGTTACAGGTTGAACTATTTCCAGCCCCCGTTGAACTTGCTTGTCCTGCCGGTGTCACTGGACCCCTCTGTGATCGAAAAAATTCTCTACTCGACTTAGCAGCGCGCACCAGCACAACGAGCGCTTTTGAAGCCGCTGGAATCAACGTGCTCTGCAAGAACGATCCGTTCAATCCAAAACCAAGTTTGATCTCTCGATGCGACAAGGTGATGGATAAGAATCTCACTGTCATTGCTGCTGCACCTCATATGCATTTATTGGGGCGATCGCTCAGACTTATTCTCAATCCAGGTACGCCAAGCGAACAGCTCCTCTTGGATCGCCAAAATTATGATTTTGATGATCAATCCGCAACAGTCTTGAAGAAGCCTGTTAAGGTAAAAGTTGGAGACACTATTCGAGTTGAATGCACTTTTGATCCCACGTTGCGACAAAAATTGCCGGCGCTAAAGAATTTAGAACCGCGATATGTCACGTGGGGAGAAGGATCTTCAGATGAGATGTGCCTTGGGGTTATTGCTGCAACACGCTAGCGATGAGCCCATCTGTAGCACGCTCAATCATTGTTAAAACTTCTTGGTAAGCTTCGATAGTTTCACCCCACGGATCAGGAACTTGGAGGCGCTCTGCCTCGGGTGACGTGGGGTCAATATGAGCGAGCTCTGGATCAAAAGAGCGAAGCATGATGACTTTAGCTCTATCCATTTCGTTACGTGCTCCGTTGAGAATATTGGCTCGATTAGTCAGGTCCATGGGCAGAATCAGATCTGCCTCATCAAAGTAGTTAAGTCGAAACTTACGAGAGATGTGCCGATAGGAATATCCTGCTGCCTCCCAGGTTTTGCGCGAGAGATGATGTGCATCTTCACCATCATGCCATCCTGAAGTTCCACTGCTGGTTACCTCAAACTGAGGATTTGAAACCTCACGCGTTTTGTTATGTAGGACCGCTGCTGCCATAGGGGATCTGCAGATATTTCCAAGACAGACCATTTCAACCCGAATAACTTCAAGGTTTCGAAGTTGTCGTACATATTCATTCTGCACTAGATGACCATATCCAAAGTTTATGAATTTCTTCTATCATTCCCGATATGAATTCCGCGGTAGTGGTTGAAGAGCTTACTGAAAATCAGTGGCAGCGTTATCGCGATATTCGTTTGGCAGCTCTGGAAAGCGATGGCCACGCCTTCGGAGGAAGTTTGGAGGCAGAGGCGCTGTATTCAGAGGATGAATGGCGTTCCAAAGCTCGACAATACGTTGCGCTCATCGCCTCAGTGGCAAGTGAAGATATTGGAATGATGACTGTCGAAAATCTAAAAGGTGATTTTGGAGCGACCTGTTGGATTGGAAGTTGCTGGGTTGACCCTGAGTACCGACAGCACGGCGCTCTTCGCGCACTATTTGCATACGTTGATTCACAACCAGCAAGTCGCGCATGGGGCACACAAGGTTTAGGGGTGTGGGTTGACAATGAAGTGGCAATTCGAGCCTATGAAAAGCTTGGATTTACAACTAAAGGTGAACCGCAAGAGAGCACGCGCAAACCAGGACTTTTTTATCAGCGCATGATTAGAAAAACGGTTTTATAACTACTCTGCAATATTTTGCAACTGAATCCGATACTGACGCTTTCCAGACTCTAAAACATAGGAGTCATAGAGTTTTCGGGCAGTTTCATTATCGGCATCGGTATTCCAATAAAGACGTGAGCACTTCATTTCAACGGCATAATCTTTTACAAAATCGATGAGCGCTCGTCCTGCCCCATTGCCGCGGACTGCTGGATCTACAAAGAGATCTTCAAGGTAGCAATGTCCATTTGGTGACCACGTTGAGTTTTGCAGGTTGTAAGTCGTAAAACCAATCACTTTTCCATCAGACTCAGCAACGGCACACTTCATATTGAAGTCAGGGTCCATAATCCGCTGCCACGTGCGCTCGGTCTGTTCAGGCGCAACGGAAGTCTTATAAAACTCTAGATAGCCCTGCCAGAGCACGAGCCAACGATCTTTATCTCTCGCTTCAATTGGACGGATTGTGAGAACTAGTTCATTCGCCATGTACCAATCGTAGTGCGCGGATATACCCTTCATCTATGAGTACTCGTGAATATGCAGTTATCACCGGAGCAAGTAGTGGAATCGGAGCGGCAACTGCTCGATTATTAGCTGAAAATGGTTATCACGTCATAGCTGCAGCGCGACGAATAGACAAGCTTCAGGAACTTGCCAAGAGCAATTCAGAAATTGAAGCAATCGTGCTCGACGTCACAAATCAAAAGAGCGTTGATTCACTTGCGGAACATGTGGCAGGTAAGCCTGTCGCAGTATTGATTAACTGTGCAGGTGGGGCTTTCGACTTTGATCCAGTTACTGAGTCAGATCCCGAAATCTGGAAGAAGACTTTTGATATCAACGTCGTTGGTTCAGTTCGTATGGTTAAGGCGCTTACGCCAGTAATGATTGACCATGGGCGGGGCCATATTGTAATTATTTCCTCTACTGCTGGGCATCGGGCATATGAAAACGGTGGAAGTTATGTGGCATCAAAATTTGCGGAAACTTCACTTGCAGAAACGCTTCGCCTTGAACTTAATGGCAAGCCGATTCGAGTCACGGAGATTGCACCTGGAATGGTGAAGACAGATGAATTTGCGAAGGTTCGTTTTAGTGGCGATGCAGATCGCGCCGCGAAGGTTTATGAAGGTGTAACGCGTCCATTAACTGCTGAGGATGTTGCTGAATCAATTCGCTGGTCTGTCATGCTGCCCGATCATTTCAATATTGATTCAATGACGATTAGACCTCTTGCACAAGCTGCGCAACACAAGGTTTACCGCCAGCCGCTGTAAAAACTATTTCTGAATCACAACTCGGTACTGTGCAAGGGTTGCATCGCTGGCATAGGCGATTCGAACTCCTGCAGCGCGTGATGCCTGCAACCCTGTAACAATCTGCTCTGTTAATACTTCACCGGGAGCAACTACAGCTACACCTGGAGGATAAGGCGCGATTAAATCTGCCGAAATTCTTCCGATTGCTTGATCAGCGCTCACCATTTCCGTCTGTGCAAAGTAGGCATCACGCATTGAAGTGGCTTTTTGGGGAACGACCGACCAACTGAGCGCCGTTGCGCTCTCGCGTCGTTGTTCCTGCCGCTTCTTCAAAATAGGAATGAGCACATCAGCCAAGTGTTCAAAGTCTGCAGCGGTGTCAGCAATCGTTGCCAAGAAGACGATGGTGTCGCGATCTGCCATTTCGACACGGATGCCCTTCTTCTGAAGGTCTTCCTCAATTTCAACGCCCGATGCACCTAATTGCTGCACACGTAGGACCAACTTTGAAGGATCGAATCGTCCAGCAGGAAAATCACTGGGGTAGAGAAAGATTGGTAGTGGAAATTCAGCTTGCACCGTCTCTTTAAAGCGATGGATATTGTCAAGAAGTAGATCAATAAGTTCTTCGCCACGAGTCTGTAGCAGAGCGCGCACACCATCTATAGATGCAAGTGGCGCACCCGCCGGAGAAGTTGTGTGAGTAGTTTCAAAGCTTTGCTCGAGTCTTTCAGCGCTCAGCAAATTGGTGCGAGCTAGCAAAAGTGCAGATGCGCTGTAACCGGGCAGCGCCTTATGTGTACTAGTGATGAGGGCATCGGCGCCTAATTGAAAAGCGTGCTTTGGTAACTTCGGATGGAAACCGAAGTGGCCACCCCATGCTGCATCGAAAATAACTGGAACTTTTTCCTCGTGAGCTGCCTTAATTAAAACTGGTAAATCTGAGATAGTTCCAAGATAGCCTGGTTCGGTCAGCAATACCGCGATGGGTTTTTCGGCAAGCGCTTTTTTGAGTTCTGCGATTCCAATGCCGATTGGTACTCCGGTAGCTCCATCAATTTCTGGAGTCATCCAGATTGGCTCGAGCCCAGCAAGGACAAGTGCACTGAGTACGGAACGATGCGCAGTTCGTGAGACTGCAACCTTGTCGCCAGGTTGGCCAAGCGCGAAAATTATGGCTTGATTGGCGTGAGTTGATCCGCCAGTAGAAAAACGAGCGTAATCAGCTCCCCAGAACTTCGCAGCCAAATCTTCTGCTTTTCTCAAAGTCTGATTTGTTAATTTAATTTCATCCAATCCGCCATAGAGCGGGGTATCGGAGTCGACGATTGCTCCGAGGTCAGCATCAAGCGCGCTTGTTTTCTGCTTATGTCCCGGAATTGTGAATGGTGTTCGAGCCTGCTCAAAGTATGAAAGATAGGCATCCAACAACGGTGCGCTCTTTCGCAGGTTACTCATGTGGCAAGCCTAACTTGTACTAAGCGGTATGACGGCTCGCGCAAACTTTGTAGGGGCTTAGAATTAAGACTATGACAGCACAGGATCCTCTCCCGCAATCACGCCATCTGGCCACTGAGATTCCAGGGCCACTTTCAACTGCAGCGATGCAGCGTCGTAAAGAGGCAGTCTCTGGGGGACTAGGAACCGCGTTGCCAGTCATCGTAAAGCGCGCACAAGGCGCCATCATTGAAGATATCGATGGCAATCGCATCATCGACTTTGGCGCAGGAATCGGCGTTGTCAATGTCGGAAACTCCGCACCGCGCGTTGTGAAAGCAGTACAAGATGCTGTTGCCACATTTACACATACCAACTTCACCACGGCGCCATATATGGGCTACATCGAAGTTTGTGAAGCGCTTAATCGTCTAACGCCTGGAGATTTTAAAAAGAAGTCTATTCTGCAAAATTCTGGCGCTGAAGCAGTTGAAAATGCCATCAAGATTGCGCGCCACTTTACAAAGCGAGCAGCGGTAGTTGTTTTTGAACACGCCTATCACGGTCGTACTAACCTCACCATGGCGCTGACTGCTAAAAACATTCCTTACAAGGATGGATTCGGACCCTTTGCCAACGAGATTTATCGCATGCCGCTTCCTTATGCATATCGCTGGTTAGGCAACCCTGAAACAATCACTGCAGATGCACTTGATCTAGTCACACATAAAATCGAGAAAGAAATCGGTGCCCAGAATGTTGCAGCGATTTTGATTGAGCCAGTGATTGGCGAAGGTGGCTTTATGGTTCACCCAGAAGGCTTCATGCCTGGTTTGCAAGAGTTTGCTACGAAGAATGGAATCGTCTTTATTGCTGATGAAGTTCAATCGGGTTTTGCGCGCACTGGAAAACTCTTTGCAGTTGAGCACGAAAATATGGCGCCTGACATGATCATCACTGCAAAAGGAATTGCGGGAGGATTACCTCTGGCAGCTGTGACAGCGCGTGCGGAAATCATGGATTCATCCCATGTCGGAGGTCTTGGTGGCACCTACGGCGGAAATCCAATTGCTTGTGCTGCCGCACTCGCTGCTATTGAAACGATTCAAGAAGAAAAACTCGTTGAGCGTGCAGCGCATATCGGAACGATTCTCTTTGAAACTCTCAATGCGTTAAAGTCTAAGTACCCAGTTATCGGCGATGTTCGCGGACGCGGAGCCATGGTTGCGATCGAATTGGTAAAGCCCGGTTCGAAGGATCCAAACCCAGAAGCGATGGCCAAAGTTGTGAAGTACTGCCACAGCCAAGGACTGCTGATTCTCACAGCGGGAACGTATGGAAACGTCATTCGCTTCTTGCCACCGCTTGTCATTACCGATGAACTGCTGAGAGACGGACTTTCTGTCTTAGCCGAAGGCTTTGCACAGCTCTAAGAATCACCGCGCTTAATCACCCCGAATAGGGTGATTTTCGCTTCCCATAGCCAGCAATCTATATCACCCTAACCCTGTGCCACAGAAAAAGGGTGAGGATGTATTTGAGGTTGCTCAAGGGATAGCCCTATCTCGCACCCTTGTTCCGAAACTTCCCCCTAATTACCTCTCGCGTAAACACCTCTTTCCGCTTCTTGAAACTGATGCATCAAGTACCACAGTTCTGATTGCACCTGCTGGATATGGAAAGACATCACTCGTTGCCGAATGGGCAAGTACAAAGAAAGAGAAAGTAATTTGGTTAACTCTGACGCAGAGCGATTCATTGGCGGACATGTCATCGCTCTTTATTCAAGCAACGAGAAATGCAATTCCAGGATTTGGCGAGTGGTTTACCAATGGGTCCAGCATGAGACCGACCGAAATTGTGAGCCGCTGGGGCAACGAGTTGTTGGCACTTGGTGAAGAAGTAATCTTTATCATTGATAATTTTAGAGAACACACCTCAAATGATGTAGATATTGCGATTCGACTCGTCGAACAGTTTCCAGCAAATTTAAGATTCATCACAATCCGAAGAGATTCAATTGAGAATGTCTATGCCACTTTTTCTTCTCGTGGACCCCTCAAAGTCATTGGTAAAAGTGACTTGGTTTTCTCTTCAGATGAGATTAAAGCACTTGCAGAAATGCATAAAATCGACCTTAGTCAAGAAGAGATACATGAATCAATCTATGCCGCACAAGGATGGCCATCTGCAGTCTCGATGCTGATGTATCAGATTTCTAAGAATAAGAAGCCGATAGACTTTGAAAAAATAATTGCTTCAGAGGCAGAACCAATTCGAGTACTAGTGAAATCTGTCATTGAGAGTGCTCCTGCAGATCTGCGCGATGTGATTACTGCGCTATCTGTGGTTCAGGAATTTACCCATGAGCAGGCTGAAGTAATTCTGCAAGATAAGTACTCTTATGATCAAATAAATCAAATTGCCCTTGATGGAAACTACTTCATGCAAACGGGAGACCCAGAACAGACTTTTGCGTTTTCTAAATTAGTCCGCGAAGTGCTAATAGCTGATCTTCGGACTCAATCTGAAAGAAAACAAGCTATTCACGCTAGACTCCTGGAATATCACGAACATCGTAATGAGTCTCACTTGGCTCTTGAACACGCTTTTCTCTCAAATAATTTTCTAAAAGTCTCTGAGTTATTTCCTGATGCAGCACGTGTCTTGCAGGCTACGGGTAAGAGTCAGGAGCTCATTAGGTGGTCAGTTTTTGCAGGAGATACCTCACGTGAAGGGCTTCTTAAGCGCGCGACTGTGGAGCTTGCAGGCTTGCTGGTTGCTAATGATTTTCAATCAGTCATCAGCGCAATTAATCAAATGCGATTCGATGCGCAGGGAACAGTTCTTGAGGGGTTTATTTCCCAGATTACTCATGCTGCTGAGGCTTATGTTGATTTTTCACTCGGAAATTTTGAAGAGTTTGATATCCACTTCGAGCAGGCTTTGTACCCAATAGATGGCCCGCTTGCCCTGGGCAGTGAAGAGCAGATTGCCCTGCATCGTTTAGCCGCGATGCGCTTCTTTATTCTGGATGAAACCGAGAAAGTAGAAGAGTTATTTGAATCTGCAAAATCAATTGCTAAGGCATCCAAAATTTCACAGAACCACTTAATGCTCTCATCTATTCAGGCTATGCAGCTTTTTCAAATTGGAGATTACCGACGCGCCTTTGAAGCAGCCTCTATCTCTCAATCTCAATTTAGTAAACACAACTACGTTGGAATTTTTGGCCCCATCGAATCTCTCTTTGTTATGGCTAGATGTTTGCTCGAATTCGCCCGACCATGTGAGGCAAATGAAAAATTTCATCAGGTTCGCACCATGGCAGAGCAGTGGAATCTGTGGAGTTGGTATTTCATTGCTGATGGATATCTCTCTCGGGAGATGGTTTTAAAGGGCCTTATTAGCGAATCACTAGAGTCGGTCAAGGCTGCCCACAACCTTGCTTCCCAAATTCCTTTCTCTCATAATTTAAGTGGCCTCATAGATCTGAGCGAAATCTTTATCCGCTACCAGGTAAAAGACTATGATCGTTTAGAAGTCTTGCTGAAGAGAGCACCACAGGCGCGCTTTGCGCAACAGATAAAACTATCACTCGATGAAAAATTGGGGCGAAAGAACGTCCGGGAGGATGTTAAACGCCTTCCAAGTCGCACACCACGCGAAAAAATTTGGAAGTATCTGGCTGACGCGAGTGAAGTAATTGATCAAGAGAACTTAGCGATGCGAGAGCTCAAGAAGGCGCTAGAAGTGGGCGCTCTAGTAGGTGCCAAAGAGACCTTCTTAAGGCAATCACAGGCTATGGGTAATTTGATTCTAAAAATAGCTGGTGAAAAGCACACTGTCTATATGGAAGACCTTGCTACCGCAGTCGCAGAGCGAATTAAGACCAGCCAGAGTGGACAAGGTGACTTTGCATCTGCACTAACCAAAAGAGAAGTGGAAGTGTTACGACACTTGTCAACAGATCGACCAATCAGCGCGATTGCCGCCACTCTGCATATTTCAATCAATACTATGAAGACGCACCTGAAGAATCTTTATCGCAAGATGAACGTAGAAAACCGCAACCAAGCGG
>CAYWWZ010000020.1:0-13665 GCA_964462495.1 uncultured Candidatus Planktophila sp. | reverse complement strand
TGGGGCTTGGTAATCCAGGCGATCAATACGCTGCCACCCGTCACAATGTAGGTCAGATGGTTATTGACCTCTTGGTCAAACGCCACAATCTTAAACTTTCCAGCCATAAGTCACGCACCGATATTGCTGCTTACAAACTTGGTGTTGGAGGCGAAGCTCATTCAGTCATTCTTGCTAAAGCAAAGAGCTATATGAATGAATCAGGTGGTCCAATCAAAGCACTGGCAACTTTCTATTCAGTTGAACCAGCAAAGATCATCGTTCTTCATGATGAACTCGATATTCCCTTTGCTGCTATCCGCGCCAAGCTAGCTGGTGGAGATAATGGACATAATGGCTTGAAGTCCCTCACATCATCGCTCGGCACCGCCGATTACTTCCGAGTTCGTTTGGGAATAGGTCGCCCGATGGGTCAGCAAGATCCAGGTGATTTTGTACTGAAGCAATTTAGCAAGGAAGAGAAGAAAGACCTCGATGAGTTTATTGATCGTGGCGCAGATTGTGTTGAATTCTTAATAGATAAAGGGCTAGATCTCACCCAGTCGAAATTTAATTCTTAAAGTCCGTGATGAAGACTCTCTTTACAAACGGAGAAATCTGGTGCTCGCGTGGAACCTATACCAGCGCTGTACTGGTTGAAAAAGGAAAGATTATTGCGCTTGGTGAAACAGCAATTAACTCTACATTTGATGAAAAAATTGATCTTGGTGGAAAGTTTTTAGCACCAGGATTTGTTGATGCACACGCACACCCCCTCTTCGCCGGTCGAGAGAGCCAAGGTCCGAATGTCAGTGGCTTACAGAGTGTGAAAGAAATTGTCGCGGCGGTATCTGAGTACATTAAGAACAATCCGAAAGTTGAGTGGGTAATTGGTGGGGCTTATGAGGCATCACTAATTCCAGGGGGAGATTATGAGGCATCAGCACTCGATGAAGCATCAAAAGATATTCCTATCGTCTTGCATGCAGTTGATCATCACACAGTTTGGGTGAACTCAAAGGCGCTTGAACTTGCTGGCATAACTTCTACGACGGTAGATCCTGAAGGCGGAACAATTGCTCGTTACAACGATGGATCTCCTAAAGGAACCCTGCGCGAGCCGTCAGCGATTGATTTGATTCTTCGTTACACACCGGCACGAACTTTGGATGACGATGTAGCGGCAATCGGCTGGGCATGTCAGCGTTACCTTGAATCTGGAGTAACTAGTGCAACGGATGCATGGGTTGAGCCAGGTATGCCCGAGGCTTACATGGAAGCAGATCGTCGCGGTGTACTGACTATCGATACCAATCTCTTCTTTCTGGCTCAGCCTGATACGTGGAAAAGGTATAGCGATGATTTCGTAAAGTTTCGAGCAGAGATTGAATCTTTCCCGCCCACATCTCATTTAAGTGCCAGGACAATTAAGTTTATTTGTGATGGCGCACTTTCAGCAGGCACAGCTGCGCTGCTAGAAGCGTACCTTGATGATCAGAGTTCAAGTGGCTTACTTATCTGGAACGAGGCCGAGTTAATTGCAGCTATGGTGCACTTTGATGCGCTTGGGTTTCAGATTCATGCTCACGCAATAGGTGATGCAGCAATTCGACAAGCACTTAATGCTATCGAGGCGGTAATAAAGACAAATCCAGAATGGGATCGACGACCAGTTATTGCACATGCACAATTAATTCATCCTGATGACCTGCCCCGGTTTGTATCCTTAAATGTGACTGCAAATATTCAACCGTTATGGACTTATTTAGATCCTATGAATGCGCAATTAATTGAGCCTCGGATTGGCAAGGAACGTAACAATCAGCAGTATCAGTTGGCCTCTTTACAGAAGAGTGGTGCGCGCATTAGCTACGGTAGCGACTGGCCAGTTACAAGCCATGATCCGATTGAAGCGTTAGCAGTTCCCACACATCGCAGTGCACCCGGCGGCAATATCGCTTGGAGCCCAGAACAATCAATTTCAGTAGAAGATTCGCTTACTCATTACACAGCGGATGCTGCGTATTCAAACTTTTGGAATAAGGGAGTTATTGCGGTCGGAGCCGATGCCGATTTTGTTCTGCTCGATCAGAACCCTCTCACAGTTGAACCCAAGTCGGTGAACAAGATAAGAGTTTTACAAGTATTTGTTGGTGGGGTTAAGGCCTAATTAACCTGTATTGCGGAGGCCAGCGGCTACTCCGTTAATTGTTAGCAATAAGGCGCGAATCAAGGTTGGATCTGCTGCGGAACCTTGTTCGCGAACCCGGTTAAGTAGCGTTACTTGAAGTAATTGCAGTGGAGCCAAGTATGTATCTCTCACTTGAAGAGTTCGCGCTAGCACTGCTTGATCTCCCAGAAGGGAGCTCTTTCCCGTGAGGGCGAGAATTTCTTTCACTGTTAAATCAAATTCTGCAGAAATTGTTTCAAAGAAGTGATGCAGCTCTTTGGGAACAAGAGTCTCTACATATCTTTTGGCGGTAACTAAATCAGTCTTGGCAAGAGTCATTTCCACATTGCTAATAAAGGTAGAGAAGAAGTGCCATTCACGGAGCATCTGTTGTAGGACATCGCTCTTTCCTGCCTCGCGCGCCGCCTTTAAGCCCGAACCAACGCCAAACCACCCAGGAACAATCTGGCGCGACTGTGTCCAACCAAAAACCCAAGGAATTGCACGTAGTGAAGCAAGCCCACCGGATGCATCAGGGCGGCGCGAGGGACGGGAACCAAGGAATAAGTTCCCTAACTGCTCTACCGGAGTTGATGCATAGAAATATGCAGGAAGATCTGGATGATCAACCAGAGCGCGATAGCAGGTGAATGAGTTGTCACTAACGAGGTTCATGCACTCATTCCACTTATCTAAATCTTCTTTACTCTGGCGAGGACCACGGTTGAGTACCGTGGCTTCAAGTGAAGCAGCAAGGGTGAGCTCAACATTTTCGCGCGCTAGTGCTGGCAGCGCATACTTATCTGAAATAACTTCACCTTGTTCAGTCATCTTTATTTGGCCATCGACTGATCCCCAAGGGAGTGCAACGAGCGCATCGTAGGTTGGTCCACCACCACGACCCACGGATCCACCGCGGCCATGGAATAAACGTAGTTTGACGCCATATTTCATTGCAACATCGCGCAAGATGCGTTGTGCGCGATGGATTTCCCATTGTGATGTAGCGATACCTGCATCTTTATTGGAATCGGAATATCCCAACATCACTTCTTGGAGATTTCCACGGAGTTCGACAACTTTCCGATACGTAGGATTACCGAGCAACTTTTCGAGAATTTCTCCAGCGGCGCGAAGTTCGGCCACAGTTTCCAGCAATGGAGCAAAACCTATCTTGGCAACGCCTTGTGAAATATCTACGAGCCCAGCTTGCATTCCAAGCACGGTTGCAGCGATTAAATCGTCAGCGCCCTTAGTCATAGAGACGATATAAGTTTCAATGACTTCTGGACCAAATCTTTCAATGAGATCGTCAATCGCGACAAAAGTATTCAGAGTCTTTAACCCAGCTGCATCAAGTACAGAGGTATCAAACCTCTTGCTCGATGAGAGGTGTTCTATAAGAACAGGAAACTTCTCTTCATGCGAGAGCTGTAGATAATCACCACCGATTAATTGTTGTAGCGCTGCGTGATGAGCATCAGAATGTTCGCGGACATCAAGCGTTGCATGGGTAAGCCCAAAGGCGGCAACTGTTCTGATTGTGCGTTCAAGCAGCCCGGTTGCAAGTAATTCGCCACGGTGGGCAAAGAGAGAATCTCGCATGAGGGTCAAATCAGCCAGCAGCTCTGCGGTGTTCTTGTAGTCACGGCCTGGAACGTGTGGCCCACGTACAGCATGGCGGTTACGTGTAAAAGCTAATCGGTGAACAATTGCAGTGGCCTTAAGTCGATAAGGCTCTTGCACATTAAGGCGTAAGAATCGTGGTTCAAATTCTGGAATGTTCTGTAAATCTTTTTCTACAGAAGCGCTGAGTTCAGGCGTGGCACCTGCAATGCGCGTTGAAACCGAGAGCATTTGGCGCAGCCGGTTCATCGCCGCCATCGTTGTACGAATGGCATGGTTTGCCTGAAGGACTACCGCTTCTTCTGTAATTTCTGGAGTGATATTTGGATTTCCGTCACGGTCTCCACCTATCCAGGTACCAAAGGTAAGTGGTCGAGCAGTAACGGGTAGATCAATCTTTAGGCGTTTGAGCTCACGGGCAAAATCATTAAGAACTTCAGGAACTGTTTTGCTGGAAAGATCATCTAAGTAATAGAGAGCATTCATCGCCTCATCGAGTGGTTCAGGACGATTTAAGCGAAGTTCATCTGTCTGCCAAAGTAAATCAACAGTTTCGGCAAGGCGTTCTTCTTGGGTGACAGATTTTGGGGTATCAAGCAGCGCTGCAATCTCACCAAGTTTATTGAGAATTGAGCGACGGGCAGCCTCAGTTGGGTGTGCGGTAAAGACTGGACGGATATTTAAATCGCTAATCCACTTTGTCAGATCTTCATGAGTTATCTCGTGGCCAGATACAGGGTTATTCATTGCATCTTCGATTTTGTCGATGGCGCGAGTGATCCAAGAGCCACCGCGTTGGCGAACTTCCGCTAAAACTCTAGAGCGGTGAACTTGTTCAGCAACATTTGCAAGATGAAAATACGTGCTAAAGGCGCGCACTAACTGAACCGATTCATCAACTGTTAACTTGTCGAGAATTTCAGTTCCGCTGCCTTCGCGGACACTTTTACGTACGCTCTCAACCAGATCAAGAAGTTGTTGCCCCTCTTGGCGCACAAGTGATTGACCCAAGAGATCAGCTAAACGGCGCACATCGCTGCGCAAGGTGGCATCGTCTGATTCAACGATGCTCTTGGCTTCAAGATTCTGATTTGGCGCCTGAGTCACCTGCGAATTATCGCAGGTTGAGAGAGGTCGATAGACTGTGATTGTTCGCCCCCTCACTTTGTGAAGCGGGGCCATTAGTCGTTTGAAAGGCGCATCAGATGAGAGGAGTTCTCTCGGTATTACATGGTGATACTGAGATTAGCGCTGCCCTCAAGACCGACGCATCCAAGATCATCGCTGCACCTCCCAGCTATCCATTCTTAATAGCCCTAAAAGCGCAACAACGTCCCATCTTGGTAGTTACTAGCTCATCACGCGGCGCTGAAGATTTAGCAGAAAGCCTGCGTGACTTACATTCTCGTGTCTATGAGTTTCCAGCATGGGAAACCTTGCCGCATGAGAGATTAAGTCCACGGAGCGACACCGTGGCGCAGAGAATTGCAACACTGTATTCATTACAAGTCTCAGAAAGCACTCATCCTGTCGTTGTTGCACCGGTTCGCGCAGTCATCCATCGCTTCATCGCTTCTCTTGCCACTGAGCCGCTATGGACTTTGGAGTTAGGGCAAGAAATAAGTCTGACTGAACTCATTCAGCATCTCACTGATTTAGCTTTCACTCGAACAGATTTAGTTGAAAAACGTGGTGAGTTTGCTGTACGAGGTGGAATCGTTGATGTTTTCTTGCCTCTAGCTGCTCATCCGATACGTATAGATTTCTTTGGAGATGAGATTGAAGAGTTACGCTACTTCGATATATCTGACCAGCGGACTAATCAAGCCGTCATAGGAAAGTTGTCAATCCTTCCCTGTCGAGAATTTTTACTAAGTGAAGCTATTTCAGAGCGAGCAGAGAATCTCAAAGCGAAGTACCCAGGAGCTGTAGAAATTATTGGCAAAATCGCAGAGGGAATAAGTGTTGATGGCATGGAGTCATTGGTGCCGTTACTGGTTGATGAATTCAACACAATCTCCGAACGGATGCCAGCAGAAACTGAAGTTTTATTTATAGACGAGGAGAGAATTCGAACCCGTACTGCAGATCTGATTGAGACAAATCAGGAATTTCTTGAGGCGTCATGGTCTCATGCAGCAGTCGGAGCAAACGCGCCCTTGCCCGTTGAAAAGGTAACTTACTTAACGTGGGATGAACTTCGCCTGCAGATAAATGAATTAGCGCTCACTACATCTGCACTTAACCCCTTCGGTAGCGATCTTGATACCGATGCTCACTTTCTTGATATCGCAGCGATAGACCCCATGCGTGGAAATATTGAGGTTCTTTGTGAACTACTGCGCAATGCTTTAGAGGCGCACGAGAGCGTAATCTTCTCAACAGTAGGACATGGAATGGCAGAGCGATATGCGGGTATTTTCCGCGATGCAGACTTACCTGTTCAGATGGTGCAATCGTTAGTTGCGGCGCCCACCAAAGGTTCAATCCACATCACGCAATCCAGTCTGGGTTTTGGTTTTCATAGTGAACATGCTGGAATTTTGGTCGTTACTGAGCGAGATTTATCAGGAAGCAAGACCACTACCAAAGATGCGCGCATGCCTTCCAAGCGCAAGCAAGCGATTGATCCTCTAGAACTTCGCACAGGTGATTTTGTTGTTCATGAGCAGCATGGAATTGGTAGATATGTTGAGTTGATTCAACGGACAGTTGGGGGAGTCACTCGTGAATATTTAGTCATTGAATATGCACCAGCAAAGCGTGGTCAACCTGGCGATCGCATCTTTGTTCCGACTGACACCTTAGAACAAGTCAGTAAGTATGTTGGTGGTGAAACTCCCACAGTGCATCGCATTGGTAGTGGTGAATGGCAGAAAGCTAAGGGGCGTGCTCGAAAAGCTGTCCGTCAAATTGCGGGGGAACTGATTCGACTCTACGCAGCACGCACAAGTGCACCAGGTTTTGCTTTTTCTCCAGATACTCCATGGCAACGAGAGTTAGAAGATGCATTTTCTTATATTGAAACGCCAGATCAACTCTCAACTATCGAGGAAGTTAAGCGTGACATGGAGCGTCCGTATCCCATGGATCGGATCATCTGTGGAGATGTGGGCTATGGAAAGACGGAGATTGCCATACGGGCTGCCTTTAAGGCTGTGCAGGATGGTAAGCAGGTGGCAGTCCTTGTTCCAACAACTCTCTTGGTGCAACAACACTCAAAAACTTTTGCGGAACGTTATTCAGGATTTCCAATTCGAGTAGCAGGTTTATCGAGATTCAATACAGCAAAGGAAAGTAAAGAAATTTTGCAAGAGTTGGCTGCTGGTGCAATTGATGTTGTAGTTGGTACGCACCGACTGCTCTCACAAGATGTTAACTTTAAGGATTTAGGTCTAGTTATCGTTGATGAGGAACAGCGATTTGGCGTTGAGCAGAAAGAGTCGCTGAAAAAGATGCGCACGACAGTTGATGTTTTAGCTATGTCAGCGACACCGATTCCACGCACACTTGAGATGGCTGTGACGGGCATCCGAGAGATGTCGACGATTACAACTCCGCCTGAAGAAAGACATCCCATCTTGACCTATGTGGGGCCAGCCGATGACGCGCAGATTAAGGCCGCAATTCATCGCGAGCTGTTGCGAGATGGACAAATCTTTTATCTGCATAACAGAGTTGAATCAATTGATCGCGCTGCTGCCAAAATTCAGGAGCTAGTACCCGAAGCACGCATTCGAATCGCTCATGGTCAGATGGGTGAAGCAGCCCTGGAAGATGTCATCCTGGCATTTTGGAATCGCGACTTTGATGTCTTAGTGTGCACAACAATTGTTGAAAGTGGATTAGATATTGCAAATGCAAATACGTTGATTGTTGAGCGTGCGGATAACTTTGGACTTTCTCAACTTCATCAATTGCGCGGAAGAGTTGGTCGTGGTCGCGAACGTGCGTACGCATATTTTCTTTATCCACCAGATCAACCGCTTTCGGAAGTAGCTCTTGATCGCCTGAAAACAATCGCAACAAATACTGATTTAGGTTCTGGAATGCGGGTTGCCCTGAAAGATTTGGAAATTCGCGGTGCAGGAAATCTTCTGGGCGGGGAACAGTCAGGACATATTGCTGATGTGGGTTTCGACCTCTACATGCGCATGGTGGGAGAGGCCGTTCATGATTACAAATCGGGAATTATTGAAACTGAAGAGCAAAATCACGAATGCAAAGTGGAGCTTCCAGTAAATGCACATTTGTCTCAAGAGTATGTCCCTGGTGAAAGACTTCGACTAGATCTTTATCGTCGTCTTGCCGATGTCAGAAATTCAGAAGATGTCGAAACCATTCGCGAAGAGTTAATTGATCGTTTTGGCGAACTTCCCCCCGAGGCGCAATCACTTTTAGTTGTTGCGCAATTACGTGCTTTTGCAAAATCCCTTGGAATTACTGAGGTGGTAGCCGCAGGAAAGTTCTTACGTATTTCACCTTTAGTACTGCCGGAATCAAAGCAGCTCCGCCTAAATCGACTCTTTCCCGGCTCGCTATACAAAACTGCCTCCAATACTGTGATGATTGCAATTCCCCGTGCGGCTGCATGGACCCCCACGGCAGAAGGATCTAAAGTTTTAGGGGATACTTCTCTTCTGGAGTGGGCAGCCGCCTCCCTGCATCAACTGACTGAATAACGATTAATGAAAGCGAGTTCTACGTGAAGAAGTTCTTGGCACTCCTCAGTGTTATCTCCATTCTTGGCCTAACTGGCTGCGGCAAGATGGATAGCGCGGCAACCATTGGAGATGTCACTATCTCGCAGGCTGATGCGCAAGCCGTCGTAGATGAAATTCTCGCAGAACGTGCAAAAATCGATACTTCACAGATGCAATTAACTACAGGTGCAGAGCTCAACCGCGGAGAACTCCGTTTTGCGATCATCACTCACCTTTTCGATGAGATAGCAAAAGAGTTGAAATTAGAGGTTACTCCCACACAGATTGAGCAACGTAAAGCCGAGCTAATCGCGCAAGTAGGTGGAGAGAGCGAGCTACCTCGTAACCTTGTGGCAGCCAACATAGCTCCATCAAATTTTGATGAGTATGTAAAGGCAATCATGACTTCAGATCTCATTGCGGACGCACTGCGCCAATCAGGAGTCCCAGATGAAGAGTTGTCAGCGCGTATTGGGCAGTTGGTAACGGCAAAAGCCAAGGAACTCAAGGTCACAGTCAACCCTCGCTACGGTGTCTGGGATATCGAGCAAGGTGACATTGTCGCTAAGGATTCAGCAGAATCTGCAGTAGTTCCTTCAAATAAGTAATTTTCATATATGGCTGGCTCTGAACTTCTCCGACTAGTAGAAGTCATGGATCGTCTCCGTTCTCCTGGAGGCTGTCCTTGGGATGCCGAGCAAACACACCAATCTCTCATCAAATACCTTCTTGAAGAGTCATATGAATTTATTGATGCGATTGAAACAGATGATCGCGCCGGTATGCGTGAGGAACTAGGCGATGTCTTGTTGCAAGTCTATTTTCACTCTCGAATCGCGCAAGAGCACCCAACAGATCCGTTCACAATCGATGATGTTGCTGGAGCTATTGCAGATAAATTAATTAGCCGCCACCCCCACGTATTTGAAAATCTGGAAGTAAGCGGAACTGATGAAATTATCGAAAATTGGGAGGCAATCAAAGCTCGCGAAAAAGGTCGCACCTCCGCAGTTGATGGAATTGCAATGTCGCAACCAGCGCTTCCTCTTGTCTCAAAAATTATTTATCGCGCTGAAAAATATAACGTTGCACTTAATCTCGACTCACATTCCAAAGAGGTTGCCACCGAAGAATCCGTTGGCAACGCACTTGCTGCGATCATTGCCTGGGCTCATGAAAATGGCATTGACCCAGAGAACGCCCTACGAGCCAAGGCGCGCGAGATGATTCGCGAGATTGAAACTGCCGAAAAGTACTCCTAAGTTCACGATAGGATTACCTCCTGACGTTCAGCGTTGAGCGCTGTGTTCCAAGTTTTTAACCTCAAGGAGACTCTTCATGGCCATTATCGACGCAATCTACGCTCGCGAAATTCTTGATTCCCGCGGAAATCCCACAGTTGAAGTTGAAGTACAACTCGAAGATGGCACCCAGGCACGCGCTGCTGTTCCAAGCGGTGCATCTACGGGTGCATTTGAAGCATCTGAACTTCGCGATGGTGATAAAGGTCGCTACCTTGGCAAAGGCGTTCAGAAAGCTGTTGCCTTCGTTAATGATGAAATCGCACCAGCAATTGAAGGTTACGATTCACAAGATCAGCGTCTCATTGACTCAGAGATGATCACACTTGATGGCACACCTAATAAGTCACGCCTTGGCGCCAATGCGATTCTTGGAGTATCACTGGCTGTCGCAAAGGCATCTGCTGAATCTTCAGATCTTTCACTTTTCCGTTATGTGGGTGGCCCAAACGCTCATGTCCTACCTGTACCTATGATGAATATTCTCAATGGTGGCGCACATGCGGATACCAATGTTGATATTCAGGAATTTATGATTGCGCCAATCGGTGCAGACTCGTTCCGTGAATCTCTTCGCTGGGGCGCAGAGATTTATCACGCGCTTAAGTCGGTATTGAAGAAGCGCGGTCTAGCGACTTCTGTTGGTGATGAAGGTGGATTTGCACCAAACCTCGATAGCAATCGTGCAGCACTCGACCTCATCATCGAAGCTATTACGGCAGCAGGATTTAAGCCTGGCTCTGAAATTGCTCTCGCGATGGATGTTGCAGCAACTGAATTCCACGACAACGGCAAGTACAAGTTTGAAGGATCTCTTCGCACTTCTGATGAAATGATTGCGTACTACTCAGAGCTTGTTAACGCGTACCCAATTGTCTCTATCGAAGATCCCCTTAATGAAGAAGATTGGGCGGGCTGGAAGTCAATGACTTCATCCCTTGGTTCAAAGATTCAGATTGTTGGAGATGACCTTTTCGTGACCAACCCTGTCCGTTTGGCAAAGGGAATTGAGACTGATACTGCAAATGCTCTCTTGGTGAAGGTAAATCAAATTGGAACTCTTACTGAAACCCTTGATGCAGTTGATTTGGCGCACCGTGCTAATTACCGCAGCATGATGTCGCACCGTTCTGGTGAAACAGAAGACACCACAATCGCTGACCTTGCAGTTGCAACTAACTGTGGTCAGATCAAGACTGGTGCGCCTTCTCGTACCGAGCGCGTTGCTAAATACAACCAACTACTTCGTATTGAAGAAGAGCTCTCTGACGGCGCTGTCTATGCAGGTCGCCAGGCTTTCCCACGTTTTAAGGGATAACTCACCATGGCCCGCAGATCCCCTAGTCGCAAGAGAGGTAAGAGTTACCGTTCGCGTAATCTCAACTTCAATCGCAACCAGGGATCCGGCAGAGCCTTTGCAGTTGCTGCAATCTTCTTTATGTTGGCGCTCTTTTTAGCGCCACCAATTAAGAGCTACTTTGTACAACGTGCACAAATCAGTGCACTCGAATCTCAACTATCAAGTGATCGTGCTGCGCTCGAAGCTGCACGGAAAGAGCTCTTGCTCTGGCAAGATCCTGATTACATAAAGTCACAAGCACGCGAACGACTTCACTTCGTTATGCCGGGAGAACGTCAATACATTGTCACTGGTGAAGATGGCAATAACTCCGATGCACCGGTTGAAAATGATGTCGTCTCAAATCTGCCTGAAGGTCAACCTTGGTATACCCGCATGATCGCCTCGATTACCGAAGCGGGTAAGCAGTGAGCCTCGACAATTCGATTGAAACCGATCGCAATGCGACAGAAGAAGACCTTGCAACAATTGAAAACCAATTAGGTCGCACTCCGCGTGATGTGCATGCGATTTCCTATCGTTGCCCATGCGGAAAGCCAGCGGTTGTAGAGACGCCACCACGACTTTCCAATGGCGAACCATTCCCCACTTTTTACTATGCAACCTGCCCACGGCTTACTGCCGCGATTTCTACTCTTGAAACTACCGGCATGATGGAATCTATGTCTAAGCGGTTAGAGACCGATGCCGAACTAGCTGGTGCATATGCGGCTGCACATGATGACTACATCGCTGCGCGTTCTGCTCTCAAAATTGAAGTACCTGAAATTGAAAACATCTCCGCAGGGGGAATGCCAAATCGAGTGAAGTGCCTGCATGCACTCATTGCCCATTCACTTTCTGCAGGACCCGGCGTTAACCCATTAGGAGATGAGGCGCTAGCAGAATTACCTAACTGGTGGAAGCACATGCCATGCGAGTAGCAGCGATTGATTGTGGAACTAATTCAATTCGTTTGCTCATTGCCGATGTCGACGGGACTAACTTCCGAGAAATTGTCCGCGACATGGAAATCGTCAGACTTGGTCAAGGTGTAGATAAAACAGGTCAATTTCACCCAGATGCTATTGCGCGCACCCTGGCAGCAGTAGATAAATACGCCCTTCAGATTGCAGCAAAAGGCGTTGAAAAAATTCGTTTTTGCGCAACGAGCGCAACCCGTGACGCCACCAACCGCGAACTCTTTATCAATGGTGTTAAAGAGCGTCTTGGCATTGAACCTGAAGTCATTCCCGGTGAATTAGAAGCAGCGCTTTCCTTTCAGGGAGCAACTAAAGATTTTGATAAAAGCGAAGGACCGTTTCTCGTTATTGATATTGGCGGCGGCTCAACTGAATTTGTTTTCGGTACTACTTCTGTTGAATACGCCAAGAGTATGAATATTGGGTGTGTACGAATGTCAGAGCGGCATTTCACCGGAGGAGACCCTGATCCTGGGCAGATTGCAGCAGCTATCGAGGATATTGATGAAGCTATCTCTCAAGCCGCCAAGATAGTTCCTATAACTCAAGCGAAAACTCTCATCGCTGTTGCCGGAACCGCGACGACCGTCGCTGCGGCTGCCCTCGAACTGCCCACATACGATCGCTATGCAATTCACCTTTCCCGTATATCTGCCGAGAGGACACATGCAATTTCCAAGATGTTCTTATCTACAAAGCGTGCAGAGCGTGAAGCGCTTGGCTACATGCACCCTGGCCGCGTTGATGTGATTGGTGCAGGCGCACTAGTCCTCTCTCGCATCATGCTTGCGACTGGTGCTTCAGAATTTGTGGCTTCTGAATCTGACATCCTCGATGGAATGGCTTGGTCACTTGTATAAGTCGATTGAACTTCTCGATAAAGCAATTGTGAAGTGTCGCCAATGTCCACGGTTGGTCGAATGGCGAGAAGAAGTAGCAGTAACTAAGCGCAAATCTTATGAAAATGAAAAGTACTGGGGTAAACCTGTTACTGGTTTTGGTTCCACAAAACCCAAGATGCTTATCGTAGGTCTGGCGCCTGGTGCGCATGGCGCCAACCGCACAGGACGCATCTTCACTGGTGATTCGTCGGGAGATTGGCTCTACGGTTCACTCCATCGAATAGGCATTGCAAAGCTCCCAACTTCTACTTCACGTGATGATGGGCAAGAGCTACGGGATACACGTATTTCCATGGCAGTCAGATGTGCTCCACCTGAAAATAAGCCGACAACCGAAGAACGAGATTTATGCGCCCCTTACTTTGAAAATGAGTTGCTACTTATTTCACCAACTGTTCGATCGTTTGTAGCGCTAGGTAGTTTTGGATGGCAGGTTTTAGTTAAAGCTCTCAAAGCGCAGGGACATAAAGTTCCAGCAGGAAAATTTGGCCACGGTGCGACAATTAAATACTCACATGAGGGAGCCAACTACTTAATCCTTGGTAGTTACCACCCAAGTCAACAGAACACCTTTACAGGAAAACTCACCAAGCCAATGCTCGATGCTGTACTTAAGAAAGGCGCTAAGTTCGCGGGAATTCTCTAACTTTTCACCTAGTAGT
>CAYWWZ010000019.1:0-14136 GCA_964462495.1 uncultured Candidatus Planktophila sp. | reverse complement strand
AATACTACTTATAGGCTACGGACATGGTTAATTTAACGCGTATTTATACAAAGACAGGCGATGACGGAACTACCTCTTTGGGAGATATGAGCCGCACCTCCAAGAATGATCCTCGTCTTGAAGCATATGCAACAGTTGATGAAGCCAACTCCACCATTGGAGTTGTCTTGGCAACTGATGAATTAACCGAAGATGTCCGTACACTTTTGGTGCGAATTCAAAATGATCTCTTCGATGTTGGTGCAGACCTCTGCACCCCAGTCGTTGATGCACCTGCATTTGAACCGCTACGCGTTCTCGAATCCCAAGTTACCTATCTTGAAGAGCAGATTGATAAGTACAACGCGGATCTTGAGGCGCTTCGCTCCTTCGTGTTGCCATCTGGAACCCCAGCTGCGGCGCACTTACACGTTGCTCGCACAGTTGTACGTCGTGCCGAACGTCGTACTTGGGCGGCGATTCATGCATTTGGTGGTGGAGTAAATCCACTGACAGCTAAATATCTCAACCGCTGCTCTGACTTACTCTTTGTTCTTGCTCGCCACGCCAATAAGAGTATTGGCGATCAGTTGTGGGTACCTGGGGCTAATCGCTAAGAAAAGCTTTTGAGATGGGCGCGAGCGGCGCTCTCTTCTTCAGGAAAGACAAAGATACGTGGCCCATCATTTGTTTGAGTGAGCGTTGCTCTAATACCAACAGCGAGCAGTTGCTGTCGCAAGATTTCGCCCTCAATATGATTACTCGGGCTTGACACTGCAACGAGAGAACCGTAATCACCTTCACCACCTTGCACTGCGCGTCGCGCAATGAGTGATTTTCCTGGCGTTGTTGCCCACTTTAAGATCAAAATCAGAAAGAGAACAACCGGAAAGCCTGCCAAACTCATGAAGAAGAGATGGTTATTGGTGCCGCCCAGCATTAGCTATCTACCTTTGTAAAGGTTACTGAGGGATAACCAGAAGGCTTCTCCTCTTGATGGCACACTACTTCAATTCCCGTGATGTATTCCAGCGATTCAAGTGGTTCAGGAGATATCAAGAGAATCGTCTTTATTTCTTTTGGTTTTGATGGCCCTGAAATAGTTTGCAATGAGCCAATCACAGTTCGATTCTGTGCATAAACTTTGGAGTTAACTTCCCACCAACGGCAACCAGGTTCAGCAGCAACCAGCACTGCGCCACACACAAACTTAGTACAGGCTTCAACTTGAGAGGCCAAAGTAGTGCGCGCGGAAAGAATTCCGATGAGTTCTTTTTTGCTTGGAACCTTTGCATAAATACCTGACTCGAAAGCAAAGTCCTCTGGTGGCCACGTTGGTCGCGGCGATGGAGTATTGCGCGCAGTCTTCTTTGGCTTTGGCTTTGGTTTCGCAGTGGGCTTGGCAGATGCCGTCGCTGATGGAGATGCGCTGACTGTTGCTTTAGCAGTTGTCTTTGTCGAAGCGCTTGGCATAGGGGATTTGGTAGCCGCAACCGCACTTGATGCAGAAATAGTCAAAAGGGTTGCAAGGATAAGAATTAACTTTTTCATTGCCGCTCCCACTTAAAACTACGAATAGCCCATATAAGTCCGAGAACTAACCAAGCTCCGATGATGGCAAATGTGCGACCTGTTTCCCAAGTGCCTGCGACTTCACGAGCTGCAAATGAATCGGGCAGGAAGACTGATCGTGCTCCTTGGGTCATCCACTTCAGCGGAAAGATCGCCGCAACTTGCTGCATCCACTGCGGTAAATCAGTGAAGATAAAGAAGACCCCACTAAAGAACTGCAGAACAATCACAACAGGTGAGACAACTGCTGAGGCACCGCGGCCACTCTTAGGAACGTTTGAGAAAGCAATTCCAAGAATGGTGGAACAGGCGCTGCCAAGAACAAGGAGAGCAAGCAGAATCAGCCACTTATCCGCCGTTGTTGGCAGGTTTACGCCAAAGAACGCCACTCCGGCAGCGAGCAATAAAAAGACTTGAATGAGCATGCTGAGCGTCACCAGTATTGATTTTCCAATGAAATAACTGCTCGCTGGCATAGGAGTGCCACGCAAACGTTTCAACGTTCCAAAGTCACGCTCCATGGGAATCATAATGGCGAGTTGTTGAAAGCCAGTATTAACTAGGCCTGAAGCAATCATCCCTGCAACAAAGTATTGACTGAAAGTAACGCCTTCAGCAATCTCATTTGAAAAAACAGATCCAAAGATTGCAAGAAGAATGAGCGGAAATAACATAGTAAAAACTACAGATTCACGTTGTCGCATGAATTGTCTAATCTCTAGACCGCCACGTTGAATTCCGATTGAGAGCGCAGTTGGTTTACTCACTAACGCCACCAATCATCTCTAAATATATATCTTCAAGTGAGGCTCGCTTGACGCTCAACTCT
This sequence comes from uncultured Candidatus Planktophila sp., assembly GCA_964462495.1. GTDB lineage: Bacteria > Actinomycetota > Actinomycetes > Nanopelagicales > Nanopelagicaceae > Planktophila. Next base: position 11,756 of record CAYWWZ010000019.1, on the reverse strand, counting down.
GGAACTTCTCCACCAAAACGTGTAGCAAGTTGTGTCACCAAGGCAGTTGGATTTTCACTTTTTTCGGTTCGAGTTGTTCCGTCTTCCCGCCAAGAGACTGTGGCAAGAGATGTTGCCCGTCCACCGAGGTGTTCGGGGGTGGAGATTTCAATAATCTGTCCATGGTTAATAACTGCAACTCGATCAGCCAGTGCTTCAGCTTCGTCAAGATAGTGAGTTGTGAGCAAGATTGTTGCTCCTTCATCACGGAGATCACGGATGAGCGACCAGAATGCGCGACGCGCTTCGGGATCAAAGCCGGTGGTGGGTTCATCTAGAAAAATCAGCTCAGGGCTGCCGATGATGCCAAGTGCTACATCGAGTCTGCGACGTTGTCCGCCAGACAAGGTGCGCCCTAACGAATCAGCCTTGTCGGTAAGCCCCACCAAATCAATTACTTCGCGAGCGTTCTTGGGAGATTTGTAATACTTTGCAAAGTGCGAAACAGATTCGTATACAGTTAAATCACCCGCATCTTCAGTTGATTGCAGGACTATGCCGATACGATCGCGCCATGCTTGCGCAGTAGCGCCTTTAGTTGCTGGATCAAAGTCCAAGACTTTGACTTCACCAGAATCTCGATTGCGGAAACCTTCCAAAATTTCGACTGTGGTGGTCTTTCCAGCGCCATTGGGACCCAAGAGAGCAAAGATCTCACCGCGGGAGATCTCAAGGTCAACGCCATTGACGGCCTGCGTTGCGCCATAGCTCTTTTTGAGGCCAGTGACGCTAATGACTGTGCTCATATGGCTACCTTGCCACATACCCTGCAAAAGTGCGAGAAAATGGCTCCATGAGCCCACGTAAGAATTATCCTAAAAATCGTAGGCCAAAAAATAGTGACGAAGAACGTCCAGTCAATCCTTCCAATCAAAGTTTTGAAGAGGATGAGAACGGTCTATGGATTGTTAGAAAGTTAACTGGATCAGCTGCAAATAAGCCATATCGCTGCCCCGGTTGTGACCAATTAATTCCAATGGCGACACCACACACAGTTGCTTGGCTCGATGGTGACGAAGATAACCGTCGCCATTGGCATAACGCATGCTGGGCAAAGCGAAATAACAGAAGGCCACGAACTGAAAGAACTCGTAACGCCCCTCGTTATTAAGGTTGTTACGCAAAGTTCTCTAGCTAAATCTGCCTTTGAGTAATTTTGTTACAGCAACAATCAACTTGTCACTGCGTGGACTACGCCTAAAGCTGGTAAATGCAATAGGAAGTTGAAAGCGTGCACGTACAACAGTGCGTGGATACGTGAATTCAAGAATTCCTTCGGGTCCGTGAATTCGACCGTAGCCGCTATCTTTCACGCCGCCAAATGGCACTGAATCTACTGCCGCAAAGGAAATTACGGAATTAATAGCAACCATTCCAGTATGCAACTGCGAAGCTATCTGCTTTCCGCGACGCTTTGACCAGACCGATGCACCAAGCCCATATCGCGTTGCATTTGATAGCTCAATTGCTTCAGCCATGGTTTGCACGCGATTAATTGCAATTGTTGGCCCAAAAGTCTCTTCGGTCATCGCAATGGAGTCTTCGGGCACATCACAGAAAATTACTGGTTCAACAAAAGGTGCTTTCACCGAGTCAGAGCCACCCATAAGAACTGTGGCACCACGCGCAATTGCGTCATCGATATGGCTTTGAATAATTGGAATTTGTTTAGGCATCGTGGTGGGCCCATATTTGCCAATCCCAGGTGCGCCCGGCTTGATGTTTTGGGCAATCTCCAACACCTTTTCAATGAACCTATCAGCAACTCGGGCATCGACATAAACGCGTTCCGCACCGATACATGTCTGCCCGGCATTTGAAAAGGCAGACCACACAGTTGCATCGGCGGCTCGAGCTATATCTGCATCATGAGCGACAATGACAGGATCTTTTCCTCCACATTCGAGGACGACAGGAGTCATATGAGCGGCACATGTTGCTGCCACAATCTTTGCTGTTCGCGTTGAGCCAGTAAATGCCAGTTTATCTACGCCACTTTCACATAAGTACTTTCCAGTTTCGCCAAGTCCAGTGACGCAGATGAAAACATCAGGAAAGAGTGTGGCATCAAGAAATGAACGAGCCAGAAATTCACCTACGCCTGGTGTGTACTCACTTGGCTTAAAGACAACAGTATTTCCAGCAGCGAGGGCATAGGCGATTGAACCCAGGGGAGTGAAGACTGGATAGTTCCAAGGACCGATTACACCTACTACTCCTACGGGAGATCGCTCAACTGTTGCTGACATATTTGCCATGAGCAACCCAGGTGATCGATAGGAAGTACGCATCACCGATTCTGCACGTCGCGCCGCCCAAGCAATATGTCCAGCAGCAAGCGCTGCCTCTAACTTGGCATCACTAGTTGGCTTGCCAGTTTCCAGCGAGACTAATTCGGCGAGATCATCAACATTGTCCATTAAGTAAGTGCTCCACTTAAGAAGGACTTTCTTGCGCCCATTAAAACCAATCTCTCGCCATTGTGTCGCAGCTGCACGCGCAGCTGCTACTGCAGCGCTCACACCCGCTTCGTCGGTTATTGGATGAGATGCAATAACTTCTGAAGTAACAGGGTTGAGCGAATCAAAGATTGCGACTTTGGATGGATTCATGAGCAAAGACTAGACTGCAACTATGTCGGAACCAATCCGCCCCAGTACGGTGTTACCTGCCCTACGCACGCCATTTACCGTCACCACCGAAGATGGACAAACTTTGGTCGCTGAAGTCAGCGCACCTCTTGCTAACGCAACGGCCGCAATACTTTGTTGCCATCCCAACCCAAAGGGTGGGGGCATGATGGATAGCCATATTTATAAGAAGGCGGCAAATCGACTCCCGGCAATGGCAGGGATCACTGTTGTTCGCTTTAACACGCGCGGCACAACTAGTGAAGCAGGAACAAGTACCGGAACTTATGACAATGGTCGTTCTGAAAAATTTGATGTCGAAGCCATGGTCCGCTACTGCTTTGATGTTCTCAAGCTAGAAAAATTATGGGTTGTTGGTTGGTCTTTTGGAACCAGCATTGCAATTAGCCATGCGCGCGATCCACGAATCCAAGGTTTGATTTTACTTAGTCCAACTCTGCTCGACATTGTCGATGGCGATCTAGAATTCTGGGCGCACGATGGCCGGCCAATTACAGCCCTTATCCCGGAACACGATGATTACTTAAAGCCAGCCGAGGCAGCCGAGCGTTTTGCAGTGATTCCACACATCACTCTCATTCCAGTTGCAGGGGCAAAACATCTTTGGGTTGGCGAACCTATGGTGCACCGCGTACTTACCGAAATTACTCAGGTAGTTGCGCCCGAGCGTCTGCCACTTCCTACAGAGCTTTAAGAACGCTCTGCTCGTGGGAAGACAACTTCTTCCAGAATAAGAATGATGGAAGCTGCAACTGGTACTGCCAATAAACCGCCGACAAGACCCAAAAGCGATGTACCAATCAGAGCAGAGATAATGGTGACGGCACCTGGCACATTGAGATTGCGCTTCATTACCTTTGGAGTCAGAAGGTAATTTTCAAATTGAACATAAACAACATAACCGATGAATGCGATAACTCCAATAGCAACTGACTGAGTAAGTGCAAGGATGGTAAAGATAGTGGCGCCAATAAAGTGGCCAATGAGTGGAACAAGGCCGCAGATAAAGATAATGATTCCAATTGCAACAGGCGACGGCAGACCGAGAGCCATGCCAAAGAGAGTCATGAAGAGAGCGGCAAGAAATGAGATCAAAATCTGACTGCCAACGAAAGCTCCCACTCTCGCAATAATTGCATCGGTTAAGGCCGCAACTCGCGGTCTCCGACTTGCTGGAACTAGCTTGAGGCTTAGTTGGGTTGCTTGTGGAAGAGATGTAATGAAATAGAGAGTTAGGATCAAGATTGTTAGCGCAGTAAAGGTCCCGGAGAGAACGCTTCTTCCGACTCCAATGACCCCACCGAAAGCGGTAAAGAGCAGCGTCCCATCCGCAGTAACCGAATCTAGTTTTCTCTGCAAAGAATCAATAATTCCATATTGTTCATTGATTGAAGCAATGGTGGCATTGTTTTTGAGATTATCTAAAAGAGTTGGTGCGCTCTCAATCAGATTAGTACCTTGTGTAACTAGTGGCGGAACTACTAGAGCGCCGAAGAGAATTACCATCAATAACACAACAGAGAAAATAATTGAAACAGCACCAGTTCGAGAAAGACCGCGGCGACGGAGCGCTTCGACAGCAGGATTCAAGCCAGTTGCAAGGAATAGTGCCACGAGGACTAATACAAATACTTGACTTGCACTAGCTAGTGCGCGCATGAGAACAAATGCAGTCAAAGCTCCGATAGTTGCAACAAAGCCAAAGTAAAAGGGATTTGTTCGATCAATCGGAGCGCCCATCCCTCCAAAATCGGGAAGTGTGACGGATTCCTTTGCTTTTTTCTTCATGCGGTCTGAAATAGCCATGATTTATTGTAAAGCGTGCGAGAGAATAAGACCCATGGCGCTACGGATAACTGGACTCGGTGAAGAAATTGCCGCTGTTACAGGCCTGCCATGGAACGTCCCACTTGAGGAATGGCCAGAAGATCCGTTATTAGCCGAAAAACGAGGAATTTCTCGACACATTGTGCGATTGGTGCGCTCGACTGATGATCCTGATTCTGAGGTCTACGCGGTAAAAGAGACGGTTTCAGAGTTTGCTAATCGCGAGTACAAGATTCTGAGAGAGCTGACTCACTTAGATGCTCCCAATGTGCAATCAATTGCAGTAATTGAAGGGCGCACTAATAACCATGGGGAAGAGCTTCCCTGTGCCCTGGTAACGCGCTTTCTTCCTTATTCTCTTCCTTACCGCGTCGTATTAAGCGACAAAACCGTGACCGCCGAAGATGTCACATTGATGGCTAATGCTCTGGCTTTATTGCTCGTAAGACTTCATCTCCTTGGATTCTGGTGGGGCGATTGCTCGCTCTCGAATACTCTCTTTCGTCGAGATGCAGAAGGCTATGCCGCATATCTAGTAGATGCGGAAACGGGAGAGTTTCAAAAATCATTGAGCGATGGACAACGCGAGCATGATTTAGAGATTGCGCACTTTAATGTCGCTGCCGAACTTGAAGATTTGCAACTTTCTGGAGTTTTATATCCTGGGATGGATCCCATACGTGCTAGCTCGGCCTTAATAAAGAGGTACCACCGTCTGTGGGGTGCGCTCAAGGATCGACAAGTGCTTGATCCAAAAGATCGTCACGCAGTTGAACGCGCTATGCGCCAACTTCACGACCTTGGATTTGCAGTTGAAGAGGTATCTGTCGCTGTACAAGAAAGTGATGGAAAAGAAAAGCTCATCTTCCAACCAAAACTTGTGGCAGCCGGTTATCACAAGAACCGTCTCCGTGAATTAATGGGACTTGAAACTGAAGAGTTGCAAGCTAAAAGACTTCTCGCTTCATTTGATCGTTATCGTGGGCGCGAACAGGCACCAAAACCACCTGTTGCAGAATCTGCCAAGCGCTGGCTCGATGAAGTTTTTCGACCAACAGTGAATCTCATTCCACCTGAATTAGAAGGAAGAATTGAATTAGCTCAGTTCTTTCATGAAGTTCTTGAACACCGTTGGTATTTGAGTGAAAAGGCTGGCCATGATGTTGGATTGGAATTCGCAGCTAAGTCATATGTCTCTGAAGTCCTGCCTTATCGTCGCGATTCTGGCGTAGATGTGCGTAAAGATGGCATGATTCAGCAGTGAGGAACTTCAGATGACGCTACCGCCAAATTTCTCACGAGCAGTTGATTTGAGCTCACTTGGTAAGCCACCAGCTGATACTGCAACCCCTATGCCAGGCCTTGAAATCACTGCACAAAATTTGCAGACCGAGATTTTGCCGCTCTCTGAGAGTAAGCCAGTCGTCATTCTTTGCTGGACTCCACGCTCTGCCGATTCAGTGACAATGTTGCGCGCTCTAGGAAAGATTGAGAGCGAGGACCAAGGTAAGTGGATATTGGCGCATGTAAATGTCGAAGTTCAGATTCCTGTGGCTCAAGCTCTTCAAGTACGCAACATCCCAACTGGAATTGTCTTTATCGGTGGGAAAGCAATTCCTTTCCTCGAGCAACCTCTCACTGAAGCACAATTGCGCGAAGTCATCACAAAGATTTTGGCTCTAGCTGCGCAACAAGGAATCGGCGAAGAACCTGTCGAGGTAGCAGAGCCAGAAGAGGAAGAAGCTCTAGCCGCACTCGATAAAGGCGATTACGCCACAGCCGAAGCGGCCTATAAGCGCTTGCTTGCTCGTAAACCTAGCGATCAATACGCCAAGTTGGGCCTTGCACAAGTGCAGTTGCTTGCGCGAACACAGGGACTTGATGGCGCAAAAATTATGGAAGATGCAGTAAAACATCCTGATGATGTTGCACTGCAGATGCAATGTGCAGATATTGAAGTGATGAGTGGATATCTGGAACCTGCTTTTCAGAGACTTTTGCAATTAATTACAGTACTTCAGGGAGATGAGCAGAAAAAAGTGAAAGACCACCTTCTCGAACTCTTTGCACTTGTTGATCAAGCTGATCCACTTGTCATCAAAGCGCGAGCACAGCTAGCTAACGCTCTCTTTTAATCGATGGCCAAGGTAGATATCGGCCATCGCCGAGAGCAGAAGCTAATTCACATACTTTTCTTCCTCTTTGGCTTTGGCATTATGGCTTGGGTACCGAGATTCCCTGAGGTGCGCGCCAACTTGGGTCTGGATAATGGAGCCTTTGGCTCACTCATGAGCACAGGGTCTATTGGGGCATTCTTCGGCCTTTTAACAACCGGACATATCATCCATCGCATCGGCGTGAAGCGAGTAACAATCGTTGCTATCGCAATTCTTTATGGTTCTCTCATCGGCTTGGTACATATCAGCGCTACGTTCCTATTTTTGATATTTAGCATTGGATTTGGTTTTGGCATTACCGCCGTGCATGTTTCCATCAATAGCCAAGCCTTTCACTTTAATGATCGAAGCGGAACAAATATTGTGACGAGCGCCCAGGGGTACTGGAGCGCAGGTGCGCTAACTACTGCGATTGCTTCAGGATTTTTAGTTGATCGAGTAAGCCTTGGCCTTCATATAACGACACTCTCTATTTTTTTGGCGGTTGCCATGGGCGCCATTGTGATTTCCTTGCATCCAGTCTTGTTAACTGCAAATACTGATACTGAATCACGATATTCAATTAAGCAGATTTTTACCTCCTTTCACATTGACTGGCCGGTAAGCCTTGCCATGGCCTGCGTTGTCTACTTGGAATTCGCAGTTGGCGACTGGGGGACAATCTTCACAAAAGATCGTTTAGGAGTTTCCGCTGGGCTGAGCGCGATTCCCTATATTGTCTTTACGGCAACAATGATCTTTGGTCGTCTGACGGTGCAAAAAATATTGCCTTATGCACCCCTAGAAGTTTGGGCTAAGCGTTCAGCAATCCTCGGGGGAGCAGGTTTTGCAGGAAGCATCATTATTGCCACCCATCTTCCAGCAGAGATGAAATGGTGGTCATACTCTCTCTTTATTGTGGGTTTTTTCATCGGCGGATTGGGCTCTTCATTCCTCGGACCAAGTGTTTTTAGAGCAGCAACCCGTCGCTCTAAGTTGCCCAACGCAATCGTGGTAGGGCAATTCGGCGTGGTAAATAACGTGATTGTTTTCATCATAAAGTGGATAGTGGCTTGGACCATGCAATTGACGGGTTCTATCGCATTGGCGATGATGATTCCAGCTGCAATGTTGCTGGCCTCAGTCTTCTTCTTACATGTACTTAACGAGAATGAAGAAGCAAAGCGCTAGCGACGTTCAAACCATACTGTGGCAAGAGGTGGAATTCGCACAGTCGCATAAAGATTTGTATCTACATCAACAGTAAAGTCGCTATTTCTTACCCCGCTGCCACCATATTTCAAATCATCTGTGTTAAGCACTTCATGCCAGATGCCAGAAACTGGAAGTCGTAATTGGTACTGCTCGTGGGGCACGGGAGAGAAGTTAGTCACTGCTACAAGCGGAATTCCTTTATCTGACCAACGAACAAAGGCGAGAGTATTTCCAGCTCCGTCATCACCTACTATCCACTGAAAACCATCAGCAAAGATATCTTTCTCCCAGAGCGCTGGAATCCGCTTGTACTGAGCATTGATGTCGCTGACCACCTTTTGTACGCCTTGATGTTCAGCAAATTCGGTGAGGTACCACTGCAATCCAGCTTCTTGGTTCCATTCATCGTTCTGTGCAAATTCTTGCCCCATGAATAGCAATTTCTTGCCAGGGTGGGCCCACATGAATCCGTAGAGCGCGCGCAGTGTTGCAAGCTTTTGCCAGCGATCACCCGGAAACTTATTTACAAGTGAACCTTTACCATGAACGACTTCATCATGAGAAAGAGGCAACATAAAGTTTTCCGACCAGGCATACAAGATTGAAAATGTGATCTCATTGTGGTGATAGACGCGATGAACCGGTTCGTGTTGCAAATACTCAAGCGTGTCGTGCATCCAGCCCATATTCCACTTAAATCCAAATCCCAAACCACCACTAGAAGTCTCTTTTGTAACTCCACCCCACGCAGTTGATTCTTCGGCGATCATCATGATTCCGGGATAGTGCTTATAAGCGGTAGATGTAGCCTCTTGGAGTAGCTGCACCGCCTCTAAATTTTCACGCCCACCAAACTTGTTAGGCAGCCATTCACCCTCTTTACGTGAATAATCGAGGTAGAGCATGGATGCAACTGCATCAACACGTAGGCCGTCAATGTGAAACTCCTCCAGCCAGTACAAAGCGCTTGCTACAAGAAAGTTACGTACCTCATTGCGACCAAAGTTAAAGATGAGCGTGCCCCAGTCTGGATGTTCTCCGAGACGAGGATCGGCATGCTCGTAGAGAGCGGTGCCATCAAATTTGGCGAGTGCCCATTCATCTTTTGGAAAGTGAGCAGGGACCCAGTCAAGAATCACGCCAATCTCTGCTTGGTGTAGCGCATCTACTAGGTATCTAAACTCATCAGGAGATCCAAAGCGTGATGTTGGTGCAAAGAAAGAAGTAACTTGATATCCCCACGAAGGTGAATATGGATGTTCGGTAATTGGTAAGAATTCCACGTGCGTGAAGTTTTGCTCTTTTACGTATGCAACTAATTCCTGTGCCATTTGGAGATATGAAAGCCCAGGCCGCCAGGAACCAACATGCACTTCATAAACTGAAACTGGAGAGCGCCATGGTTGATACTGCACACGCTTGCTCATCCAGTCTGTGTCGCTCCAGGAGTAATTACTTTCAGTGACGACTGAAGCGGTGCGAGGTGGATGCTCGGTAGCACGCGCCATTGGATCTGCATGATCGACCCAATGACCGTGGATCGTGCAGATAGCAAACTTGTAACAAGTGTTGGGACCCACATCCGGAATAAAGATCTCCCAGATTCCAGTCGCCCCAGCGCGGACCATGGGATGAGTGTTGCGATCCCAGAAGTTGTGATCACCAACCAGACTTACTGCTTGAGCATTTGGAGCCCACACAGAGAAGGATGTTCCCAGGAGTGTGCCATCGCTGTCTCGCTTGACGTGCGCACCAAGTACTTCCCAGAGTCGTTCATGGCGACCTTCTGAGATGAGGTGAAAATCAAGTTCGCCTAAAGTTGAATATGGGTTGAGATAACTACCGTGTCCCAAAAAAGTTTCCTGTTCTCCGCCCGGCTTTGCGCCACCGAAAAGGCGAGAGAAAAAAGACATGTGCAATCTTAAAGCTTTACCTGCGCAATGTGAACAACTTTGCCAGACAACCTTGTTGGATCAAGTCGGACATATGTGTGTGCAGACCAGTCGTACTGAGCGCCATCAATCAAATCAGTTACCGCAAAGTTATCTTGTTGCAGTTCTAAGTCAGCCATATTCCAATGCACAGTAGTTTCTTGAGCAAAGTTAGGGTCTAGATTAACGACCACCAGGATTAAATTGCTTCCATCACGCTTGGAATAAGCGATGATTGAATCATTCTCGGTAGGGTGAAAGCGCAGGTTTCTAAGGCGTTGAAGCGCCACATTCTTCTTTCGAATTGTGTTGAGTTGGGTGATAAAGGGAGCAAGAGTCAGCTTCTTCTTAGTCGCCCCATCCCAATCACGAACCTTGATTTCATATTTCTCAGAGTCGATGTATTCCTCGCCGCCATCTTTAAATCGACGATGCTCGTAGAGTTCGTATCCGGCATACATGCCCCACGAAGGAGTTAAGGTCGCTGCTAGCGCTGCACGGATTGCAAAGATTGCTGGATTTCCAGATTGCAGGTGAAAAGGCAAGATGTCTGGAGTATTGACCCAGAAGTTAGGCCTAAAGAAAGCGCTAGTGTGCTGTGAAACCTCAGTGGCATATTCAGTAAGTTCTTGTTTACTCGTTCGCCAGGTGAAGTATGTATACGACTGATGGAATCCAGCCTTACCAAGAGCATGCATCATGGCTGGCTTGGTAAAAGCCTCAGCCAAGAAGATAACGTCTGGGTGTTCGATATGAATCGTCTTCATCACATCAGCCCAGAAATGAACTGGCTTGGTGTGTGGATTATCAACTCGGAAGATGGAAATTCCCTTTGCAATCCAGAATCGCAAAATGCGCAAGGATTCATTCAGTATGCCTTGATAGTCATTATCAAAATTGATTGGGTAGATATCCTGATATTTCTTGGGAGGATTTTCCGCATAGGCAATCGAACCATCAGGGCGAGTTGTAAAGAACTCAGGGTGTTCTTTAACCCACGGGTGATCAGGCGATGCTTGTAAGGCAAAGTCCATCGCAATTTCCAAACCATTCTTCTTGGCAACTTTTACAAAATTCTCAAAGTCGGCCATGGTTCCTAACTCAGGATTGATTGCATCATGGCCACCATCTTTATTGCCTATAGCCCAAGGCACGCCTGGATCAGTGGCGGTCGGTGTCAGCGTGTTGTTCTTTCCCTTTCGAAAGTTAACGCCGATGGGATGAACTGGCGGGAGATACAAGATGTCAAAACCCATAGCCGCAACAGCAGGCAGGCGTAGCTCTGCAGTTTTAAAAGTGCCCGAAATAATCTTGCCATCGCTAGCAACTTTGGCACCTTCACTTCGTGGGAAGAACTCATACCACGAGCCAACCAAGGCGCGCTCATGATCTGCGCGTATGGGAAAGTGCGCAGTAGCGGTGCTCAGTCGTCGCAGTGGATGCGCAGTGAAAAAACTACGAATCTCGTCAGTGGAAGTTTGCGAGAAACGATTCATAGGCGAGAGAGTTGAGTCACCCAATACCTTGATTGCAGGAGCCAAAATTGATTTAGCTGCTGGGTCTTCAGCTAACTTTTCCTCGAAAATCTTTCTACCAATTGCACACATGAGTTCAGCATCAATATCTGCAGGGATCTTGATTTCAGCGTCATGGAGCCAGGTTGCAAAAGGATGATCGTAAGACTCGATTGTGAAACTGAAATCTCCTCGACCTGGAATAGTGATCGAGCCCTCGTATACATCACCCCCGCGCCACTTTTCACGCATGACGCTTCGCGATAGCTCTTTCTTGGCGCTATCGTAAAGAACTACATCTGCGCCCAGTAGATCGTGACCTTCTCGAAAGATTGTTGCACTTACAGGAATTACTTCACCGGCTATCGCCTTTACAGGAACGAATTCTCCTCCGAAGAAAACTACCGGGGAGATATCGGTGAC
>CAYWWZ010000018.1:0-15144 GCA_964462495.1 uncultured Candidatus Planktophila sp. | reverse complement strand
AGAGGAGAAAGGTATCGGCACGCTGCAGGAAAGGTCAAAACGGCCCTTTTACTCCTGATGAGCCAGAACCACCCCGATTTTCGCCACTTTTCCACCTTCGGCGTGTCGTGCCCAACGGCCAGCGTTACTCCCTGACGAAGCGCAACCAGACGAGGTAGAGGGCTCCGCCCATGCCGACCAAGAGGCCGATGAGAGTCAGATAACTGGTGTTGAAGAATCGGTCAGCGGCCCAACCGACCCCGCCCCAGAAGAGCAGGCCTGAGAGGAGATAGCCAAAGATCGACCACATGGCGTTCTCTTCACGGCGACTATTGGCCCGATGTTCACGCTTCTGTGCGTCAGCGGATTCAGGATCGTGGCTCATGTGGCTCATTGGGTAATGGTAGATGAGTTTTCAGCCTGAGATAACTGGTGATTTCCCCGCCCATCCAGGCGAAGGTCAGGGCAACAGCGCTGATTCCAAAGGCGCGACGATCGATTTGGGCTTCGGAGGTGAAGCGACCCAATAACCACAGAAAGCCTCCGAGGGCTAAGAACTTCGCAAAGTAGGAGAACATCGCTAGCGACATCGTTGTGACGGGATCCAGATTGGTGGAGATCTTTGAGACGACAAGATGCAAGATGAAATAAATAAGCACTACTACTTGAGCAAGGAGCGCTCCAAAAAGCCCCGCTCTGCCTTCTAGGTAACTTGCTGCGAAAATTGCAATCAACCCAACAATTAAAGTCGGAGTCAGCGCTCCTTTGAGTAGCAGCGATTCATTCGAACGTGAATTAGCCATTGAGTGCTCGCTGCCTCTTTGCCTTGGAGAAGAAGAGCGTGAAAGCCAGAGCTGCGCCAGCAACGATTGCAGAGACCCACAATGGAGCAAAGGCAGAGACAACAACTGGGAAAGCAATTGTGGCGGTCCAGAGATACATAATTAATGTTGTTCGTAAATGTGAGTTTCCTGCACGCATGATTCGATGATGCATATGTTCTTTATCCGAGCTAAAAGGTGATTGCCCAGCGCGCAATCTCCGGAAGATTGCAGAAGAGAGATCAATCAACGGAATAGCAAGCACTGCGAAGGGCAGCGCTAGTGGGAGTAAGGTCGGCCCCAGATTTTCTGCCGAAATCGCATTGGGATCAATCTGCCCGGTGAGAGTAATTGCAGAAGCTGCGAGCAGTAATCCGAGAAACATTGAGCCTGAATCCCCCATAAAGATTCGAGCAGGATGTGCGTTATGGGGCAAGAACCCGATGCAGACTCCAATGATGATTGCAGTGATGAGCGATGGCGCACCTGCGCGGCTGAAGCCATAGATAACCGCTAACAAATAGGCAAACGCGAAGAACGCTGCTCCCGATATGGCGACAATTCCTGCGGCTAAACCATCAAGACCGTCAATGAAGTTAACAGCGTTAATCGTTACCAAAACAATTAATACAGTTACTAACTGACCAATGCTGGGCGGTAGCGTGATGACGCCATTGATAGGTAGCCAGAGCACTTGAATACCGTAGAGCAGCAGAATTCCAGCGGCGAGGGCTTGACCGGCAAGTTTGGTGAGCGCATCTAATTCAAACCGATCATCAATCAAGCCGATAAAAACTAAGAGAGTTGCTGCGAGAAAAATTCCAAGAGTCTCGCGACCGAATGATTTTCCAACTAAAGATAAGTGATTCACCATGGCGAAGGTAAGAGCCATGGCTATCCACATCGCCAACCCACCCCAACGAGGCGTAGGAGTTGTGTGAATGTCACGAGTGCGGATCTTTGCAACCGCTCCAAACTTCAGCGCCCACGTACGAACCAAAGGTGTTACTACATAACATAGCGCTGCAGCTAGTAAGAGCGTTACTAAATACTCGCGCATGGCTCGTTGGGTTTATGCCTGATAGATAGGAAACCGTGCAGTGAGTGCATGCACTTCAGATTTAATTGCCGCATGCGCATTGGCATCATCTGTCTTAATGGCTCGCGCAATTAAAGATCCAATGATCTTCATTTCATCAACACCCATGCCCTGCGTTGTGGTTGCAGGTGTTCCAACTCGAATTCCTGATGTCACAGATGGCGCCTCTGGATCGTATGGAATTGAATTCTTGTTGAGCACGATTCCAGCAGCGCCGCATCGTTCGTCAGCAACCTTTCCATTGACTCCAGTAGAGCGGATATCAATTAGTGCAAGATGTGTCTGTGTTCCCCCAGAGACTGCGCGCATACCTTCGGCTTCAAGCGCGGTGCAGAGGGATTGTGCGTTCACAATGACATCTTTTGCATACTTTTGATAAGCCGGTGTTGCACATTCAGCGAGCGCGATTGCCTTGCCAGCGACAGCAGACATGATTGGACCACCTTGCATACCTGGAAAGACTGCCTTATCGATGGCAGCGGCATGCTCTGCCTTAGAAAGAATCATTCCTCCACGGGGCCCACGCAAAACTTTATGTGTTGTAAAAGAAACTACATCTGCATAAGGAACAGGGGATGGAATCGCCTTACCGGCCACGAGGCCAATGAAGTGGGCCGCATCTACCCACATAATCGCTCCTACTTCGTCGCAAATCGCGCGTACTTTTTCAAAATCGATAAGTGATGGGTAAGCCGTTGCACCAGAGCAGATCATTTTGGGCTTATTGGCGATAGCTAAATCGCGAAGTTCGTCGTAATCAATCAATTCGTTATCTTGCCTTACACCGTATGAGACGATGTTGAACCACTTGCCAGAAAAGTTAACTTTGGAACCATGGGTGAGATGGCCACCGTGAGGCAGTGACATAGCCAAGACGGTATCTCCTGGTTTTGTGAATGCCTGATAGACCGCAATATTTGCACTTGCTCCTGAATGTGGCTGCACATTCGCGTGCTCTGCCCCAAAAAGTGATTTTGCTCGATTAATTGCAATGACTTCTGCTTTATCTACCTCTTCGCACCCACCGTAGTAGCGCTTTCCTGGGTACCCCTCGGCGTATTTGTTTGAGAGTGTCGAACCTAAGGCTGCTAATACTGCGCGAGAAGTGAAGTTCTCTGATGCAATCAGTTGCAAGTTTGTTTGTTGACGCACCAATTCAGAGAGCAGAACTGCAGCGATATCTGGATCTTGCTTCTGCAGGAGCGAGAAATCTGGGCCATAGAAGGTTTCGGACATGGGCGCCAGCCTAATAGTTAGCCAGCAGAAATGCTTGGTGCGACCGCCTTGAGATCTTTGGCAGAAATCGCACCTTCCCGCACGATTCTTAGCCCAGAATCTGAGACTTCGACGACAGATGTCTTAGGCCCGCTCTTGAGTTGCCCATTATCAAAGACAACTGCAACATCCCAATCTTTCACATCTGCCCTATTTATTTTCAACATGGGCTGATGTCCGGCGCGTGCTGCACTTGCCACAGCTAGTGGACCAGACTCCTTGAGCAGAGCTTTTACAAAGCGTGACTTTGGTGCACGAACGCTAAAGAGATCTAACTCTTGATTATCTCCCAGATCCCACGTCAAAGCTCTTACCGGTTTGAGATTTAAGGAAAGTGCTCCAGGCCAAAACTCATGCATGAGCGCCTTAGCATCATCTGGAATATCACGTGCGATGCCTTCAACGGTTGCTGCGTTATGCACTAATACTTGTGCTGCAATTCCATCTTCATCTCCACGGAGAACATGCATGGCACGGACTGAAAAGTGCGCAAAGGCATCAACCAAATACACATAGCCGTGTTCGAGAGGAGCAACAATTACAAAGCCGTCGCGTAGCTCTTTTAAAGCTCTTGCAACATGTTTCTTCTGTTCGCCCTGCTTGAGGTCTATACGCGGCATCGCTATCTCCTCACTGCAGTAGTAAATCGGGGGCGACCGTTGAGATCCTTATGCAGAAGAATATCTTCGAAATTCATCGATAGCTCATCCATGACCTGCGCACCCTGAGTCTCATGGTGTTCGATTGCGAGAAATCCTCCACTCTTGAGTAATCGGCCCGCCGTTGTAATGAAGATCCGTGGAATATCCATCCCGTCAGGGCCTCCATAGAGCGCCACAGCCGGTTCATGCTCAGCAACATCTTGAGGTAATAACTCTGCATCTGGAACATACGGAGGATTAGCTATAACAACATCACATTTAACTCCGTCGAGAGCTGTACTCACATCGCTTTCCAGTATTCGAACTTTCTCATCAATAAATGAAACGTTCTCTTTGAGCCAGACAAGCGCATCCGCACTTTTCTCAACTGCAATTACGTGAGAATGAGGGGCTTCTGTCGCAATAGCAAGTGCCAGTGCGCCCGACCCTGAACCTAAATCTACAACGCTCACTGCGCCAGATTGTTTTTCAATAAATGTAAGAGCTGCTTCAACAAGTAGTTCACTTTCTGGACGGGGTACTAATACCCCAGGGCCAACTTTCAATTCGAGATGTCTAAAGAATGCA
The DNA here is from genome assembly GCA_964462495.1 of uncultured Candidatus Planktophila sp. Classification (GTDB taxonomy): domain Bacteria; phylum Actinomycetota; class Actinomycetes; order Nanopelagicales; family Nanopelagicaceae; genus Planktophila. Next base: position 10,741 of record CAYWWZ010000018.1, on the reverse strand, counting down.
ACCCCCGTAAGGTATTGCAGCGGTTCATGTGCACATCTTCTATCGAGAAGCTTCCAAAAAGTCTCTTCCACAATTGTGGTATCACCAATTGCAGCGAGAGCGCTTTCTACTTTAAGCGGATTATGTAGATCCATCCGCGAGATACCTAAAGTATGGGCCAACAAATGCTCGGCTTCTACTTCTGCAAATCCGGCACGGGCTAACTGTTCTTTTCCACTTTGTAAGAATTCCTTAAAAGAGAGTTCCATAGTTGCACTTAGTTCGTAGATGAGAGTTTGGCAGCTTTATCAGCATCAAGGAGCGCCTGTATGACATCATCTAGTTCACCATTGAGGACTGCATCCAAATTATTAGATTTGTAGTTGACTCGGTGATCACTCAGTCGATTCTCGGGGAAGTTGTAAGTGCGAATTCGCTCAGAGCGGTCAACGGTGCGTACTTGGCTCTTACGTTCTGCCATTGCCGCAGCCTCTGCCTTTTCTTGTGCATCAGCTAACAGTCGAGCACGCAAGATACGAAGTGCCGATTCTTTATTCTGAAGTTGAGATTTTTCGTTCTGGCAAGAGACAACTATGCCGGTTGGAACATGTGTAAGTCGTACTGCTGAATCTGTTGTATTGACAGACTGACCACCCGGACCAGATGAGCGATACACATCGACTCGAACATCATTCATATTGAGCTCGACATCGACCTCTTCCGCCTCTGGAAGAACTAGAACACCAGCTGCAGATGTATGGATTCGTCCCTGACTTTCCGTTTCTGGCACACGCTGCACTCGGTGCACTCCACCTTCAAACTTCAAGCGCGCATAAGGTGTTGTTCCAGGTTCAGGGGAACCTTTTGATTTCACTGCCATTGAAATATCTTTATAACCGCCTAAATCAGATTCTGTTGCATCGATAATTTCAATCTTCCAGCCTCGCTTTTCAGCATAGCGTTGATACATGCGGACGAGATCACCTGCAAAAAGTGCAGATTCGTCACCACCTGCGCCGGCTTTTACTTCAATGATCACATCGCGATCATCATTGGGATCTCGTGGTAGTAACAGCTCTTCTAACTTGGCCGCAGCCTCTTCAACTGCTGCCTCCATAGCCGGAATCTCTGCTGCGAACGAGGCATCTTCGCTTGCCATTTCGCGCGCTGCTTCAAGATCATCTGCAGCAGCTTTCCATGCATTAAAGCCTGCAACCACTGGACCAAGTTGCGCATAGCGACGTCCTAATTGGCGGGCTTTTCCTTGATCTTCATGGATTGAGGGGTCAGCCATCTGCTTTTCAAGTTCTTGATACTCGCGCACCATTTCATGTGCTGATGCAAAACGATCGTTACTCATGAGGCTTCTCCTTTCAATGCAATATCAACGCAAAACTCTTGGGCAAATAAAAAGACCGCTCCACAACCACTCATGGGTTGCGGTGCGGTCTTTTGGTAAAGCTACTTCTTACCGAAACGCTCTTCGAACTTAGCTACGCGTCCACCAGTATCGAGGATGCGCTGCTTGCCGGTATAGAACGGGTGGCAGACTGAACACACTTCTACATAGATTGATCCACTGGCAACTGTTGAGCGGGTAAGAAATTTTTCTCCGCAACCGCAAGTCACTTGGGTCTCTTTATATTCTGGGTGGATCTCTGGCTTCATCTTTCATTCCTTCTCTATGGCTGGGTCCGCGGTGAGGCGGTGAACCAGGTCATCGGTAATAGGCGCTAATGCTCTCGTAAAAGGCAGAATCTTCAAAATCCTCGCATTGGACCACCTCTGGTCACCCCATTCGGCTGGTTAAATTGGGCATGCCTCGCAGCGGACATCCGACAAAGACTAAGTTGATTGATACCACTGCAGATCTGCTAAAAAAACTTCCGCGCTCCGAGATTTCTACAGATCTCATTCTTAACACCTCCGGAATTTCTAAAGGTTCGCTCTACCATCACTTTGAAGATTTAGATGAACTTCTTGAGACTGCCATGTTGGTTCGATACACAGATTGGGTGGATAGCAGTATCGAACTTATTTTGCAGATTATCGCCAGAAGTAAGACCCCGGAAGATGTTTACGACAACCTAGTTGAACTCACCAGATTTACCCAAGACCCAAATCGGCGAACAGAGAGAATTTATCGAGCCGAAATTCTTGGAATGGCAGAGGCTAGTCCGCAATTTGCCAAGAGATTGGGTGAAGAGCAACAACGACTGACCGATGCTCTCGTAGACATCATCAGAGATACTCAAGAGAACGGGTACTTCCGCAAGGATTTAGATGCTCATGCCATTGCAGTACTTATTCAGGCATATACCCTAGGAAAAGTTGTAGACGATTACAGTCCTCAACCTGTTAACCCTGAAAAATGGAATGACCTAATCAACTCCATTATTCGCAAAGTCTTTATCGGACTGGATTAAGGCTACTTACTGTCGTCAGGGCCTGCAGTGGTCTTCTGAATTTGCATCAAGAATTCGACGTTGGACTTGGTGCCCTTCATCTTCTCGAGCAAGAGTTCAAGCGCAGCTTGCGGTTCGAGCGCATGAAGCACGCGACGTAGTTTCCAGACGATATTGAGTTCTTCAGTACCCATAAGAATCTCTTCTTTACGTGTACCGGATGCAACAACGTTAACTGCCGGGAAGATGCGCTTATCTGCCATCTTGCGATCAAGGATGAGCTCCATGTTTCCGGTTCCCTTGAACTCTTCGAAGATAACTTCATCCATACGAGAGCCAGTATCAACGAGAGCTGTTGCCAGAATTGTTAGTGAACCACCATCTTCGATATTTCGAGCAGCACCGAAGAACTTCTTTGGTGGATACAGCGCTGCGGAATCAACGCCACCCGAAAGAATTCGGCCTGACGCAGGTGCTGCAATGTTGTAAGCGCGCCCTAGACGAGTGATTGAATCGAGAAGCACAACAACATCATGTCCCATCTCAACTAGACGCTTAGCGCGCTCAATTGCTAGCTCTGCAATTGTGGTGTGGTCATCAGCTGGGCGATCAAAGGTAGAAGCGATAACTTCACCTTTCACGCTGCGCTGCATATCTGTAACTTCTTCAGGACGTTCATCGACTAGAACCACCATCAAGTGACACTCAGGATTATTCGTCGTAATTGCATTTGCAATCGACTGAAGAACCATGGTCTTACCAGCCTTGGGTGGCGAGACAATGAGTCCACGTTGTCCCTTACCGATTGGTGCAATCAGATCAATAACACGAGTTGTCAGAATGTTTGGCTCTGTTTCAAGACGCAAGCGCTCTTGCGGATAGAGCGGGACAAGCTTTCCGAATTCAACTCGGCCTCGCGCCTCTTCAAATGGCATGCCATTGATGGTTTCAAGGGTGATGAGTGGGTTGTACTTTTGACGAGTTTCACCTTCGCGTGCCTGGCGAACCTGTCCGGTGACAACATCACCTTTACGAAGTCCATACTTACGAACTTGACCCTGCGAAACATACACATCATTAGGTCCTGGTAGATATCCCCCAGTACGAATAAATGAATAGTTTTCTAAGATATCGACAAGACCACCGACTGGAACAAGTACATCATCTTCGCCAATCACAGGTTCTCGCTCTTCGCGATGCCCCCTGTCACGGTTGCGGTCACGACCGCGATTACGGTCACGGCGGTTGCGGCCACCGCGATCATCGCGATCAAAGTGGCGATCTTGTGGCGATGAGTTTTCAGATGAATCTTCGTCATCGCCATCATCGTCTGCTGAATTATTGGAATTCTTGGAATCTCTATTATTTTTCTTGGCATCTCGGGCTGCGCGGCGCGCTTCACGCTCTGCTTTGGCTGCTTCACGGTTTGCCGCTTGTAGATCTGCGATTGCAGTAACGAGATCATCTTTCTTTAATTTAGCAGCGCCATCAATACCAAGTTGGGACGCAACTTCCTTTAACTTTGGAAGGGTCATGGCGGAGAGCTCGGGGCTGCTAGAACGAACAGGTTCTGTTGTTGTCATGTATTTCTTTTCAGTCTGGGGCTTACCAAGGTAAGACCTGGGTTGATTTATTGTGGGGCTTGCAATTGATGAACGTGGATTATTTCTTTTTTACTTCTGTGGCTCATCAATTCTCATATAGACCCTGACTTACGGGCTAAATTGATATTTGAACTATAGCAGGGTGGCGCCGCGGCTAGCAATTTCGAGAGATTTACCCTCGAATTTCGCGCCTCCGGCCCGAGCTAACTGGTCACTCTCCTCTTGATCACTAGTGTGGAGAGCAAGAACAGTTGGACCAGCTCCAGAGATAAAAGCGGCAACACCTGCTGCACGTAACTTATTCATGAGAGCGAAAGAATCAGGCATCGCTTCTTGGCGATAGCGCTGATGCAGGAAGTCTTCAGTTGCAGTGAGCAGTAAGTCAGGACGAATAGTCAGCGCCTGCATCATGATTGCTGTATTGGCGCTATTTCGCTGTGCATCCGCAAACGGAATTGTTTCAGGCAACATAGTCCGCGCCTTCTTTGTTGCTAGTGGGGTTGCTGGAATAAATGCCATGACCTTGATACGTGGATCCACTGGTAGATGAAGAGAATGCGCAACCATTTTTCCTTTAACTTCATCCTGCCAGGCAACGGTGGCTCCACCAAAAAGTGCAGCCGCAACATTGTCAGGGTGGCCTTCCATCTCATTTGCTAGATTCAAAAGAGCCTCGTCGCTCATTTTGTCCGTGCCAGTAAGCACGAGCGAGCGAGCGAGAACCAACCCTCCAATAATTGCAGAAGCAGAAGAACCTAAACCGCGTCCATGCGGAATTACGTTGAGTGCACGAACCGCAACTCCTTTTGGTTTTCCACCCAGGAAATCAAAACCTTTGTACATCGCTTTCACGAGTAAATTCTTCTCAGAACGTGGTACTTCAGCGGCGCCCTCACCAGTGACATCGATATCAAGACCACCTTCATCGAGTATCTGAGCGACGTAGCGGTCATACATTCCGAATGCCAAACCAAATGAGTCAAAGCCCGGGCCCAAGTTTGCAGAGGTTGCTGGAACTTGGACTTGAATCGGATTAGCCTTAAAAGTTGGCTTAGACATGGCGGTAAGTGAACCCTTATTTCTTTATTAAGCCAAGTGCTTGTGCAGCCACATCAGCGTTGACGGGAACGACTACTGGATCTGCAGCGCCTTCAAGCGCCCACGGAATATCTTTCAGGCCGTTACCGGTGCAGGTTATAACAATCGTCTTATCTTTTGGTAACTTGCCCGCGTTCTTGTACTTAATGAGTCCAGCTAGTCCTGCCGCTGAAGAAGGTTCGCAGAAAATACCTTCTTTACTTGCCAGCAGATGATAGGCGGCGAGAATTTCTTCATCAGTAACTGAGTCAATCAGCCCACCGGATTCATCGCGAGCTGCGATTGCTTGACCCCAGGATGCGGGGTTACCAATTCGAATTGCAGTTGCCAGAGTCTCAGGCTTTGCAACCGGTTTGCCTGAGACAAGCGGTGCGGCACCTGCTGCTTGAAATCCCCACATCTGTGGCAACTTAGTCGACAGCTTATCTTTGCGATATTCGTTATATCCCAACCAGTAAGCAGTGATATTTCCAGCGTTTCCAACTGGAAGAGTATGAATATCTGGAGCATCACCGAGCAGATCTACAACTTCGAAAGCTGCAGTCTTCTGTCCATCAATACGATAAGGATTTACCGAGTTAACGAGCGATACTGGATAGTGCTCGGCAAGGTCACGTGCCAGAACTAAACAATCGTCAAAGTTGCCATCAACCTGTAGAAGTTTTGCACCGTGCACTACAGCCTGAGCCAACTTGCCCATCGCGATTTTTCCTTCGGGAATCAAGACTGCTGGCACCATTCCCGCCTTCACGGCATAAGCCGCAGCAGCTGCTGATGTATTGCCAGTCGAAGCACAAATAACGGCTTTTGCGCCATCTTCAGCTGCTTTAGAAATCGCCATCGTCATTCCACGATCTTTAAAGGAACCGGTTGGATTGATGCCTTCGAATTTCACCCAGACGTTATTGCCGAGCATCTCTGATAACACGCATGCATAGATAAGAGGTGTTCCACCTTCACGCAGAGTGACAACGGGAGTTTTGCTAGATACTGGCAGGCGGTGGCGATATTCCTCGATAACTCCGCGCCATTGGTGGGCGCCACTCTTTTTCGTGAAAATTCCCATTACGAAATGGCTCCTTCAACGCGGATAACGCTAGAGATCTTATTGACGATATCCATCTTCTTAAGAGCCTCAACTGTTGCTTTGAGTTCGCCTTCAGTTGCACGATGTGTGACGATTATGAGTTCAGCATCATCATCTCGACCATTTTGATCTACTGTTTGAATTGACACTCCTTGAGATGCAAAACATTGCGCAATAGCAGCAAGCACACCCGATTTATCTTCTACTTCTAAGCGGATAAGGAACTTAGTTTTTGTGGTTTCAATGGGAGCTATATCGCGATCTGCATAATCTGTTTCACGCTGTCCAATGGAATTAAGAGCAATATGGCGAGAAACCGCAACAATATCTCCCAAGATCGCAGAAGCTGTGGGTTGGCCACCTGCTCCGCGGCCGTAGAACATCAGTGGGCCGGCGGATTCAGCTTCAACAAACACTGCATTAAAAGCATCACGAACTGATGCCAGTGGATGGCTCTTATGAATCATGACAGGATGAACTCGCACAGAAATTTCATCAGCTGGCGTGAGCTCTGAAATTGCTAACAACTTAATGACATGGTCCATTGACTTCGCAATAGATACATCCTCGAGGGTAATCTTCGAAATGCCTTCACGATAAACATCATCTACGGTCACTCGTGTGTGAAATGCTAGGCCAGAGAGAATCGCGGCTTTCGCTGCAGCATCAAAACCTTCTACATCTGCAGTGGGATCTGATTCTGCATATCCCAACCTTTGAGCTTCCTTCAAAACATCGGCAAATTCACGATTATCTTCGTGCATTTTTGTCAGAATGTAATTTGTAGTTCCATTTACGATTCCCATCAAGCGAACAACGTGATCGCCTGCAAGAGAATCACGCAACGGGCGAATTATTGGAATTGCGCCCGCGACTGATGCTTCGTAGTAAATGTCTTCGCCTTTTGCATATGCTGCGCTAAAAAGATCAGCTCCATGGCTAGCCAAAAGAGCCTTGTTAGCAGTGACAATTGATTTGCGATTGTTGATTGCGGTAAGAGCTAATTCACGTGCGGGTTCAATTCCTCCCATTACTTCAACAATCAAATCAATATCTGGATCGTTGACGATGGAGAACGGATCTGTTGTAAAGAGGGCAGGATCTAAGCCGTCATAAGGCTTGATAGTGCGCACTGCAATACGGGCTAGCTCAATCTTGACGCCAGCGCGAGTAGAGAGTTCCTCAGTATCAGCAAGCAGCAGGCGCGCCACTTCGCTACCAACAACGCCGCAGCCGAGCATGCCAATGCGTACAGGTTTATCTGCGGGGCTCATGCCCTCATTCTTTCACATCAAGGGCGAGTAAATCTTCCTCATTTTCACGTCGCACAATTACGCGGGCTTTTCCATCTTTCACCGCAACCACTGGTGGTCTTGGTACGTGGTTGTAGTTGCTCGCCATACTGCGGCCATATGCGCCGGTAGCAGGTGTAGCAATTAAATCTCCAGGAGCAATATCTGATGGGAGCGCAATGTCATTAATGACAATATCGCCAGTTTCACAATGCTTACCCACTAAACGTGAATTAACCAATGGCGCAGAGCTAGTTCGCTGTGCAATTACTGCTGAATATTCCGCATCATACAAAGTAGGACGAATGTTGTCGCTCATCCCACCATCTATCGAAACGTACTTACGTATATTTCCGTTGCCGATATCTACATTCTTTACAGTTCCAACTTCATACAAGGTAAATGTCGTTGGTCCAACGATGTTTCGGCCCGGCTCTAGCGAAATCTGTGGGAAGTCAAGTGAGTAATCAGTACATGCTTTTGTGATTGCGCGATGAATCGTAGGTAGTACATCCTGTGGTTCTACAGTTTTCTCTTGCGATAAATACGCAATCCCAAAGCCCCCGCCTAAATTAAGTTCAGGAAGTTGCTCAGAAAACTCATCTCGATAACGTGCCATGAAAGCCATCAGACGATTTGTCGCAAGTTCATGAGCGTCAGCGCCAAATATTTGAGAACCAATATGGCAGTGAACTCCACGCAATTCCAACTCAGGATAGTTTCTAATGGCCAACACAGCTTCCCATGCCGCACCAGAAGCAATCGAGAAACCAAACTTCACATCTTCATGTGCAGTTGAAATCTTTTCATGAGTGTCTGCTTGGACACCCGGAATAAGGCGAACCATGACGCCTTGGCGAACACCGAGTTTCTTAGCCGCTGCCGCAATCCGCTCAATTTCGATTAGTGAGTCGATGACAATAGCTTTAACACCAATGGAAACTGCCCGATTTATTTCAGCAACAGACTTATTATTTCCGTGTAGCTCTATCTTGTTCGGTGCAATTCCACCTGAAAGGGCCACAGCTAATTCACCACCTGTGCAGACATCAATGCCTATGCCAATATCTTGAATCCACTTCGCTACCGCAGTGCTAATAAATGATTTTGCAGCGTAATAGATAGTGCCAGCGTGGTCGCCGAATTCGGAATGTAATCCGTCTCTCCAGGCCTGTGCGCGAACTCTAAACGCAACTTCGTCAAGAAAGAATGTAGGAGTGCCAAACTCTCTTGCCAGAGCAGAAGCAGGGATCCCTGACAGGTGAAGTTCTCCGTTTACGAATGAGACGTTATCTGACCACATGGTTACATCCTCTCAGGTGCGCTCACACCGAGTAGATCTAAACCATTTGCTAACACCTGCATCGTCGCGGCGCAGAGTGCAGCACGTGCATAATGAACTGCCGATGCGGCTTCATCTCCAAGCGGCAAGACACGGCAATCTGCGTAGAAGCCATGGTAGACACCGGCCAACTCCTCTAAATAGCGCGCGATGCGATGAGGTTCACGGAACTCTGCAGCGCTAGCCACAATTTGTGGGTATTCAGCGAGCGCACCGAGTAACTCATTCTCGCGATCATGTGTGAGTTGAGATGGATCAAAGGTATCGAGAGTCGCCCCAATTTTGAGTTCGTGCGCGCTCCGTAAGACTGCTGCAATTCTGGCGTGCGCGTACTGGACGTAATAAACAGGGTTGTCATTAGTGTTACGACGCAAGACATCGATATCCATCACCATCGGAGTATCAACGGGATAGCGAATGAGAGTGTAACGAGCCGCATCAACTCCCACTTTTTCAACTAACTCTTCTAAGGTGATTATTGTTCCGGCTCGTTTAGAAAGTTTGAGCTCTTCGCCACCTTCCATAATCTTTACCAACTGGCCAATCATGATTTCCACGTTGTAATTAGGGTTATCTCCCGCGCATGCTGCAGTAGCTTTTAAGCGGTGGATGTACCCGTGGTGATCAGCTCCGAGCATATAAATACAGATATCAAATCCACGTTCGCGCTTATTAATGTAATAAGCGGTATCAGAGGCAAAGTAAGTGAGGTCTCCATCTTCCTTAATAATCACGCGATCCTTATCATCACCAAAATCAGTTGTTCGTAGCCATACTGCGCCAGCTTCTTCAAATACATGTCCTTGCGAGCGCAACTTCTCTAGGCCATGCTGTACCGCTCCAGATTCATGAAGTGAACGTTCAGAGAACCACACATCAAACTTTGTGTGGAAAGTTTCCAAAACCCGCTGCTGTTGAGCTAATTGAACTTTATAGGCCGCTTCCCGGAATTCTTCAGTTGTTGATATTCCTGGATTGGCAGCAACAACTTCTTTGGCTAAATCTGCAATGTAATTACCCTGGTAGCCATCTTCTGGAATTGGTTGTCCAGTTGCTGCGGCCTGAACCGATTGCCCAAAGAGATCCATCTGGCGACCTCGGTCATTTATATAAAATTCACGCGTGACTGCTGCGCCCGCAGCGCTAAGAACTCGCCCCAGCGCATCTCCTACGGCTGCCCAACGAGTATGTCCTAAATGCAAAGGGCCAGTTGGATTTGCGCTGATAAATTCTAAATTGATCGAGACGCCATGAAGTGTGCGACCTCTTCCGTACTCGTTCTTACTTGCCAGAATCGTGCGCACCAACTCTGCTTGGGTTGTTCGATCAAGAGTGATATTGATAAATCCTGGGCCTGCAATATCTACTGAGCTCACGCCTGAGATCTTTGCAATCTCTGGCTGCAAAATTTCGGCAACTTCCCGAGGGCTCTTTCCCGCTACCTTCGCCAATTGCAGCGCGATGGAAGTCGCGTAGTCACCATGGTCACGATTCTTGGGGCGATCGAGCGTAATTGAATCAGGCACCTGGCCTACAAAACCTGCCTCCGTAAAGGCTCGCGCTACCGCAGCCTGTACATCGACTGAGAGTTGATCTTTGAGAGAGGCTGGCACTAGGCAAGGTTAGCGGTTGCGCATGAGGGCAGGAGAGTTTGTTACTTGTGCAGTACTACCTCTAATCTTGGCCACGCCGCGGGAGTGGTGAAATGGCAGACACGCAAGTCTTAGGAACTTGTGCTTCGGCGTGCGGGTTCAAGTCCCGCCTCCCGCACCATCTTTTTCACATCGATTGCAAGTTGATTGCACGTGAGAAGCGCTCTTGATTTCTCATCTTCTAAACACGCAGTTAACATTCTGCTCGTTCACGAGTTCTACGTAACAGCCCCGGCTTAGTAGACGGCAACCCTCCACCGCGGTGGGGTGCTCCGGGTGACG
>CAYWWZ010000017.1:0-15148 GCA_964462495.1 uncultured Candidatus Planktophila sp. | reverse complement strand
ACAGTGCAGGAGGAGAAGTAGTGAATCCATATAACTACCTCTATGTCGCTGGTTTGCTTTTCACCATTGGAGCTATTGGCGTAGTTGTTCGTCGTAACGCAATCGTTGTCTTTATGTGCATTGAATTGATGCTCAACGCAGCAAATCTAACCCTGGTTACCTTTGCGCGAATTAATGGAACCCTCGATGGCCAAGTCACTGCCTTCTTCACCATGGTGGTTGCAGCATGTGAAGTAGTAGTAGGCCTAGCAATCATCATTGCAATTTACCGTTCACGCCGATCAGCATCTATTGACGATGCTAGTTTGTTGAAGCGATAACAATGGTTACCTCAACTTCACTGATTTACCTTATTGCCCTGCCTCTTATTGGCGCTGCAGTACTGCTTCTAGCTGGCCGTCGCGCAGATAAGTGGGGACACCTTCTTGGAACAGCCATGTCTGCCGCCTCGTTTGGAGTTGGTCTTTACCAACTTTCACAGATGTTGGCGCGTCCGACTGAAGAGCGTGCGATTGCCCAGAAGTTATTTACATGGATCAACGTTGCATCTTTTCAAGTTGATGCTGGACTATTGCTAGATCAACTATCAATCTGCTTTGTACTACTCATCACGGGTGTCGGAACCCTGATTCACATCTACTCAATTGCGTATATGTCACACGATGAAAATCGCCGACGTTTCTTCGCCTACCTCAACCTCTTTATTGCAGCGATGTTGTTGCTCGTGCTGGGTGACTCATACCTAACTCTCTACGTTGGTTGGGAAGGTGTGGGTCTGGCTTCATACCTCTTGATTGGATTCTGGAACCAGAAGCCGGCATATGCGACAGCATCGAAGAAGGCATTTGTTATGAACCGTATCGGTGATATGGGGCTCTCCTTTGCAATCATGATTGCCTTTGCAACGCTCGGCACAGTCTCGTTCGCAGGTGTGAAAGAGGCATCAGAGAACGCTTCTGAAACAGCGCTGACGGCAATCGGCATCATGTTGCTCATTGCAGCTGCGGGTAAATCAGCACAGTTCCCGTTGCAAGCTTGGCTTGGAGATGCGATGGCTGGACCAACTCCAGTTTCAGCGCTGATTCACGCAGCAACGATGGTTACTGCGGGTGTCTATCTCATCGTTCGCTCTAACTTCATCTTTGATGCTGCACCAACTGCGCAACTCATAGTGGTTATCGTCGGAGCAATTACCTTGCTCTTCGGTGCCATCATCGGAACAGCAAAAGATGACATCAAGAAAGCTCTCGCAGCATCAACAATGTCGCAGATTGGTTACATGGTTCTCGGTGCAGGGCTTGGACCAGCTGGATACGCCTTCGCCATCATGCACTTGTTGACACACGGTTTCTTTAAGGCAGGCATGTTCTTGGGCGCAGGTTCGGTGATGCATGGCATGAATGACACTGTAGATATGCGACGTTACGGAGCGCTCCGCAAATTTATGCCGATAACTTTCGTCACCTTTGGTCTGGGATACCTGGCAATCATTGGAGTTCCACCATTTGCGGGCTTCTATTCCAAAGATCTCATCATCGAGACAGCATTTAATGCAGGTGGTTTTAAGGGGATTCTTTTGGGTTCAATCGCACTTCTTGGTGCGGTAATAACCGCCTTCTACATGACGCGCGTCATGATATTGACATTCACTAGCCCAAAGCGCTGGGAAGATAATCAACATCCTCACGAATCACCATTCTTAATGTGGTTCCCAATGGCGGTACTTGCAATTGGTTCAGTCTCTTCCGGATTGCTCTTCTATCGCGGTGACGCCCTTGCAAATTGGCTCAACCCAGTATTTGGAGAGCATGGCAAAGGCCATCACGAGGAGCATCTTTTTGCACCAATTGTTGTCTCGGCCATGGCTCTGACTGCTGTCCTCATTGGTGTTTCAATCGCCATCATCAAGTACCAACTCGCTGAAATTGATCCGGTAGCTCCCGAAAACGTTTCAATCTTTACCCGCATTGCACGTAAAGATTTGTTGCAAGATACATTTAATGAATCTGTCTTTATGCGTCCTGGGCAAGCGCTTACCCGGCTATTGGTTAAAGCTGATGAAAGCGTCATTGATGGCACGGTCCGTGGCATTGGCAAGACTGCCCTTGGTACAGGTGCTGCACTTCGTAAATCTCAAACTGGATTTGCACGCAGTTATGCCGTGCTGATTCTCATCGGTGCGATCGCCCTGATCGCTGGAATTTGGGTGGTCACGCTATGAGTTCAGTAACTCTTCTCGGAATTTTGCCACTCATCGGCGCGCTTTTGATTGCAGTTATCCCTGCGCATCAAGTGCTGCGCGTGAAGCAGGCAGCACTTGGATCCACAATTTTGGTTGCAATTTCAGCAATCATGATGTGGTTTAACTTTGATAAATCAAATACTGCATTTCAGTTTGGGGAATCAGCGGAGTGGATTCCATCCTTTGGAATTAATTATGCAGTTGGTGTTGATGGGCTATCGCTCGTATTAATTCTGCTGGCTGTGCTCCTAACACCTATCGTTGTTCTTGCGGGTTGGAATGAATCTGAGGGTGGACGTTGGTCTGCCAAGGTCTTCTACATTCTCATCCTTATCCTTGAAACGATGATGATCGGCGTCTTTGCAGCAACTGATGTCTTCCTCTTCTACGTCTTCTTCGAAGCGATGTTGATTCCTGTCTACTTCCTGATCGGTGGATATGGCAGTGGAGAACGTGCAGCAGCAGCGGTGAAGTTCTTGCTATACAGCCTTTTCGGTGGACTTCTGATGTTGGCCTCAATCATCGGTCTCTATGTCATCTCCAGCAAAAACGGTGGTGCCACATTTGATATTGCTGAGCTCTCGCAGATGCACAATTACATGAGCTCAACGACTCAGAACCTGCTCTTCCTTGGATTCTTTATTGCCTTTGCAATCAAGGCTCCGGTCTGGCCACTTCATACGTGGTTGCCAGATGCTGCAGCATCTGCAACGCCTGGAACTTCTGTCTTACTTCTAGGTGTTCTCGATAAGGTCGGCACTTTCGGAATGATTCGTTTCTGTCTTTCGCTCTTTCCTGATGCCTCAAAGACTTTTACGCCGGTGATTCTGGTGCTTGCTGTCATTTCAATTCTCTACGGAGCTTTCTTGGCAATAGGAGCTCGTGACATCAAGCGCCTGATTGCCTACACATCGATTTCACACTTCGGATTTATCACCATGGGAATCTTTGCAATGACTACACAGGGTCATAGCGGTGCAATTCTCTACATGTTTAACCATGGATTCTCAACAGCAGCGCTCTTCCTGGTTGCTGGTTGGATGGTTGCTCGCCGTAAATCCTCAACGATTGCAGATTTTGGTGGACTGCAGCGAGTTACTCCAGTTATGGCATGGTCATTCTTCATCGCGGGTATGTCTTCACTAGCTTTGCCGGGACTTTCTAGCTTTGTCAGTGAATTCTTAGTACTTGTCGGAACATTTACTCGATATCCAGTTGCAGCAGTTCTTGCCACCTTTGGAATTGTCTTAGCAGCGCTCTACATTTTGATTCCAGTTCAGAAAGCGCTCCATGGGCCAACAACTCCGGGAAATGAGAATCTGCCTGATCTCAACCGTCGCGAAAAGTTTGCTATCGCTCCGGTGATGGCTGTCATCATCGCACTTGGTTTCTACCCAGCGCCTTTACTCAACGTCATTAATCCAGTAGCGAAGCAGGTTATTGAGTCGCAGGGTTTTACTGATCCGGTTCCATCAGAGAGCGTAGGTAAGTAAATGTCATTTGTAACCCCAGTGCTGAACTACGCACAATTAGCACCCATCCTCATTGTCTTCGCTGGCGCCATTATTGGTGTTTTGATTGAAGCATTTGCGCCACGAGCAGCGCGCCATAGTTCACAACTCTTTATCTCCACATTCTCATTGGTGAGCGCCTTCGCAGCTCTCATGACAGTTCGCAAACAATCTTCAGTCGATGCTGCTATGGGTTCTATTGCCTTTGATGGTGCAGGAGTTTTGATTCAAGCTGCAATTCTGATTATCGCCTTCCTTGCCATCTTCCTTATTGCCGATCAGGAGAACTTCACAGCTTTAGCCGCAGCGGTTCCTGGTTCTGATGAAGAGCGACAGGCGTTGCAAGGAGATCTACGCGTTACTGAGGTTTATCCACTGACACTCTTTGCCGTTGCTGGAATGATGATCTTTCCTATCGCATCAGATCTCATCACACTCTTTGTTGCGCTAGAGATTCTCTCGCTCCCGCTCTATCTCATGGCAGGTCTCTCGCGCCGCCGTCGACTCATGTCACAGGAATCAGCGCTGAAGTACTTCTTATTGGGCGCTTTTTCATCTGCTTTCTTCCTCTTCGGGGTCGCATATCTTTATGGTTACTCAGGCGCCATCACGCTATCTGGAATTCAAGAGAGCGTAATTGGTGGATCAGGTAACGATGTCTTCTTGCTCATTGGTATCGCTTTCCTCTCAGTTGGTTTGCTCTTCAAAGTGGGCGCAGTTCCATTTCATGCTTGGACTCCCGATGTGTATCAAGGAGCACCTACAGCGATTACTGGATTTATGGCGGCTGCTACCAAAGTGGCAGCTTTCGGTGCCATTTTGCGTATCTTCTATGTCAGCTTTGCCAATGCTGAATGGCAATGGAAGCCAGCGCTCGTAGTCATCGCAATTATTACGATGGTCTTTGGTTCTGTCGTTGCAATAACTCAGCGCGATGTAAAGCGCATGCTCGCTTACTCTTCGATTGCGCATGCCGGATTCTTGCTCTCAGGTGTGATTGCGCTGAGCAAGTCAGGCCTTGATTCATCAATCTTCTACCTTTTCGCCTACGGAATTGCAACGCTCGGCGCCTTCGGAGTCATCACTCTCGTTCGTGATTCAGCCGGCGAAGTCACAGATCTCAATCGTTGGAGCGGACTCGGAAAGCGCTCACCACTTATCGCGCTCGTCTTCTCGCTCTTCCTTCTCACCTTTGCCGGAATTCCACTCACTTCTGGGTTTATTGGAAAGTTCTCCATCTTCTCGGCAGCTTACGAATCTGGCAGTACTGCAATATTGATTACTGGTGTTCTCTCTTCTGCCATCGCAGCTTTCTTCTATATTCGCGTAATTGTTTTGATGTTCTTTAAGGATCCAGTAGAAGATGGGACCAGCGTCGTTATTCCTTCGGCACTGACAACAATTACCATCGCGGTAAGTGCAACTCTGACGATTCTGCTCGGAATTTTCCCAGCACCACTGTTAAATTTCATTGAATCTACCGCCTTCTTTATTCGCTAATGGCAGCTATCGGTATTCCAGGTATCGCCCCTGAACTAGAGGCCGATTTAGCAGCAAGCATGCAGAAGGTAGAAGACCTTCTGCTGAGCCACATTCAAGGCGATTACCCACTTGTTGAAGAGACTTCTCGCCATTTAGTGGCAGCAGGTGGAAAGCGACTGCGACCACTTTTGACGCTACTTGCATCTCATTACGGTGATAAGAGTCGTTTTGGAATCATTGAATCGGCTGTCGTCTGCGAACTCACGCATGTAGCTACTCTTTATCACGACGATGTGATGGATGAAGCTCGCTTACGTCGAAATGTAGAGAGTGCAAATAGCCGCTGGGGAAATACCGTTGCCATTTTGACCGGTGATTATCTCTTTGCAAAGGTATCGGCGTTGCTGGCAGATATTGGTCCCGAGGCAGTTCGCTTACAAGCTTCAACTTTTGAACGTCTCGTGATTGGCCAAATCATGGAGACCCAAGGTCCTCAGAACGGTGAAGATGCTCTTGCGCATTACCTTCAGGTGGTTGCGGACAAGACAGGTTCGTTGATCTCTGCCAGTGCACGTTTTGGTGCGATGGTTTCGGGCGCGCCTGATGAGATTAAAGAGACTTTAACCGTATTCGGCGAAAAGATTGGCGTTGCTTTTCAGTTAGCCGATGACATCATCGATATTGCAAGTGATTCACATCAATCCGGCAAGGTTCCTGGAACTGATTTGCGTGAAGGCGTGCCTACGCTAGTCACGCTTAACTTACTCAAATCCACCAGACCAGAAGATCGTAAACTTCAAAAACTGGTCAGTGCTCCAATTAAAGACGAAGCTACCGTTGCAGATGTTTTGGCGCAGTTGCGAGTACATTCAGCTTTGGAAGAGTCGAAGGAACAGCTACAGCAGGTTGCACGGGATGCTCGCGCAGCTTTAGGCCCACTACCGATAAATGATGTTACTGGTGCTCTCTTTTCACTGTGCGATGCGATTGTCGATCGCTCTGCTTGAGCGAACCAAGTCAGTTCCTAACGCAGCTAACGCCAGCCAGATAACGACAAATCCAGCCCAACGTGCAGTTGGCATCTCTTCATGGTTAATCCATACTCCGATGGAAAACTGAATCGTCGGTGTGATGTATTGCAGCAAGCCTATTGTGCTGTAAGGCAATCGAGTCGTTGATCCATTGAAGAGAAGTAGAGGAATCGCAGTCATTGCACCTGCACTAATGAGCAAAATCGTGAGCCCAATACCATTGCCGAACTGTCCAGTGCCTTGGTTTCCGATGTAGAAGAGATAAAAACCGTAAGGCAGAAGAGAAATCAAAGTTTCTATAGTGAGGCCTTCGAGCGCACCCAAATCCAACTTTTTCTTGATAAGCCCGTAAGTTCCCCATGAGAGAGCAAGTGAGATTGCAACCCATGGCAATCGACCGTAATCAATGGTCAAAATAGTGACGCCAATTGCAGCAATACCGACAGCAATCCATTGCATAGGGCGCATTTTCTCGCGTAGCAGCAGGACGCCAAAGGCGATGATGATAAGCGGATTGATGTAATAGCCAAGCGCTGCTTCCACTACATGGCCATTATTTGTAGCCCAAATGTAGGTAAGCCAATTGATGGAAATTAGAATTGTGGTGGCAAATAGACCGGCCATCTTCTTGGGGTTTTTCATCACAGCAAAAGTTGATTTCAGTTGACGCAACAGCGATAACACAATCACACAGAAGACGAGGGTCCAGACTGCGCGGTGCGAGACTATTTCTAGCGGGTTAGCTGGTTTAAGTAGAGGCCAATAGAGCGGAAAGAGCCCCCAGAAAACGTAAGCGCCAACGCCAAAGAACAGTCCGAGCGAATACTCGCTTCTTGCCTTTGCCACTTATCGATAATTAACAAATTGGACGGCGAAATCAAATTTGCCGTTTTTGATCTGCTCTATAGCAGTCTGCAAATCATCACGGCTCTTGGATGAGACGCGGAGTTCATCACCTTGAATCTGAGTCTTAATTGATTTAGGGCCTTCATCACGCAAGAACTTAGCAATCTTCTTCGCGTTTTCGGTAGAGATACCTTCTTTTAGAGTGCAGGCAATCTTGTAGATTTTTCCAGATAGCGTAGGTTCGCCTGCTTCGAGATGTTTGAGCGAAACTCCACGCTTAATCATCTTATCTTTGACGACATCCAAGGCTGCCTTTGCACGTTCTTCAGTATCTGCCTCTATAGCAATCTTGTCGCCAGAGAGCTCGATCTTGGCACCGGTGTTCTTAAAATCAAAGCGGGTATCAATCTCGCGCACCGCCTGATTGATTGCGTTATCAAGTTCCATCCGGTCAATCTTTGAAACTACATCGAAACTGCTGTCAGCCACTTTTCAAGCCCCTCTTTACAATTACTTACATATTCTATTGTGCGCCATTCTAGGGTAATTTGGGGTCATGATTCGGAGCTCTCGAAAACTGCCGAGCCTTCCGTACTTCTGGTCCTTGATTGACTGGTCCATACCCTCTTTTAAGCCTTATAAAGGCAAGTTAAAGCGGGCGCAGACTGTTGCAGATATAGCTGCGATTGCGAAGAAGCGCACTCCAAAAGTTGTATTTGATTATGTTGAGGGAAGCGCTGTCGATGAGATTGCATATAGTCGCACTCGGGATGCGCTCTCGCGAGTGGAGATCAACTCTCGAGTTCTACGCGATGTTTCAGATATCGACACTTCAACCACAATTTTAGGCAAGAAGATTGATTTGCCAATCTGCTTTGCTCCAACTGGTTATACCCGTTTGATGCATCATGTGGGAGAGCCGGCCGTCGCTAATGTGGCAGCAGAAAAGAATCTCATTTATGCGCTCTCAACGATGGGTACTACATCACCTGCTGAGTTAGCAGCTGCAGTGCCGAGTGTAAGAAGATGGTTTCAGCTCTATGTCATGAAAAATCGCGCTGATACTTTGGCGGTAATCAAGCAAGCTAAAGAGGCAGGTTTTGAGGCACTTGTATTGACTGTTGATACACCAGTAGCGGGGCTGCGCTATCGAGATAATCGCAATGGCTTAACAGTGCCGCCAAAGATTAGATTGAGCACAGTTCTGTCAATCGCTCGTAAACCAATCTGGTGGCTCAATCTCTTTACTACCGGCAAATTAGAGTTCGCAGCCTTTCGTGGTTGGGATAAACCACTTTCTGAATTGGCTGCCTTAATTTTTGATCCGTCCACCGATGTAGAAGATATTAAATGGCTGCGCACTGTGTGGGATGGGCCTATCGTCATTAAAGGAATTCAGAGCGTCGCCGATGCAAAAGCTGTGGCCAAATGTGGCGTGCAGGCGATCATCCTTTCAAATCATGGTGGCCGACAATTTGATCGCGGCCCGATTCCGCTCGAGATCCTGCCCGAAGTAGTTGATGAAGTTGGCAAGAAAGTTGAGATTTACATCGACGGCGGGATTATGTCCGGCCTGGATGCTTTAGGCGCGATTGCACTTGGTGCAAAAGCAGTCTTTATCGGTCGCGCCTATCTCTATGGCGCTATGGCAAATGGTGAAGCAGGAGTAGATCAAGTAATTGAACTAATGCGCCGTGAGTTTATTAATGGAATGGCGCTTTCAGGGGCTCGGACTATCGAAGAAGTTGTTAAGAATGGCGCACAGATAAGGAGCAAAGTCCATGAATAAGGTAGCGATTGTCACTGGGGGAGCTAAAGGAATTGGATTTGGAAGCGCACAGCGACTCCTTGAAGATGGTGCAATTGTTGTAATTTTTGACGTTGACGACAAGGCTCTGGCTAGCGCGAGGACAGAGTTTGCTAGTTATGGCGATAAATTCTCTGCCGCCAAAGTAGATATCTCCTCTGAGGCTCAAGTAAAGGAAGCGATCACAGAAGTTGGCAATAAATTCGGCCATATCGATTACTTGGTAAATAGCGCTGGCGTACAGACATATGGCAATGCAGAAGAGACTACCGATGAAATCTGGGAAAAAACCTTTGGAGTTAATGTCAAGGCTATGTATTTGACAACTAAATATGCAGTTCCATTTATGCGTAAAGCAAAAGGTGGCTCAATTGTAAATATTTCATCAGTGCAATCTCTTTCCAATCAAAAGGGTGTTGTTGCCTATGCTGCATCTAAGGGCGCAGTGAATGCCTTGACACGGGCAATTGCAGTTGATTATGCGAGTGAGCAAATTCGTTGTAATGCAGTATTACCAGGATGTGTTGATACACCTATGTTGCGAGCGACTGCACAATCTTTCAAAGGTGAAAGAACCGAAGAGGATTTACTCCACGAATGGGGCCTATCTCATCCCATTGGTCGAATGGCGAGCATCCACGATATCGGCAATCTTGTTGGATTCTTATGTTCTGAAAAGTCATCGTTTATTACTGGCGCTTCATATGTCATTGATGGTGGTTTGATAACGCAAGTACCTGTCATCCTTCCTGATTAGGCCGGATTTCAAGAGTTCTCGCAAATAAGGTAATCTACGCAAGCCGTAAGACCCTGGCGGGTTGCCCGAGCGGCCAATGGGAGGGGACTGTAAATCCCCCGGCTCTGCCTTCGAAGGTTCAAATCCTTCACCCGCCACCATCACGCCCTTCGTTATGAAGGGCGTTTTGCTTTGGGACAGTAGTTGCGGTTCATTTGCGAGTCGACATTAAGCGGGCCGGTTAATACTCTTCGCCAGTAAATTTCTTCCAATCCTTAAGGAGCCCACGTGAATAAACGTATAGGAATAATCGCGCTGATTGTTGTTGCAGCTGTTGTTGCAGCACTTACTCTCACTGGACGTGATTCCTCAGATTCATCTTCAACTGCCTCTGCTTCTTGCGAAAAGGCGGATCTAGCAACAATTACTGAAGGCAAGCTCACTATTGCTACAGGTGAACCTGCCTACTATCCATGGGTAATCGACGATAAGCCAGAGTCAGGCGAAGGCTTTGAAGGTGCAGTTGCTTACGCGGTTGCTAACCAGCTCGGATTCTCGGCAGAAGATGTTGTATGGGTTCGCACAACATTTGATTCAGCTGTCACACCTGGCAAGAAGAATTTTGACTTCAACTTGCAGCAGTTCTCTATCACTGAAGATCGCAAGAAGGCAGTTGACTTCTCATCACCTTATTACACCGCCCCACAAGCAATCGTTTCATTTAAGGGAAGCAAGATTGAAGGAAAGACTTCACTTGCCGACCTAAAGAGCGCAAAACTTGGCGCAGCAGTTGGTACAACTTCACTTGATGCCATTGAAAAGCAGATTGGAAGCACGCCACAGGTGTTTAATGACAATGCAGCAGGTGTTTCTGCTCTCAAGAACAAGCAGATTGATGGACTAGTTGTGGATCTACCTACTGCTTTCTATCTTTCAGGAGTTGAAGTTCCAAACGGCCTCATCGTTGGACAACTTCCATCAACTGGTGGTGGAGACCAATTTGGACTCTTGCTCACAAAGGGCAGCAAGCTCACCCCTTGTGTGACTGGCGCAGTAGATGCAATTACCGCCGATGGCACATTGGCATCAATTACAGATAAGTGGCTAGCAACTGATGCTGGCGCACCTGTATTGAAGCCTTAATAGGTAAGTAAGAAGTAAACACGGTAGTTTGGCGACCATGTCAGGGAAAGAAAACTCTGCTTGGTCGCCAAGCTCTCGTGAATTAGAGCGACGTAAATCTCGACGCAGAATTAGCCGCAAGCAAGCAACTATTGCTGCGGCTTCTTCTATTTTTGTACTTGGCACTCTGGCGGCAATTTTGGTTACCTCTCCTGGGTGGGAGACAGTTAAGTCAACATTTTTTGATATTGATTATGGTCGTGAAGTTTTTCCAACGGTAGTGAAGGGCCTATGGATCAATCTGCAGCTGACCTTTATCGGGGGAGCGGCAATTGGAGTGATTGCGCTAGGCCTTGCACTTCTGCGAACTACCAAATCACCAGCGCTCACTCCATTTAGATTTTTGGCTACGGCCTACGTTGATATTTTTCGAGGTGCACCACTGATTTTGATTATCTTGCTCGTTGGTTTTGGCGTTCCCGCGCTCGGGCTCAGCGGTGTATCTACCAACGTTATCTTCTTAGGAACAGTTGCTGTAGTTCTCACCTACTCGGCCTATGTTGCAGAGGTCATTCGAAGTGGAATCTTGTCGATACATCCCAGCCAACGTGCGGCAGCGCGATCACTTGGATTGACTTCAGGACAGACAATGCGTTTTGTGGTCTTGCCACAGGCGATTCGCCGAGTTGTGCCTCCTTTACTCAATGATTTTGTTTCACTGCTGAAGGACACTGGCCTAGTATCAATTCTTGGTGTTACCGATGCTGTTCGTGCCGCTCAAATTAACGCCAGCCGAACTTTTAACTACACGCCATATGTTGTTGCAGCGATTCTATTTCTGCTCATAACTATTCCGATGACGCGTTATACCGACCGCGCCATAAGGCAGCGCACCAGTGCGCAAAACTCAGAAGGTGCCATCTAATGAGCAACGTACTTGAGTTGGTAAATATTCGTAAATCATTTGGAGCCGAGGTTGTCTTACATGATTTATCGCTGAGCGTTCCTGAGCACACCGCCACCGTACTGATTGGCGCTTCAGGCTCAGGAAAATCAACGCTCTTGCGCTGCATTAATCTGCTGGAGGCAATTGATGATGGTCAAATCTTCCTGGATGGGCGTGAAATCTCAGACCCACTTATCAATGTCGATGAAGTCCGCCGCCGGCTGGGCATGGTCTTTCAATCTTTTAACTTGTTTCCGCACAAGACAGTTTTAGAGAACATCACTCTCTCTCCCATTAAGGTCCATGGTAAGAGCCGCGATGAAGCTAATTCACATGCCATGTACCTGCTCAAAAGGTTTGATTTAGCTGATAAAGCAGATCAATACCCTGATCGCCTCAGTGGCGGACAGCAACAGCGAGTGGCAATCATTCGCTCTCTTGCAGTAAGTCCTCGCTTGTTACTTCTCGACGAAGTTACATCTGCACTAGACCCTGTCTTGGTCAATGAAGTTCTTTCTGCAGTGCGTGACCTGAAGAGCGATGGAATGACTATGGTCTTGGCAACCCATGAAATGGGATTTGCAACGCAAGTTGCTGACGAGGTCTGTTTCCTTGAATCTGGAAATATTGTTGAACGCGGAACTGCTGAGCAAGTTTTACATAGCCCTCAGAACCCTAGAACCCAAGAGTTCTTGAAGCGAGTTCACCAGGCTGGTCGATTGTAGAAAGATAAAAACCCTCAGCACATCTGCGCTGAGGGTTTTTATATAAGTTAATTCATCAGACCGTTGTGTCACCTGCGCGACGGCGACGTAGGTTGTCTCCAAAGACTGCAAGCAAGATAACTGCGCCGACTACGACATACTGCCATTCCTGCTGAAGTCCAAGAATACGAAGTCCGTTGATAAGCACTGACATGATGAGTGCACCAATGATGGTTCCACCAATGGTTCCCTTACCGCCGAAGAGTGATGTACCACCGATGATGACCGCTGCAATCGCTTCAAGTTCGTAACCAAGCCCTAGATCTGGTTGTGCAGATCCAAGACGTGAAGTAAGAACTACTGCAGCAAGACCAACGTAGACGCCGCAGAGTGCGTAGATAGCAATCAACCAGCGATTTACCTTGACGCCAGAGAGCTTTGTCGCCTCTAGGTTTGAGCCGATAGCAAAGTTATAGCGTCCAAGAACTGTCTTGTTGAGTATGAGTGAGCCAACAATCGCTGCAATAAAGAGGATAAGTACGCCGTTAGGGAAGTTAGGGATGATATTTCCTTGTGCAATCTGATCCCAACCTTCTACATCTGTTGCAAAGAGAATTGGCTTCAAATCGGAGATGATCAATGCCAGACCCTGAGCGCCCTTCATAGTTGCAAGAGTTGCAATAAATGCCGGTAGGCGAAGAACGGTAATCAAGATTCCATTAATCGCGCCGAGCAGACCACCAACGATCATTCCAAGAAGAATTCCAGTCCAGACATTGAGGTCATACGCCATCACCATCTTGCCGGTAATGACTGCAACAAGTGCCATGGATGTACCAACTGATAGGTCGATACCGCCGGTGATAATCACGAATGTAACGCCAATTGCCAATAGGCCAATAACGGTTGTCGACATCAAGATACCGCCAGAGACGTTCGCCCAAGAAGCGAAGACTGGGTTCATGATGGTGAAGAAGATAAAGATAACAACGAGAGAGGCAAGCGCTGCTACGCGGCCAATCTCACGGCGAATGAAGGCTGAGACCTTGCTGCCACCCTCGTTATGACCAGCTGAAGTTAGATCATCTGACATGTGTTTCTCTTTCCTCTTCTTAGTGAACCGTGGATAGTTCGTCGCTAAATTTTGTTGCGTATTCAATAATCTTTTCCTGATTTGCATCCTTGTTGTCAAGGATTCCGGTCAAGCGACCGTTGCACATGACCGCAATGCGGTCAGACATACGCAAAATCTCAGGAAGCTCGGAAGAAATCATGATGATTGATTTTCCTTCTTCAGCCAACTTGGTGAGCAGTTTGTAAATCTCGTCCTTTGCTCCGACATCAATTCCACGGGTTGGTTCGTCGAAGATGAGAATGTCGCAGTTGCGGGTTAGCCATTTTCCGATAACCACTTTCTGCTGATTTCCACCCGAGAGGTTCTTCACAAACTGATTTTCAGAAGGGGTACGAACTCGTAGTTGTGAAATGACATCTCGCGTTACACCAGCTGCTGGCTTGACGCGAAGCCAGCCTAACTTCGAGAAGCGTGGAATAGAGGAGAGAATTACGTTAAAGGTCAGGTTCTGAATAAGAAGCAGGCCAAAACGCTTGCGATCTTCTGAGAGATAACCGATTCCAGCTGCCACTGCATCGGAGGGTTGCTTGATCTTTACCTCTTTACCGTGGAGAAAGACTTTTCCTGCAATCTTCGGATCCGCTCCAATGATTGCGCGTGCAAGTTCAGTGCGACCTGCTCCCATCAATCCAGCGAATCCAAGGATTTCACCCTTACGAAGTTCGAATGAGACATCACGGAGCAGATGGCGATCAGAGATTCCTTCTACCTTCATGACAACTTCAGAACCAATCTGGCGATTTGCAGGTCGCTGATCTTGATCAACTTTGCGACCAACCATAAGGGAGATAACTTCCGGAATTGAAGTTTCAGTAGTCTTTAAGGTCTTAACGTACTGTCCGTCACGGATGACTGTGATGCGATCTGTAATCTTGGCAAGCTCTTCGAGACGATGGGAGATATAGACAACTCCCTTACCAGCAGCTTTCAGGGTACGAATAATCTTGAAGAGTGATTCGGTTTCTGCCGGTGTGAGAGAAGATGTTGGCTCGTCCATGATGATGACAGAGCCACGATATGAAACGGCTTTTGCGATCTCCACCATCTGCTGCTTTGCGATAGTGAGCTCGCCAACGATTGCCTTTGGGTCAAGGTTAAGTTCAAGTTCCTGAAGTAACTTGGCGGCTTCATCGTTGAGCTTTGGATTATCTAGAAAAACACGTCCTGGCCGGCGATCTTCACGGCCGATAAAAATATTCTGAGCCACGGTTAGGTGCGGCATCAAATTGAGTTCTTGATGGATGATGCTGATGCCCAGGCGTTGCGCCTCGTATGGGCTAGGAATTTCTACAGATTGGCCGCGGTACCGAACATCACCGGCATCTTTCTTGTAGATACCTGAAAGAATTTTCATAAGGGTTGATTTGCCGGCTCCATTTTCTCCGACAATGGCATGAACTTCACCTTCATTGAGGTCAAAGTTAACGTTATCGAGGGCTTTAACACCTGGAAACTCTTTACTTACACCAGTGAGTGATAAGAGTTGAGTTGTTGCCATTTTTTCCCCACAAACTTTGAGCGTAGAAAGTACTCGAATAGTAAAGCATGATGGCCGAGATTGCTCCCGGCCATCATGCCCTAACTAA
>CAYWWZ010000016.1:0-15297 GCA_964462495.1 uncultured Candidatus Planktophila sp. | reverse complement strand
ACTATGAACTCGATGTCATGGCAAATATGGGATTTCCTGGCTACTTCTTAGTTGTCGCCGACTTGGTCAGCCACGCAAAGAAAGTTGGCATCCGTGTTGGGCCAGGTCGAGGCTCAGCAGCAGGATCACTTGTTGCCTATGCACTTGGAATTACAGGACTCGATCCCATTGAGCATGGCCTCTTGTTCGAGCGATTCCTTAACCCAGAACGTATCTCAATGCCAGATATCGATCTCGACTTCGACGAACGTCGTCGTTCAGAAATGATTCGCTACGCTACTGAAAAATATGGCGAAGATCGCGTTGCTCAAATCATCACCTACGGAACCATCAAGTCAAAGCAGTCGCTGAAAGACGCGACCCGCGTCCTTGGATTTCCTTATGCCATTGGTGAAAAACTTACCAAGGCGCTTCCGCCGTCAGTCATGGGTAAAGATATAACTCTGTCCGGTGTATTTGACTCGAAAGATTCTCGTTACGGGGAAGCCGGAGAATTTAGAGAGCTCTACAACAGTGATCCTGATTCCAAACGCGTAGTTGATGTTGCAAAAGGCTTGGAAGGTCTTAAGCGACAGTGGGGAGTCCATGCTGCGGGGGTAATTCTTTCCCGCGAGCCACTGCTTGATGTCATTCCTATTCATCGCCGCGACGCTGATGGAGCAATCATCACTCAATTCGATATGGGCGCTTGCGAAGCAACAGGCCTGCTCAAGATGGATTTCTTGGGTCTGCGAAATTTATCTGTTCTCGATGATGCGCTAGCAAATATCAAAGCTAATCAAGGTATTGATGTCATACTCGAAGAGCTACCGCTTCATGATAAGAAAACCTTTGAGCTACTTTCTCGCGGAGACACGCTGGGAGTTTTTCAGCTCGATGGTGGTCCAATGCGTGCCCTCCTTCGCAGTATGGCTCCCGATTCATTTGCAGATATCTCGGCAGTCATCGCTCTCTATCGCCCTGGTCCGATGGGCGAGAACGCACATAACAACTATGCGGATCGTAAAAATGGACGTAAACCTGTAGAGCCAATACACCCTGAACTCTCAGAGCCGCTACAAGAGATATTGGGTGATACCTACGGCCTTATTGTGTATCAGGAACAAGTTATGGCAATCGCACAGAAAGTTGCCGGCTTTACTCTTGGCCGCGCAGATTTACTTCGCAAAGCGATGGGTAAGAAGAATAAAGAGATTCTGGATAAGGAGTACATACCCTTTGAAGCTGGCATGAAAGCCAATGGATTCTCAGTAGCTGCCATTAAACGTTTATGGGAAGTTCTGATTCCGTTCTCGGATTATGCCTTTAACCGCGCACATAGCGCAGGCTATGGGGTTGTCTCATTCTGGACTGCTTATCTCAAGGCCAACTTTCCAACCGAATACATGGCAGCTCTCCTAACAAGTGTGCGCGATGATAAAGATAAATCGGCTCTCTATCTATCTGAATGTCGTCGCATGGGTATCAAGGTGTTACCACCTGATGTAAATGAATCAGATGCTGAATACACCCCGCGAGGAACAGATATCCGATTTGGACTAGCAGCAATCCGTAACGTGGGAGAAGGAGTCGTTGCATCCATTAAGTCTGCTCGTGAGAGTAAGGGAAGTTTTACTTCTTTCGGAGATTTCCTAGCAAAGGTCGATGCCAATGTCTGCAACAAGAAGACCATTGAATCACTCGTTAAGGCAGGAGCATTTGACTCGCTCAAGCATCCACGAAAAGGTTTAATGGCAATTCACCTTGAAGCAATCGATTCTGTAATCGAGACAAAGCGAGCAGAAGCAATTGGACAGTTCGATCTCTTTGGTGGAGACACGATTTCACAAGTTGCGGGGTTAGAAATAGAAATTCCAAACACGGAATGGGATAAATCCACACTTCTTACCTTTGAACGCGAAATGCTCGGACTGTATGTCTCTGATCATCCACTCCTTGGAGTAGAGCACGTTCTTCGTTCTCATACCGACATGTCTATCTCTGAGCTTCTTGAGGATGGCCCGCAAGATGGCATGGTCACAATTGGTGGACTTATCACTGGCATTCAACGAAAAGTCTCGCGCCAAGGCGCTTCTTGGGCGGTTGTTAATGTGGAAGATCTTGAAGGTGCGATTGAAGTTCTTTTCTTCTCCAATACGTATAACCAATATGCGCTATCACTTACCGAAGATCGTGTGGTTGTAGTCCGTGGTCGTTTCTCACGGACAGATGAACAAGTTCGTTTCACTGCGCTAGAGATGAAGATGCCGGATATCAGCGCGACTCCAACAGGGCCGCTTTTAATATCGCTTCCCGCAACACAGGTAACTCCACCGGTTGTCGAACGAATGAAAGAGATTCTTCGCTCGCATCCGGGAAAAAGAGAGGTTCACCTTCAGGTAATTGATCAGCAAAAATCGACGACCTTGAAAATTGACGCATTGGTAACCTCATCTCCAAGTTTGAGCGCAGATTTGAAGGCAATTTTGGGCCCTGAGTGCATGGTGCGCATC
Source organism: uncultured Candidatus Planktophila sp. (assembly GCA_964462495.1). Lineage (GTDB taxonomy): Bacteria > Actinomycetota > Actinomycetes > Nanopelagicales > Nanopelagicaceae > Planktophila. Next base: position 12,805 of record CAYWWZ010000016.1, on the reverse strand, counting down.
TAACAACTCCTGTATTTAATTGGGGTCTCATGGCAATCCCGCCGCAAAGTAGAATCTCTATGTGATTCGTACCGTTGATTTGCGTGGCAAGTCTCTCGATAAAGCTGGTTACCAAGAGCTGCTGCCACGCGCCACTCTTGATGTGGCATCCGCCATGATTGCTATTGAGCCAATTTTGCAACGGGTTAAAAACGGAACAGAGAAAGATCTCATTGAATTAGCACAAGAGTTTGACGGCGTGAAGCCCATCTCCATCAAGGTCCCGCAATCAGCTCTTGACCAGGCGCTAGCAGAACTTGATCCTCACGTGAGAAGAGCATTGGAAAAATCTGCATCAAGGATTCGTCTTGTTCACCAAGCGCAGCGACGTAATGAAGAGAAAGTCCACGTTGTCGATGGTGGCACGGTGACAGAAAAATGGATACCGGTTGATCGAGTAGGTCTTTATGTCCCTGGTGGTCGTGCGGTTTATCCAAGTAGCGTCATGATGAATGTAATACCCGCGCAGATTGCGCAGGTCAGTAGCATCGCCGTCGCATCTCCACCACAAAAAGATTTCGGTGGGCTTCCTCATCCAACGATTTTGGCAACCTGCGCTCTGCTTGGAGTTACAGAGGTCTACGCAGTTGGGGGAGCACAGGCGATCGCACTTTTTGCTTATGGCATGAAAAACGTTTGCTCAAAATGCGATCTGGTCACAGGGCCTGGAAATATCTATGTGGCTGCTGCAAAGAGAGCGCTCCGTGGAATCGTGGGAATCGACTCTGAGGCTGGCCCTACTGAAATCGCAATTTTGGCCGATGACACCGCCATTGCCGCAGATGTTGCCGCAGACTTAATTAGTCAAGCAGAACATGATGTGATTGCAGCTGCAGTTCTTGTGACAACCTCCACCCGACTTGCCGATGAAGTCAAAGCGCAATTAGAGAAGAGAGTTGCTGCAACCAAGCATGCAGATCGAATCAGAACAGCGCTCAACGGAGTTCAATCGGCAATAGCTCTTGTTGATTCTGTGGCGCAAGGCCTTGATGTGGTTAACGCTTACGCAGCCGAACACCTTGAGATTCAGACAGCAGATTCTGCTCGTGATGCCCAGGAGATTCGCAATGCTGGAGCTATCTTTATTGGACGTTTTTCACCTGTTTCACTCGGAGATTATTCTGCTGGTTCTAACCACGTGCTCCCTACTGGTGGGTGTGCCTGTCATAGCAGTGGACTATCGGTGCAAACCTTTTTACGTGGATTGCACTTAATTGAATACAACCAATCCGCATTTACCGAAATTCTTGAGACGGTTGTTACGCTGGCAAATTCGGAGGACTTGCCTGCACACGGAGAAGCAATGACTGCACGTTTGGAAAATCTATGAATCAGTGGCCATCTTGGCTGCCGCTTCGCCAAGATCTACGCGAACTCTCTGCATATGGGGCCCCACAAGTTCCAGCAGATGCTGTCTTAAATACCAATGAGAACCCTTATCCGCTTTCGCCAGAACTTTCACAAGCAATAGCTACCAAAGTTCTAGATGTTGCAAAAAATCTCAATCGCTATCCAGATCGCGAAGCTACGGTTCTCCGAGAAAAGCTGGCTCACTTCATCAATAGATTATCGGCTACCGATTTCACCCAAAAAAATATTTGGGCAGCAAATGGCAGCAACGAAATAATCCAGTCGCTCTTTCTAGCTTTTGGAAGTGGAAGTGCCCTGGGTTTCACTCCTTCCTATTCCATGCATCCACTCATCGCAAAGGTAGCTGGCGTAACGTGGATTAACGGATCGCGAAGCGAGGATTTCACGCTGGATTGTGAATTAGCGCTACAGCAGATTCAACGCGAGAAACCCGCGCTGACATTTATCACAACGCCTAATAATCCAACTGGCTCTGCAATGACTATCACAGAAATCGAAAAGATAGCCAAGGCAACACCTGGCTTACTCATCATTGATGAGGCTTATGCAGAGTTTTCGGAGGAAGTTTCCGCTGTCACGCTCATTAAGAAATATCCACATGTGGTTGTCATTCGAACGATGAGCAAAGCATTTGCTTTTGCCGGAGTTCGGCTGGGTTACCTGGTTGCAGATCCTGCAGTTATCGATGCTATGTATTTAGTTCGCTTGCCGTATCACCTGAGCGCGCTGACACAAGCTGCTGGGGAAGTTGCTCTTGATTATCAGGATGAACTTCTTGCAAATGTGGCTCGTCTTCGCACTGATAGAGAAATTGTCGCCAAAAAACTCCGAGATTTAGGTCTGACTGTGATTCCAAGCGCTGCAAATTTCCTCCTCTTTACGGGATTTACACAGCCAGCACCGCAGCTTTGGAAGGATCTTCTTGCCAGGGGAGTTCTCATCAGAGATGTGGGATTATTAGGGTACTTGCGAGTGACTATTGGCAATGAGGCCGAAAACTTGAAATTTATCGATTCACTATCGGCTTGCCTGGGAGAAAAATGAGCAGAACCGCACGCGTTGAGCGCACAACAAAAGAATCCAGTGTTTTTATCGAACTCAATCTCGATGGATCTGGAGAGATATCGGTTGAAACAGGTGTCCCATTCTTTGACCACATGTTGAGCCAACTCGGTAAGCATTCAGGATTTAACCTCACAGTAAAGACATCGGGTGATGTCGATGTCGATTCTCATCACACGGTGGAAGATACTTCGCTCGCTTTTGGTCAAGCGCTACGCGAGGCTCTCGGCGATAAATCTGGTATCCGGCGCTTTGGCGATGCCATGGTTCCACTTGATGAGGTTCTCGTGCAGGCCGCAGTTGATTTATCTGGGCGTCCTTACCTAGTCCACCGCCAGCCAGAGATTGTTGAACTCATCGGTACATTCGACACAACACTTGGAAAACACATTTGGGAATCAATTGTTGCTGAAGCGCGTATTGCGCTCCATATCCGAGTGCTTGAAGGCCGCAACGCACACCATGTTTTTGAAGCACAATTTAAAGCTGTCGCTCGCGCATTACGTGATGCTGTCGCACTGGATGGTCGTGTAGCCGGCATTCCTTCGACAAAGGGCTCGCTTTAACCTTCGTGATTGCAATCCTTGATTACGGCTCTGGAAATCTTCGTTCGGCGCAGCGTGCCTTTCAATCCGCCGGACGTGACGTCGTTGTAACGAGCGATTATCAACTCGCTCTCAACGCAGATGGCCTAGTTGTTCCCGGGGTCGGCGCCTTTGGTGCTTGTATGAGAGGTCTTCAAAGTATTCGTGGCGACGAGTTGGTGCGAGAACGTATCGCGCTCAAACGTCCAACACTTGGAATTTGCGTCGGGATGCAAATCCTCTTTTCACATGGCGTCGAACATGGAGAACAGGCTGGCGTTGGAATCTGGAGCGCCACGGTTGAAAAGTTAAGCGCCCCAATTTTGCCGCATATGGGTTGGAACTCCGTGGAAGCCGGTAGCGGATCTCTACTTTTCTCAGGTGTAGAAGATCAGTCCTTCTACTTTGTTCATTCCTATGCCGTAAAGCAGGCCGTCGGTTCAATTGCAACTTTCTCACGCCACGGCGAAAATTTTTTGGCTGCTGTTGAAGATGGAATTGTCTCTGCAACTCAATTTCATCCTGAGAAATCAGGAGAAGCTGGGTTACAGTTAATTAGAAACTGGGTGGCGACGTTATGAGGTATTTAGAGTTATTACCAGCCGTTGATGTCAAAGATGGCCGCGCTGTCAGATTGGTGCAAGGCGAACTGTCAGCAGAGACCGCATATGGAAATCCACTTGAAGTCGCTCTCGAGTTTCAAAGCGCTGGAGCTGAGTGGCTCCATCTGGTAGATCTTGATGCCGCTTTCGGGCGTGGTGAAAATAGCGCGTTGCTAGCCGAAGTTGTGGGAAAGCTTGATATCGCCGTTGAACTCTCAGGTGGAATTCGCGATGACGAAACTTTGCAGAGAGCTCTTGCGACTGGATGTCGGAGAGTAAATCTTGGAACAGCAGCGCTAGAAAATCCAGAATGGACGGCAAAAGTCATCGCCCAACATGGTGATCGGATTGCAGTTGGATTAGATGTTCGAGGCCATGTTCTGGCCGCTCGTGGTTGGACAAAAGAAGGCGGCGACCTTTTTGAAACAATAGAACGTTTAGAAAGAGATGGATGTGCACGTTATGTCGTCACTGATGTCACAAAGGATGGAACTCTGAAAGGTCCCAACTTGCAACTCTTACGAGAAGTTTGCAACGTAACGAAGAAACCGGTAGTGGCATCCGGAGGGATTTCATCGCTGGCCGATATAGAAGCCCTTGTTTCACTCAACGAACACGGGGTGGAAGGTGCAATTGTTGGTAAGGCTTTATACGCCGGCGCCTTTACGCTGCAAGAGGCGCTGGAGCTGACCAGAAAATGACGCTCTCTGTTCGCATCATTCCCTGTCTAGATGTCACTGATGGCCGCGTGGTTAAAGGCGTTAACTTCACCGATCTGCGCGATGCGGGCGACCCTGTTGAGATGGCTGCGCTTTACGCAAGTGAAGGGGCTGATGAACTCACCTTCCTTGACATTTCAGCGAGTGCAGTTGGCCGTGAGACAACACTCGACGTTGTGCGAAATACAGCAGAGCAAGTTTTTATTCCATTAACTGTGGGTGGAGGAATTCGTTCAGTTGCTGATGTAGATAAATTGCTTAGAGCGGGTGCAGATAAGATTTCTATCAATACCGCAGCGCTGGCACGACCAGAATTGATTGCAGAGATAGCAGATCGCTTTGGTTCGCAAGTCTTAGTTCTCTCAGTTGATGCGCGACGCGCCCGCACTGACTCAGGATTTGAAGTTACAACTCATGGTGGTCGACAGAGCGCTGGAGTCGATGCACTCGCCTGGGTTGAGCAAGCGTGCGCGCTTGGAGTTGGCGAAATACTTCTCAATTCCATGGATGCCGATGGAACTCGTGCGGGTTATGACATTGGAATGATCTCTGCAGTTCGCGCCGTTTCACGAGTGCCGCTTATTGCAAGTGGGGGAGCCGGCTCACTTGAAGATTTTTCTGCGGCGTTAGAAGCTGGAGCAGATGCACTCTTAGCCGCAAGCGTCTTTCACTTCGGAATTCATCGAATACCGGATGTTAAGAAGTTCCTTGGCAAGCATGGTTATTCAGTTCGCAACGCACAGGCCTCGTAAGGCAGAATAAGCGCTATGAGCAATCAACTTCCCGAATCAGTTATGGCGCTGCTCAAAGATTCAGATTCACTTATCCCTACGATTGCTCAGGATGTCACCTCAGGTGAAGTTTTAATGTTGGCATATATGAACGCCGAATCACTGGCAGTGACAATCGCAACGGGCCGAGCTACATATTGGTCCCGTAGCCGGAATGAGTTATGGGAGAAAGGTGCGACATCTGGACATACTCAGTTGGTGCACTCCATTGCACTAGATTGCGATGGGGATGCGTTACTACTTAAAGTGGACCAGATAGGTGCGGCGTGCCATACCGGTGATCGCACCTGTTTTCATAGATCTATTGGTTTCACATCATGAAGTTAGATGAGTTTCGCGAGTTCGCAAAGAGCAACAACGTCATTCCGGTTTATCGAAAGCTTCTGGCAGATGGAGAAACTCCACTCAATGTCTATAAAAAATTAGCCAAGAACCTTCCTGGCACTTTCCTTCTTGAATCCGCAGAACATGGGGGAGTCTGGTCACGTTACTCATTTATTGGGGCGCATAGCCAGACCACTCTTACTGAAAAGGCTGGCGCCGCGGTTTGGATTGGCAAACCACCAGCAGGGGTTCCGGTCAACATGAGCCCCCTTGAAGCTCTGCGTAAAGCAGTCGCACATTTGAAATCTCCCAAAATAGTTGGACTACCTACGCTCACTGGTGGACTCGTTGGTTACATGGGTTATGACTGTGTCAGAAGCTTAGAACGCCTTCCTGAACTTTCCATAAAAGATATTGCGATACCTGAGATTGCTTTTATGCTGACGAGCGACTTAGCGGTGATGGACCATGCAGAAGGAACTATCACCTTGATTGCTAACGCAATTAATTGGGATGGCTCTGATGACAGAATTGATGAATCTTATGAAGATGCTCTTTCGCGTCTTGATCGCATGCAATCTGAATTGCAACAACCCCTAGCAGGAGATGTTTCACCTATTCCTACAAAGTCAAAACCCGCTTTTACACGCAATATGAGTGCAGAAGAATTTATGGCAAAGGTAGAAGTTGCTAAAGAGGAAATTCGCGCCGGCGAAGCCTTCCAAATTGTGCTGTCGCAGAGATTTTCGATGCCTTGTAGCGCTGATGCTCTTGATGTCTATCGTATGTTGCGACTCAATAATCCAAGCCCGTACATGTACCTATTTAGATTTGAAGATGGATTAGAAATCGTTGGCTCTAGCCCCGAGGCGCTCGTTAAAGTAACTGGCGATGAGGTGATGGTCCATCCGATCGCAGGAACTCGACGTCGATCTGCCTCGCTTGAGGAAGACATTCGACTTGGAGAAGAGCTACTGGCTGATCCCAAAGAGCGGGCTGAACATCTCATGCTGGTGGATTTAGGGCGCAATGATCTGGGTCGAGTCTGCGCACCAGGAACTGTTGAAGTTATTGACTTCATGCATATCGAGCGTTACTCCCATGTCATGCATATCGTTTCAACCGTTGTAGGGAAATTAGATCCGACTTCAAGTCCAATTGATGCACTCTTCTCAGTCTTTCCTGCGGGAACGCTTTCCGGTGCACCGAAACCGCGAGCGATGGAGATCATAGAAACTTTGGAACCAACCAGACGCGGTCTCTACGGCGGTGCCATCGGTTACTTTGATTTCACAGGAAATATCGATGCCTGTATTGCAATCCGTACCGCACTGATTCACAAGGGAGTAGCACATGTCCAAGCGGGTGCGGGGCTGGTAGCGGATTCAGATCCGGCATCTGAAAATGAGGAAACCCTTAACAAAGCCGCTGCAGTCTTAGGAGCAATTACTGCTGCACATGAATTGAATAAACTATGAAGCTAGCCATCTCATTGTTCATTGTTGCTGTTATTGCAATTTCTATCAGCAGAAGAATCAGACTCTCGGCGCGATACGAGAGAGCCCCCCGTGAGCTCAATCCCTGGAGCGCTCTCGATAAAGGTATCGATCCAACCGAGGAGCAGAAGTGAGCGTTCTTGATGCAATCATTGAAGGAGTACGTGAAGATTTAGCACAACGCCGCGGTCCACTTGCTGCGTTACATGAGCGAATCGATGCGCAACCTCAAGCGCTGGATGCGCATACATTTCTCTCACGTGGCGAGATGAATGTGATCGCAGAGGTAAAGCGCTCATCTCCTTCGAAAGGAAATTTGGCGCCTATTACCGATCCAGCCGCTCTTGCTGAAAAGTATCAGGAGGCAGGGGCTGCCGCGGTCAGCGTTTTGACCGAGCAACGCAGATTTGGTGGCTCCTTACTTGATCTTGATGCAGTGCGTTCACGGGTTGAAATTCCTGTACTTCGTAAAGATTTTATGGTGGACGAATATCAATTTTTGGAAGCGCGAGCACATGGCGCAGATATCGTCTTACTGATCGTAGCGGCGTTGTCCAAAAGCCAACTCAAGGATTTCTTTGACTTGGCAACGGAGTTAGGTATGGCATCTTTAATTGAGGTGCACACTCACTTAGAGCTAGAGAGCGCGATGGAAATTTCTCCACGAATTGTTGGCGTGAACTCTCGCAACCTCAAGACTCTGGAAGTGGATGCCCAAGTATTTCAAGAGCTTATTCCTGAAATTCCATCCTCTGTCATACGTGTTGCAGAGTCAGGAATCGCAACGCGAGCTGATGTCATTCAAGCGCAGAAATCTGGTGCCAGCGCAATTCTTGTAGGCGAATCCCTCGTGAAATCCGGTGATCCAATTTCTGCCATGCGCGAACTACTGGGTCACGGGTAGGCTTTCACTCATGACGACTCTTGATGAGATTGCTGGCCATTTCGGACAATATGGCGGCCGCTTTGTACCAGAGGCGCTTATCGGAGCTCTGGAAGAGTTAGATGCTGCACGTATTAAGGCGCAGACAGATCCCACTTTCATCGCAGAATTAGCAGAGTTACATCGCACATACACAGGACGCCCCAGCATTCTTACTGAGGCAAAACGTTTTGCTGAGCATGCAGGTGGAGCACGCATTCTTCTCAAACGCGAAGATCTCAATCACACAGGAAGCCATAAGATAAATAATGTGCTGGGGCAAGCGCTCCTCACAAAGCGCATGGGCAAGAAGCGCATCATCGCTGAAACCGGTGCAGGTCAGCACGGTGTTGCCTCTGCAACCGCTGCAGCTCTCATGGGGTTGGAATGCGTTGTCTACATGGGCGAGGAAGATACAAAGCGTCAGGCACTCAATGTGGCACGAATGAAGTTACTCGGCGCCGAGGTCGTCCCTGTCACTTCTGGTTCGCGCACATTAAAGGATGCCATCAATGAAGCGATGCGTGATTGGGTAACCAACGTAGAAACAACTCACTACCTCCTTGGAACTGTTGCAGGCCCACATCCATTCCCATCTATGGTTCGAGATTTTCACAAAATTATTGGCGAAGAATCACGCGAGCAAGTATTGGCGCTCACTGGAAAATTACCTACTGCAGTGTTGGCTTGTGTCGGTGGTGGCTCCAATGCCATCGGCATATTCCACCGATTTATCTCAGATCCAGAAGTTCGCTTGATTGGCCTTGAAGCAGCTGGCGATGGAGTTGAAACAGGGCGCCATGCTGCGACAATCACTGGCGGAACTCCAGGTGTGCTTCACGGAAACCGCACCTATGTTTTGCAAGATGAGAACGGTCAAACTATTGAATCACATTCCATCTCTGCGGGTCTTGATTATCCAGGTGTTGGACCAGAGCATGCATATCTTCATGACATTGGACGTGCCGAATATCGGGCCATCACAGATGCGCAAGCGATGCATGCATTTGCACTCTTATCAAAGACCGAGGGAATCATTCCTGCAATTGAGACAGCCCATGCTCTAGCTGGCGCACTTCAGATTGGCAATGAACTTGGACCAGATGCAATTTTGCTCATCAATCTCTCTGGTCGTGGTGATAAAGATGTTCAAACTGCAGCGCAATATTTTGGAATTCCACTATAAATGTCAACTCCGCTTGATGATCTCTTCGTAAAAGTTCGGACGGAAAACAGAGCAGCGCTCATTGCCTATATTCCTGCCGGATTTCCCACAATTTCAGGATGCAACAAAGTGATTGAGGCATTTATTGAAGGTGGCGTAGATGCCATAGAGATTGGTTTTCCTTACAGCGACCCAGTGATGGATGGCCCCACTATTCAGGCAGCCGCAGACCAATCTCTTTCACAAGGAACCAAGGCCTCAGATGTTTTTGATGCATTAAAAGTTGCAACCAGCGCCGGAGTGCCTGCAGTAGTAATGACTTACTGGAATCCCATCGAAAGATATGGTGTAGAAAAATTTGCAGAATCCATCGCAGCTAACGGCGGCTCCGGAGTAATTACTCCAGATTTAACGATTGAAGAATCTGCTGGATGGAAATCAGCAGTTGAGAAGAATTCCATCAACCCCATTTATGTTGTAGCGCCGAGTACTTCATCACATCGTTTGCCGCAGGTGACTGCTCGTTGTGGGGGATTTGTTTATGCAGCAAGTCTCATGGGGGTAACAGGTACGCGTACTGGAATCTCAAGTGGCGCCCCTGACTTGGTTGCTCGAATACGAGAGACAACAAATCTTCCTGTCGCAGTTGGGCTGGGTGTTTCAACTCGCGAGCAAGCAAAGAGCGTTGCAGGATATGCAGATGGAGTAATCGTGGGATCTGCCTTCATCAAGGCAATGCAAGATGCGCCAAATGAAGCAGAAGGATTAAAATCTGTGAAAGAGTTAGCCCAACAACTTTCTTTGGGAGTGCGAGAAGGACGATGACAAAGATTCAACCTTGGCTCGGCCTACTCGCTCGCCTCATTCTTGGTGGAACTCTGATTGCCGCTGGATATCTAAAGTTTGATGAACTTGATAAATCGCAGATGGCAGTACGCGCCTACGAACTTCTACCGGTACCGCTAGCCAATTTCATGGGCATATTTCTTCCCTTCTTTGAACTCGCTGTCGGAACTCTGCTCGTGATTGGAGCTGGAGTCCGCATCAGCGCGGCGCTGAGCGCTCTACTCATGATTGCCTTCATGATTGGTATTTCGCAGGCGTGGGCGCGCGGCTTATCAATCGATTGCGGATGTTTCGGTGGCGGTGGGCAAGTAGCGCCCGGAGAAGCCAACTATGTGACCCCTTTACTGCGCGACACAGGGCTGGCCCTATTGGGAATTTACTTAACGTTCTTCCCACACACTAAATTTAGTCTCGATAAGCAACCTCAAGCTGCAACTCAATTAGGAGAAAGCAATAATGGCTAAACAACAACCAGGTAAAGATAACTTCACTCGCAATCTGGTCATTGCGGTTGTAGTGGGTGTGCTTTTAATTATGTTGGTTCCAACACTTCTTTCGCGTCAGACAGACTCATCAGCCAGCATCCCAGCGAGCGTCTCTGCTGACCGTGGTTATGGTGTCGTCTTCAACGATGGATTGACTGGGGTTCCAGTCATTGATATTTATGAAGATTTTCAATGCCCAGTCTGTGCGCAATTTGAACAGGTGAATGGTCAGTACATTGAATCTCTCATTGCCGAAAAGAAGGCAACCGTTGTGTATCACACTCTTTCCTTCTTGGGCCCAGAGTCAGTGAGCGCCGCTAACGCTGCTGCCTGCGCTGCCGATGAAGGTGAATTCCTTGACTACCACCGCCTCTTGATGATTAATCAACCGCGAGAAAATTCTGGCGCCTGGACAAATGGAGTTCTCGCCAGAATTGGCCAAACTGCCGGCATTACCAGCCAGAAATTTAGCGAGTGCATTAATGAAGGTAACTACCTTGGTTGGGTGCGAAATGTTGCTGAAGCAGGATCAAAAGCAAACGTTAACTCCACTCCAACAGTCTTCATCAATGGCAAGGAGATTGATCGCAACGGCGGCGAGTACTTCGATGCTGCCAAGTTCAAGGCAGCAGTAGAGCGCGGATAAGTAAGGTGCAAGCCTTTCCAACTCCGAGCACTTCGGCAGTTGAGTTAGGACCATTTACGATCCATTTTTACGCGCTCTGCATTATCGCCGGAATCGCTATTGCTATTTGGCTTGGTAATAAGAGATTTGTTGCATCTTTCCCACAGGCACAGCACGTAGTCTCTGATGTAGCCCTTTTGGCTGTGCCCAGTGGAGTTCTCGGAGGACGTCTCTATCACGTCGTTACAACACCAGAACTCTACTTTGGCAGTTCAGGCGAAGTCATTGATATCTTCAAAATTTGGAAAGGTGGGTTAGGAATTTGGGGCGCCATAAGTCTGGGCGCACTGGGAGCATTTATCGCCTATCGCCGAGTTGGTCGCCGGATTGATTTACCTAGCTTTCGCTATTTTGCAGATGCGCTGGCGCCAGGTCTCTTATTGGCACAGGCAATTGGTCGCTTTGGAAATTGGTTTAACGGTGAACTATTTGGCAGACCTCTTGATGCGTGGTGGGCGTTGCAGATTCCTAAAAATTTACGCCCGGGTGGTTATGAGGCTTTCTCGACATTTCATCCAACATTTGCCTATGAGGCGATTGTCACCACAGCGCTTGCGATACTTTTGATTTTCCTGGGTAACAAACTTCCGGCTGGATCAATTTTTGCGCTCTATGTTGCAGGATATTCGCTGGCGCGTTTCTTCATCGAAGGCTTGCGCATAGATCAGGCTTATGTGTGGGCAGGGATGCGCCTTAATCAGTATGTGGCTCTAGCTATTTTTTCATTCGCCTGCGTTGTCTTCTTCAGATTGAGACGATCCGAGAGGTAGGCTAACAAGATGGCCCTCGAGGATGTGTACCAACGAAATCTTAAACACCGAACTCATCGCGCCGGTTGGTTGCGCGCTGCAGTGCTCGGTGCAAATGATGGACTCGTCTCCACTGCAAGTTTGATGATAGGTGTTGCTACAGCACGTGCCGGCGAGCAAAGTTTTCTTGTCACGGCAGGCGCTGCTGGAATTGCAGCTGGTGCGATGTCCATGGCCGTTGGTGAGTATGTCTCTGTGCGCTCACAGAACGATATTGAAGAATCAGATCGTCTTTTGGAGATTGAACATTTAGCAATTGATCCTGAAGGAGAATTAGAAGAGCTGGTACAGATTTATATGCAACGTGGCCTTTCGCGTGAACTTGCGACACAAGTTGCAGATGCGATGCATAAGAAAGATGCACTTGAAGCTCACTTGCGAGATGAACTTGGTCAACACCCTCACACCAAGGCTCGTCCACTTCAGGCGGCAATAGCCTCAGCGCTCAGTTTTACCGCTGGCGGAATCATTCCTTTTCTAGGGGCGTTTGCTCCTTCATTTGGTAAGGCAGCTTGGAGCATCGTGATCTTCACGATTGTTGGCCTCATCTTCACAGGCGTTATTAGCGCGAAAACGGCGGGATCTGGCTTGCTCAAGCCAACCTTGCGAGTCATCGCTGGCGGCTGTCTCGGTATGGCCATCACCGCAGGTATTGGCCAAGCCCTTCACATAAGTGGCATCTAAACCTCGCAGGTTGCTACTCTTTCACTACTGAATCGGTAGGGGATCTCTCCCTTACTCCTCACGGGCCAAAGTTGTCCCTTTTGTTTCACGAAAAAAGGACAACGGGTTATGGCTCTCTCATCAAATTACCCCGCACCACAGGGTCTCTACGATCCTGCTCACGAGCATGATGCATGCGGCGTTGCGATGGTTGCCACCCTCAATAAAGTTGCAACACATGA
>CAYWWZ010000015.1:0-16302 GCA_964462495.1 uncultured Candidatus Planktophila sp. | reverse complement strand
GTTCAGGCGATGTGAAGTACCACCTCGGAACTGAAGGTGTCTTTACTGCACAATCCGGCGCTACTACCAAGATTTATCTCGCAGCTAACCCATCTCACCTGGAAGCGGTAAATCCAGTTCTTGAAGGAATTGTGCGGGCAAAGCAGGATCGCCTTAATAACAAGGGCGCTTACTCAGTTCTGCCAATTCTGCTCCACGGTGACGCCTCCTTCGCAGGACAAGGTGTGAACGCAGAAACTCTTCAGTTGTCACAACTTCCTGGCTATCGCACAGGTGGAACCATTCATATCGTCATCAATAACCAAGTTGGATTTACTACATCGCCTCACGCTTCTCGATCATCACGATATTCAACAGATATCGCGAAGTTAATTGAAGCTCCAGTCTTCCACGTCAATGGCGATGACCCAGAAGCGTGTGTGCGCGTTGCTCACCTTGCCTTTGAATATCGCCAGGCATTTAATAAGGATGTCGTCATCGACATGGTTTGCTACCGTCGTCGCGGCCACAACGAAGGTGATGAACCAAGCTTTACACAGCCGCTGATGTACAAACTTATCGATGCGAAGCGTTCAACACGTACGCTCTACACCGAAGCGCTGGTTGGTCGCGGTGATATCACTCCTGAAGAGGCCGAAGAAATCGCTCGCGATTACCAGACTCAGTTGGAAGAAGTCTTTGCATCCGTTGCCAACTACCAAGAAGAGCACGATCCAAACTTTGTGCCTCCTGCAGTTCCTAATGCAGAAGATGTACCAACCTTTATCTCTGAACAACTCATCCGTGAGATTGCCGCAACTCAGGTAGCAATCCCAGAAGGCTTTAACGTCCATCCTAAATTGCTGCCACAGCTTCAAAAGCGCGCTGAGTCAATCAATGATGGAACAATCGATTGGTCAACGGGTGAAATGTTGGCCTTTGGTTCACTTCTTAAGGAAGGGCGCCCAATTCGATTGGCGGGACAAGATTCTCGCCGTGGAACTTTCTCTAATCGCCATGCAGTCATTATCGATAAGGAAAATGGCAGTGAGTGGACTCCGCTTCGCTCGCTTATCTCCGATGCCAACCAATTCTTCGTTGTTGATTCGTTGCTGAGTGAATACGCAGCAATGGGCTTTGAGTATGGCTACTCAGTGGCTCGCGCTGAAGCACTTGTACTCTGGGAAGGTCAATTCGGTGACTTTGCAAACGGTGCACAGACAATCATTGATGAATTCGTCTCATCAGCGCTGCAGAAATGGGGCGAGCGTTCCTCTGTGGTCCTCTTACTTCCACACGGATATGAGGGACAAGGTCCAGATCACTCATCAGCCCGTATTGAAAGATTCTTAGCGCTCTGCGCCGAAAAGAATATGACGGTAGCGCAACCTTCGACGCCAGCTTCATATTTCCACCTACTGCGTTTCCATGCAGCAAATCCAAAGCGTCGTCCGATGGTTGTCTTTACACCTAAATCGATGTTGCGCCTTAAGGCTGCTGCTTCCTCAATGAGTGACTTTACTTCTGGCACATTCTTACCTGTCATTGGTGATCACGAGGTGCAGAACGCAACCCGTTTGATTTACTGCTCTGGAAAGATCTATCACGACTTAGTCGCAGAGCGTGCACGACTTAATGACAGCAGCACTGCCATCGTTCGCGTTGAGCGTCTCTACCCGCTACCCGTTGCACAGATGGAAGTGGAAGCGAAGAAGCATCCAAATGCAAACTTGCTCTGGGTTCAGGATGAACCTGCAAACCAGGGACCTTGGCCACACATTGCACTCAGCACAACACAAGCAATTGGTGGAACTGCTATTGATAATCGCGTACTACGTCGTATCTCTCGTCGCGCATCGGCATCTCCAGCCACTGGAAATCATCACTTACACGAAGATGAGGCGAAAGCGCTTCTCGTTGAGGCATTCACTCGATGAGCACACATATTCAAGATTTGGGGCTTTCTGGTAAAGAGTTTGTCATGTTCAGCACTGATTGGTGCGGGTACTGCAAGCGGTTAAAGAGTCAGCTCAATGAAAATGGCATTCCATTCCGCGAGATCAATGTAGAAGAACAGATGCAATATGCCGCATTCGTTGAGGAAGTAAATGGTGGAAACCGTGTGGTTCCGACACTTCTCTTTTCAGATGGCGCAGCTCTCACCAACCCATCTGTGATTGCGGTAAAAGAGAAGGTTTCTAGCCTTTAGTTGTGCGCTTTTCTTGCGCGCTTCATGCGAAAGGAAATCTTCGCTCGCACACTTGTAATGGGTAACCAACCCCATTGGCGAGAATCTGTACCTGAAGGATTATCGCTACTGAGGTAGACCGTTGGCATATGGCCACCTGAAGCACGTGTCTGGCTGATGCGCTTTACATAGAAGATTCCGGGCTGCTCTTCGCGTTCTATCACGACAACATCGCCGACTTTGATGCGATTAAAGCCGGTGAGTTTGTACCGCGCCCACCGCCCCATCAACCAATCACCAGCGCTATAGGTTGGCTCCATCGAATCGCCTTCGACAATCATCGATGCGTACTTTGCCATGGCAGGATTCTAGGGGTTCGAGTACTCTCACTCTTATGAGAAATATTCTTACACCAAAAATTACTGTCCACGCACACTGCGATCTACCATGCGGTGTATACGATCCTGCGCAAGCAAAGATTGAAGCTCTATCTGTAAAAGCATGTATGGAAAAATATGCAGCAAATCCAGATGCGGATTTCCGTGCTCGCTCAGTTGCAATCAAAGAAGAGCGTTCACATCAAGTTAAGGAGCACCTCTGGGTTCTCTGGACTGATTACTTCAAGGCTCCTCACTTCGAGAAGTACCCACAACTTCACTCACTCTTCAATGAGGCAACCAAACTCGCAGGTGCTGCAGGAACAAAAGGCACTCAAGATGTGAAGGTTGCTGATCAACTTATTGCAAAGATTGATGAAATTGCAGAAATCTTCTGGGAGACCAAGAAGGCGTAATCTCTTGCGTGAATTGACTATTCGTTAATTAACGATTGGGCGGCAGTACGAGCGAGGAAAGATAATCGCTCAACTGTCGCCCTTGTTATTTCTGCTTGCGCTAAGTGTCGCTCACCGTCATACACATCGCACTCAAAGGTAAGTTCGCGACCTTCAATGTTGATGACTCTGGCGTTGGCTCGAATCTCGACTCCAGCCGTTGCAGAGCCAACTATCTCTAACGATGAATGGGTGAGGAATGTTGTTTCGCCGGCATCCATATATTCAGATAGCGCAGCAACACATGCGCTCTCCATGAGCGAGAGATAAATCGAGGGTGCAACAACTGGCAGATCTGAAACGCCCATCGTGACGCATGTATCTCCGGGGCGAACAGCAAGCACAGAAAAGCCAACGGCACCGAGGACTTCCTCTGCAGGTCTCATACTTTGAAGGCTAGTCCTCGTCGTCGATGAAGTGCTGGATATGGGTCTGCTCGATTTGGATTTCTCGATGCTCCACATTTCCAAATTCATCAATTTCAATCGATATTTCCGTCATGCTGAATTGGGTGACGACCTCTGTTGTTGACGCACCCGCCATCTGAGCGCGCAACTGGCGATGGATGCTCTGATGCAGATCATCAGGAGCTTTCTCATCACAGGAGCGTTTGAGAACATCTTGCAACATCTGTTGCATAGCGCGCTCATGTTCGATCTCGGCAGCACACGCACCACACATTGTGATGTGGCTGGTAATTGCTTCTGCTTGCGGAATCTCTTGAAGTTCGCCTTCAATAATAAAAACTACTGAAGCTAAAACATCGCCACATTGAATCTCGATATAACTCACTTGCTGCCTCCCTCCTTCTTATCTGAAGTAGGTTCCTCAACTGAGTATCCGAGCTCTTTTGCATAGCTAGCGAGCTTTTCACGCAATTGCTTCCGACCACGATGTAAACGAGACATCACTGTTCCAGCGGGTGAGCCCACGATTTCGGCAATCTCTTTATAAGAAAATCCCTCAACATCGGCGAGATAAACCACGATGCGAAATTCCTCTGGAATCTCTTGGAGAGCGCGTTTGATATCACTATCAGGAAGATTTTCCAGAGCCTGCATCTCTGCTGACTTACCTTGATCGCTGGTATGTGATTGCGCCTCAGCAACTTGCCAATCTTCTAACTCGTTATTTGAAATTTGTGGTTGGCGCTGACCTTTGCGGTAAGAGTTGATAAATGTTGTTGTGAGAACTCGATAGAGCCAAGCACGCAGATTGGTACCTTCTTCAAATTGATGGAAGGAGGCAAAGGCTTTGAGATAAGTATCTTGCACGAGATCGCGAGCATCTTCGGGGTTCTTGGTGTAACGCAAAGCCGCTGCATATAACTGGTTGGTGAACACCAAAGCATCGCGCTCAAACCGAATGGTGCGATCGGCAGCGCTCTCTAGAACAAGATCCTTGGATGTCATTACTTATAGCGTATATCTAAAAGAGCGTTTCTGGCGCCCCGAGTTCAATCGGTTCAATGAGTTCTGGCCCATTGTTTGCTACCAGGTTTACCCGCGATGAGACCGGCACTGGAGTAACACCCGCGGCAGGATCGGTGCTGACCATCAAAGTAAGTAATTTGTGGATGTCGCGATTTTCTGGATCAAGCCAATTTTTCCATCTCTCTTCCGGCATAAAGACTGGCATACGACTATGAATTGTTGCTAGCTCTCCAACTGCCTCACGAGTAATGATGGCAGCGCTTTGAATTACCTGACCTTTTTCACTCTGCCAACTGCTCCAAATTCCAGCAATTGAAAGTGGACGTTTATCTATTCGACTTATGTAGAAAGGTTGCTTTGGTGGAAACTTTCCCAGAGAAGTTGCCCATTCGTAATATCCGGTTGCTGGTATCAAACAGCGTGAAGTTCGAAAAGCATGGCGAAAAGTTGGCTTCTCATGGATAGATTCACTTCTCGCATTGATTGCATGCGACTGAGATGCGCGGGCATCTGCCATAGTTTTCTGCCATGGAGCAATAATTCCCCAAGAGGCGCTATCGAGAATTCGAGACGATGATTCTTCTCTAATAATGTAAATCTCATTTGTGGGAGCGATATTCCAATTGAGTGGGAGAGATTGGTCAAGGGTCGAACCATCCAAAGCAAAGGATTGAACAATCTCTTCGGCGCCCAAAGTTTGCGCATATCTGCCGCACATACTCGAATCCTAACTACATGCGAAGCAAGATAGACTTCGTGTATGAGTGATGCGCACTGGGCTGCACCCTTTCGTGGTCGCACACCCGTGCATGCACAAGTCACAATTCCTGGTTCAAAATCTGTCACTAACCGTGCCTTGATTTTGGCTGCACAAGCAGCGTCAACTTCAACCCTTCGCAAGCCTCTCATCTCTCGCGATTCTGAATTGATGTCAGCCGGCTTAACTGCCATGGGCATCTCAATCTCTGATGCGGGTGATGAATGGAAAGTAACTCCAGCTCCACTACGCGGACCGGCACAAGTAGATGTTGGAAATGCTGGCACGGTGATGCGCTTCCTTCCACCACTTGCCGCTCTTGCTCAAGGAGATATCGCATTTGATGGCGATCCACGCTCTTATGAGCGACCACTTGGACCCGTAATCAAAGCCTTAGAAGAGTTGGGAATTGAGATAGATCATGGCGGTCGTTACAGCCTTCCTATGGTGATTAAAGCTCGTGGCAAAGTGCAAGGTGGTCACCTGACAATCGATGCCAGCGCTTCGAGTCAATTCTTATCTGCACTGCTCTTAGTCGCACCAAGTATGGAGCAAGGTATTACCGTCACTCACCGCGGTGGCGCGCTTCCCTCTATGCCTCATATTGATATGACTGTTGCGATGTTGCGCGATTTTGGAGCGGAGGTCACTGTTGATGAAAAGGCACAAAGCTGGAGCGTTGCAGCAGGCACCTTGCGTGGACAAGATCTTGTCATTGAACCAGATCTATCAAATGCCTCACCATTTTTATCAATCGCCATGGTCTGCGGTGGAAGTATCACAATCTCCGATTGGCCAACTTCCACAACGCAACCTGGTGATCAACTACGAGAAATCTTTACTCAGATGGGCGCACAAGTTGAATTTACAGAGCATGGGTTAACTCTTGTTGGTGGAGAAAAAATTCACGGCATCGATATAGATCTCCATGATGTTGGCGAACTTACTCCGTCAATTGCGGCCCTTGCTGCTCTCGCTGATTCTCCTTCACATCTTCGCGGTATTGGTCATCTTCGCCTCCACGAAACTGATCGCCTTGCCGCTCTCACTCGTGAAATTAACTCACTTGGTGGCAACGTTGTTGAGGAAGAGACTGCTCTACATATAACTCCTGCGCCACTCCATGCTGGCGTATTCCATACCTACGAAGATCATCGATTGGCAACTGCGGGTGCAGTAATTGGGTTAATGGTTCCAGGCATCGAAGTTGAAAATGTGGCTACAACCCGCAAGACGCTGCCAGACTTTCCTGGGCTTTGGAATAGTTTGGTTCTATGAGTCCACGCGAATACGATGAATCGGATGCTCGCATTCGCCCTTCTCGCACAACGCGCCGACGTAGCAAGGACCGCCCAACTCACTCTGACTCAGTAACTGCCTTCGTCACTACAGTGGATCGCGGACGCACCACATGTGTGACAGATACTGGAACAGTCATCACGGCTATGAAGGCGCGCGAGTTAGGTCCAAAGTCTGTCGTTGTTGGAGATTTTGTAGAGGTCGTAGGCGATCTTTCCGGTATTGAAGGTTCTCTCGCTCGCATCGTTTCAGTCAATGAACGTTCTAATTCTTTAAGTCGTACAGTTGATGATGTCGCTAGGGTGGAACGTACCATTGTGGCAAATATTGATCAGTTGATGATTGTTGTCGCAGCAACTAATCCCGAACCACGACGGGGTCTCATTGATCGTTTTCTTGTAAGCGCATTTCATGAATCAATTGCACCCATAATTCTTGTCACCAAGGTAGACCTTTCGCCTATTCCAGATTTCTTCCGTGAATATCGCGCTCTCGGTGTAGAAATCATCACGACATCATCCAAACTCCACTCTCGTGCAGAGGAGATTGCAACAATTCGAGAATTACTAGCTGAGAAAATTTCCGTGCTAGTTGGCCACTCAGGTGTTGGCAAATCAACTCTCATTAATGATCTCGTTGAGAGCGATGCTCGTGCAACGGGAGATGTCAATGATGTGACTGGACGTGGGCGCCACACCTCATCGAGCGCAATTGCACTGCCTCTTGCAGGGGGTGGCTGGATTATCGATACGCCAGGAATTCGCGCCTTTGGCCTTTCTCATCTCGATAAGAATCGAATTATTGAAGCATTCCCAGATATCTATCAGGTGACGCAACGGTGCATGCCCAACTGTTCTCATCACGAAGAGCGTTGTGCACTCAATGAGTGGATTGAATCTGATGCAGCCGCTAAAGATGAGCGGTTGATAAGGGTCACAAGTTTGCGGTCGCTCCTTGAAGTGAAGCCCATAGAAGAGCAGCGATAGACTGACCTTATGGCCTCAAGTCGCGGTGAAGATTTAGCCCTTGCACATCGTTTAGCTGATGCCGCTGATGCAATTACCTTAGCTCGATACCAAGCAATTGATTTAACAGTAACCACAAAGCCAGATAACACCCCTGTCACCGATGCAGATAAGTCTGCCGAGGATGCAATCCGAGCGCTCTTACATGCGCATCGCCCGGAGGATGGAATCGTGGGCGAAGAATTTGGCGATGAAGGTTTAGAGAAGTCTCGTTACTGGGTCATTGATCCCATCGATGGAACAAAAAATTTCTTGCGTGGGGTTCCAACGTGGGCGACTCTCATTGCTCTCATGGAGAGAAACTCAGATGGAAGCGAGAAAGTTGTCGTAGGAGTCGTTAGCGCTCCTGCTCTCTACCGCCGTTGGTATGCCTTTGAAGGTGGTGGCGCCTTTGTCATTACAAATAGAGGCGCAGATGCCAGCGCTACTCCCCGCAAAATATCTGTCTCTGCTGTTTCCAAGATTGAAGATGCATCAATTTCGCATTCTGATTTTGTCGGTTGGGGCTCTCGCTTAGAGCCATTTCGCCGATTGCTCGATCAAGCCTGGCGCACTCGTGCCCATGGCGACTTCTGGTCACATATGTTGGTCGCAGAAGGCGCGGTAGATATAGCGGTAGAACCATCACTTGCTCTATGGGATATGGCAGCGCTCGACATTATTGTTCGCGAAGCAGGCGGTCGCTTCTCAAACCTAGATGGTCTTGATGGGTCTCTTGGTGGAAATGGACTTTCCACCAATGGAATCTTGCATAACTTTGTTCTGGATGCGCTGAAACCCCAGGGCGCATAATGCAAACACTGATTGCGCAAACTTACTCAGTCACAGGTATGACCTGCTCATCCTGTGTGAATTCAATTGAGCGCGCCCTTCATGAACTTCCGGGTGTAAAGGCTTCAGTTAATTTCGCATCTGAGACTGTGCATATCCTCGCTCCAGCTGATGTGACAGAAGATCGCATCATTAAACAGATTAAATCTGCTGGCTATGTCGCAAAGTTGCTCTCTGATCAGATCGATCCTGCGCTTCATCGTAAAGGGGCAGCCAGAGCGCTCTTCTTGGCAGCGCTCTTCGCTCTTCCAGCTATCACCGTTTCTATGGTGATGAACTGGCACCAGCCAATTAATGACTGGCTTATCGATCTCTTTACTCAATACGAATTACCACTTCCACCTCATGCAGATCACTTATTCGTAGCATGGCTTGCGCTAGCGCTCACAACTCCACTTATTCTCTTTGTCGCATGGCCAATTCACCGCGCTGCAATTCGCAATATCTTCCATCCCACAATGGATACCTTGATTTCTCTCGGTTCCTTCAGCGCCTATGGGTGGTCGATTTATGCCACATATACAAATCAAGGTGATGTATATACAGAAGTCGCTGCCGGAGTGCTTCTCTTTGTCATTCTCGGCCGTTACCTTGAATCTCGCGCCAAGCGCAGTGCAAGCACAGCGTTAGCAACTCTGCTTGCTCTTGGCGAGAAAGAGGTTTCAGTACTGCGAAATGGCACTGAAGTGTTGATTCCTATCTCTCATCTTGAAGTAGGAGATGAGTTCATCGTCAAACCAGGTGCGCGCATCGCAACTGACGGAATCATTCTCTCTGGACAGAGCTCGGTAGATAACTCGATGATGACCGGTGAAGCAACGCCGGTCGAAGTATCTCCCGGGATGAGGGTCATCGGATCTGCACTCAATAACAATGGTCGCCTTATTGTGCGAGCCACTCGAATCGGTAGCGATACTGAGTTAGCTCGAATTACTTCAATGGTTGTGACGGCGCAGGGAAGTAAAGCTCCCATCCAAGCGCTAGCCGACCGAATCTCTGCAATCTTTGTGCCAATTGTTACCGTATTGGCGGTTGCGACTTTCACTTATTGGTACTACGTCGCTGAAAAGAACCTTACTTACTCTATCTCAACTGCGATTACGGTTTTAGTAATTGCTTGCCCATGCGCGCTGGGGTTGGCAACCCCGGTAGCGCTGCTTGTTGCATCTGGCCGGGGCGCTCTTCGTGGCATAGTCATTAGACAACCACGAGTACTCGAAGCTTCACGCGAAATTACCGTCGCCATCTTTGATAAGACAGGCACACTGACTGACGGTGTTATGAAAGTTCAAGATGCTGTAATTCCTGTATCAGCCCACAAGGTGCTGGGTGAATCTTTTGCGCAAGTACTTGATGAAAAAAATATTTTATCCTCAGCTCTTGCTCTAGAAAGTCAGAGTGACCATCCACTTGCAAAGGCAATCACGGCTTATTGCATTAGCCGTGGAGCAGTTCAACTTCCGGTTACTGACCTTACCCAGACTCCTGGAATTGGGGTAGCTGGACGAGTAAATATCGCTGACAAATCGCCAGTTGTCATTATCGGATCCCCCGAATCTATCGCCCACAGTACAGTCGCTTTTGATGCTCATATCACTGCAGCAGTTTCAGAGGCGCAGCGCAATTCTCGAGCAGTTGCAGTTCTTGCCTGGGATGGCGTTGCAATCGCCTGCTTTGCTGCAGCCGACAGTGTGAAAACTGATGCAGCTCAAACTATTGCCGAATTACAAGCGCGTGGGATTGAAAGTTGGTTGGTAACTGGAGATAACTCAGAAAGCGCAGCATTTGTCGCTAGTGCAGTTGGAATTAGCACAGAGCGCGTTATCGCCTCAGCTACACCAGAAGATAAGCTCACCAAAATTGCAGAACTACAAGCGCGCAGTGAGAAGGTAATGATGGTGGGCGATGGCGTCAATGATGCCGCTGCTCTCGCACAATCTAATCTCAGCTTGGCCATGGGCACAGGAACAGATACTGCGATTTCGACTGCAGATATCACCGTGATGCGTCCGCAACTTATGGCCGTCATTGAGGCCCTTGATTTAGCCAAGAAAACGGTGAAGACAATCAAAGTAAATCTGGGATGGGCATTTGCCTACAATGTAGTCGGTATTCCAATTGCCGCCCTTGGGTTGCTCAGCCCGATATATGCAGCCGCTGCGATGGCGCTAAGCAGTTTAATTGTTGTTACAAACTCTCTTCGTATTCGCTAGCTTCATCAGACTCATTATTTTTTAGCGAACGTATAACTACAATCACTGCAATATAGAGTGGAAATGCAATCATAATCGCTTCGGATACTGGCTGACGATGAATTCCTGTCTCATTTGAATAAGTCCATGAGAGGTAGAAGAGATTTGCAATATAAGCAAAGGCAAGTGGAAGGGTTATTTTACGCGCCATTTTCACTCTCACTAAATGTGGAAACTTTAGATTTGTTAGCTGGGAGAAGCAGAGCACTAAAGAAATAATTGCGACTACATTCTCTGAAAGATCCAAGACTAAGAATGTTGGGACGGCGAGATTCCATACTGCTGGAAAACCGTTAAACCAATGATCGTCAGTTTCAATATCAGTGCGGGCAAACCAGAGCGCTGACATCAGCAGTATTAAGGCTGCAATCAGGGTTTGAAATTCACTTGGTAAGAGTTCCAGCCGAACTAAGAGTGCAACTGGGACTACAACGCACGTCAGATAATCAACAATCAGATCCAAGATAAAACCGTTAACACGTGGTGCGTGAATAACCACATCAATTCGGCGGGCAAGCGGTCCATCTAAACCATCGAGAACTTGGCAGACTACAAGCCAGATAAGAGCTCCGCGTATGTTGTTATCAATGACTGCCTGAAGGGCTAAGAGGCCAGCTACAGCGCCGCTAGCGGTCATGACGTGGAGTGCATATCCAGCGCGCTTGCTTATTTTTGGTGAGGAAACCACGGCGAGAGGATAACCGCCTTGTGTCAGGTGCCTCTAATTGGCACCTGACATCTGACGAAATTGGTAGCGGGGGCAGGATTTGAACCTACGACCTCTGGGTTATGAGCCCAGCGAGCTACCGAGCTGCTCCACCCCGCGTCGGATGTTGCAAGTGTAGGTGAGTAATAACTACTTCACCAAATCGGTAACTACTTTGCGCGTGATTGAGCAGCAATCGCAGCAGCAATCGCAGACTTCAAGCGATCCTGTGCTCGACCAAAGGCTGCAAAGTCTCCCTTTGCAAGAGCTGCTTGTCCATCTGCAATTGCTTGTCTTGCACTTTCGAGCGCGCTAGCAAGATTTGCAGATTGATTTGTGGTGTTACCACCAGATGCAGTAGTTGCTCCTGATGTTCCAGAATTGCCACCAAATACTTGATCTAGCGCTCCCTTAAGAGAACTATCAAATCCGATGACATCACCGAATGAGACAAGCACTTTCTGTAAGAGTGGGTAAGCCGCAGCATTTGCAGTTGCTCGAACATAAACTGGCTGAACATAGAGCAAGCCGTTGCCTACTGGAAGCGTTAAGAGATTTCCAAGTACAACATCAGATCCGCCTCGACGTAATAGAGAGAGCGCATTAGCAACTTCAGGTTTTGCCTCGAAGTTGGAAGCTACCTGAGAAGGACCTGCAATATTTGTACTACGTGGAAGTTGTAGCACCGTAATCTTTCCATAATCAGGACCTGCTGTTGAATTAACTGCAGCAAATGCTGAGAGGTTTTCTCGTCCACCGCGAGGAACAAATGGAGTTGTTAGCGAGAAGGCTGGCTTCTCAGCACCTGGCATATGCAAAGTCATGTAATACGGAGGTTGAGCGCCAGCATTGGCACCAAATGTTGATGGATCACGCGGTACGCGCCAGAAATCTTGGCCACCGTAATAGGCAGCTGCACTTTGAACGTGATACGAGCTCAAAATATCGCGCTGCACACGGAACATATCTTCTGGGTAGCGAACATGCTCAAGAAGTTGAGGTGACATCGCGCTCTTTGGCTTTACTGAGTCTGGGAATGCCTTCATCCAGGTCTTGAGAACAGGATCTTTCTGATCCCACTCGTACAAAGTCACGGTTCCGTCGTAAGCATCAACCGTTGCCTTTACTGAGTTACGAATGTAATTAACCGAACGGTTTGCTTGCGCTGTAACAGCTGCAGAGTTCGTTGTAAGCGCATCTGCAGTCGCATCAGCAAGTGAAGTTGAGCGAGAGTATGGATAACCAGAGCTGGTGGTGTAACCATCGATAATCCAAGTGATCTTTCCATTAATTACCGCTGGATATGGATCGCCATCCAGAGTCAACCAAGGTGCGACCTTTGCCACGCGCTCACGTGGTTCGCGGATGAAGAGAATCTTTGATTCAGAGTTGATCAAGTTAGAGAGCACAATTCTCTGCTCGCCGTACTTAATAGCGAAGATTAATTTATTGAGCAGGTTTCCGACAGGAACACCACCCTTGCCTGTATAGGTGTAATTCTTCTGACCATTAGGTGAAGAGTCATCAGGATAATCAAACTCAACAGGTGAATCCGACTTGCCGCCGATGATTGAATAGTCAGGAACGTTCTCACCAAAGTAAACGCGTGGTTGGAACTCTCCAAGGCCCTTAGTTGGAGGCAAATCTCCGACCAGGAAGTTTGGTTTTCCATCTGCATCTACAGTGTTTCCAAATGCGGCAACAAAACCAAAACCATGGGTATAGACCAAGTGGTCGTTAATCCAGTTACGACTTGGATTGCCGTCGATATTTAATTCGCGAACTGCAACGACTGCATCTCGCGATACACCGTTAACTGTATAGCGATCAATATCGAGGGACTCTGGGAATGAGTAATAAGGCTTGATCTGCTGCAATTGGCGGAAGGTTGCAGAGAGAACGTTCGGATCCATGAGACGGATATTGCCGATGGTGACCGCATCCTTAGCGAGCTGTCCTGCATTGGTTGAAAGGGTTGCGTTGTAATCCCGCATTTCGACCTTATCTAGTCCATATGCCGCGCGCGTGTAGTCAATATTTCGCTGAATATAAGGTGCTTCCTTTGATGATTCAGAAGGCTTGACCTGGAATTGCTGAATGGCTCCCGGATAAATGCCGGCAATCAATACCGAGGAAATCACCATCAACGCCGTACCTGCGGCAGGTAAGAGCCATGACTTACGAACAATATTTGCAAAGAAGAGCAACGCACATATGACTGCAATGGCCGAGAGAATTGCTTTAGCAGGAAGGAGTGCGTTGACGTCAGAGTATGTAAGTCCAGTAATCAAGCGTCCTTCTTTGAGGGCTAGCGCGTATCGATCAAACCAGTACGCAACTGCCTTAAGGAGTACAACAAGGCCGAGCAAAATAGAAATCTGAACTCTCGCTGCCACAGTGGTGCGTTCGGTTTCAACCTGTGTGCGAATTCCACCGTACATGTAATGAACAAAGGCGCTGGCTAAGGCTGCCAAGATCAGGGTCGAAATTCCCCAACCGATAAGCGCTTGGTAGAGCGGCAATTTGAATGCGAAGAAAGATACGTCCAAACCAAACTGTGGGTCCTTGACTCCAAAGTTTGTTGCATTTCTAAATTGCATCCACTCTTTCCAGAAAGCCATTCCTGATGAACCCGCAAAATAAGTGAATACCGCGATGATGCCCACAAAAACTAAGCGGCGAATAGGTTCAATCTGCGCCCGCAATCTTTCAACCCCATTAACTTCAATACTTGTTGGCACATAGAGTGGGCGTCGCTTGTACGCAATATAGATATTGCTAGAGATCACTGCCGATGTGACGATACCTACGAGAAGAAATAGTTGAATCTTGGTCGCAAGAACAGTTGTCCACACATCTGTGAAGCCGACTGATTTGAACCAGAGCCAATCAACGTAATACCCGCCAAAGTAAGCAAAAGCGGCGCCAAGTCCGAAGATGATGGCACCCGTAATGATGAGCGGTGATTTATTTCTATTCATGCGCCTAGGTTAGTGCAACCGCTAACCCGCGGAGAACTGGAACTGATGGGCTTTTGCAGGTGGTCGAGCGCCTCTTGCAAGGTGGTTACCGCAACGACCGAGATGCCGCTCACATCAGTAGGTAAATCTTCGCAATTCTCTTTAGCCATAAAGAGCAGCTCTGCTCCCGCCTTCTTTGCGGCGATGATTTTTTCAGTGATGCCACCAATCGGACCAACCTTGCCTACTTTAGAGACTGTTCCCGATGCTGCAATCTTTCTACCTTGCAGTAAATCGTCAGGCGTTAGAAGTTCAGTGAGGCCAAGTGCAAAGATCAAACCACCACTTGGACCACCAGTATTTTTTAACTTAACCTCAAATGCTCCATCTGTTAAAAATGCTGTGTCAACTTGGGGGAAATTCTTAGCCAGCAGCGCCTTTGAGGCCGTTATCGCGCTGTTCTGCGAGACTTTCATCTGCGCCGTTGCTTTTTTCACTTCAGTCTTTGTATCAGTTCCTTTTTCATACACAACAGAACGTGGAATTACTGCGCAATCTGAGCGCACCCAACATTGCACAATCTCTGCGCCAAGCACTTTGGCATCAGGGTTGGAGACCCAAATAGAGAGCAGATACATCTGCCCATCGGGCTTATAAGTTGTAATCCGCTGCGCAAAATCTTTCTTCAACTTCAAAATCTTGGGAAATAGCGGTGCCGCTTCTCCAGGTTGAATCACGACAAAGTTCACGGGTGTGACCAGTGGAAGGGCGATAACAAAGAAGAAAAGTAGCCTAACGAGCAAAGGCGTACGGGAAAAGCGCATCAACTTGTCCGTAATTGTCTACAGTTTTTTCGATGGCGCGGGGCCATCCATTGGTGGAGAAGTTGGTGGAGAAGTTGGTTGAGAATTATCGCTGCGGAATGATTCTTGAAATCTCTGAAACTGTCCGACGGATCGCGATGTTTCAGACTCAAACTTGCTCTTAAACTTCGAAACCCAGATCACATAACCGAGCCCGCCCAACAGCCCCGTGATGGGCACAATCCACCAAATAAGGGCGGCAAATGCGCTGCTTCCAGCAAGAGATGAGATCACGGGCTCATCCTAGCCCTCACAAGGCAACGAGGCTTCTCGGGAAGATTTTCTACACTGCCAGCGTTACAACCCACAGATAGAATTTCTGATGCACGAGCGCGTAGAGATAAACGACAAATAAACGATAGATAAAAGATAGCGATGCCAGGGTTAGGGAGTTTGCGATGACACCATTTGGATTTACTCCCGATAATGGCGATGAAGAAAATCCAAAGCCTGATGACTTTGCGGCGATGATGCGCCAGATGCAAGAGCAGATTCAGAAACAATTTCAAGAATTAGGCATTAATCCAGCAGGGTTTATTAATCCCTTTGCAAGTTTTGCTCCCGGCGCCAAAGGACAACAAGAAGCGCTGCCGCAGAGCGTTGTTCGCGATACCGCAAAGAGATTTGTTCAGGCGCAAGGTTCAGAGCCGCTCGGCACCAAAGATGTCACAGTAGTTAATAACGCTCTGGAGATTGCAGAGCTCTGGCTCAACGAAGCAACTGTATTTCCAACAACTTCTAGTGGCACTGCACCTACTTCGTTAAGCCGACTTGATTGGGTCGACACCACTCTGCCTGGCTGGCAGGCAACCATGGAACCGCTCGCTACCGGATTAGCAACTGCAATTTCTGGATTGCTCGATCAAGCCATGTCAGCGCAAGGTGCAAGTGGTACTGAAGGTGAAGCTGAAGCCCTCGCTGGATCCATGAGTGCAATCGCTGGGCTGCTTCGCACCTTCATCGGCTCGCTGATTGCAACTCAATTGGGTCAAGCAATCGGCGGAATTAGCGCCAGCGCAACTGGCGCTCACGATGTAGCACTTCCCCTCCTCGATCCAGCCCGCCCTATCTTGATTCCAGAGAATATTGAGAAATGGAGCGCAGATTTAGAGATTCCAAAATCTGAGGTCTACCTCTTCCATGCCCTACGAGAAGCAGCAATAGCGCGTTTATTTGC
>CAYWWZ010000014.1:0-16458 GCA_964462495.1 uncultured Candidatus Planktophila sp. | reverse complement strand
TGGAGGTATTTAGAAATAATCCTCCAGATCTCGTCTTGCTCGATGTGATGTTGCCGGGGATTGATGGCATCGAAGTATGTAGATTGATTAGACAGGAATCTATGGTTCCAATTGTCATGTTAAGCGCTAAAGGTGAGACTCAAGATATTGTCCGCGGTTTAGAAGCTGGCGCAGATGATTACATGCAGAAACCTTTCCGTGATAAAGCTGAATTGATTGCGCGAATCCGCACTCGCCTACGTCGCACGAATGCGGATGTCACAGGGCTGCTGACAATCGGCGATCTCACAATTGATGTGACAGCGCATGAGGTGCATCGTGGAGCCACGCTCATTCAATTGACTCGCTTGGAGTTTGATTTGCTAGTTGCGTTAGCCAAGGATCCAGGGCGCGTCTTTACTCGCGATGCACTCTTGAGCGAAGTCTGGGGTTATCGCCACAGCACGGATACACGCTTAGTCAATGTTCACGTGCAGCGACTTCGTTCCAAAGTAGAGCATGATCCAGAACACCCCGAGATCGTGATGACTGTGCGAGGAGTTGGTTACAAGGCGGGCGGCCCAGCGTAAAGGGCACACTGACCATGAGAGGGATAAGAAGGGCGCTGGCGCAATCACTTGCAACCAAAGTTATCCTCTCAACAGTACTTCTCTCTCTAGGAGTTGTAACTCTGGCTGGCTCCGCATTGAATTCACGATTGTCAGATGGAATCCGTTCTGTCAGCTTAGATTCAGCGCTGACGGAAGCACGATTTACCTTCTTTAATGCCCAGTACCAGTTGATTCTTTCTCAGAGCAAGAGCGTTGAAGAACGCAAGCAGGTGATTGCTGGACTCATCGTAGAGGCGACCAATCAAGACGTAAACGAAGATAGTCGCGACATCATCTTGTTAAAGTTTCCTTCAGATAAGAGTTCTAATGTCTCTTATGAAATGGCTTCTGCGCTTATTGATCCAAAATCAGTCCCAGAATCACTTCGAGAGCGCGTTCGAAATTCACAAGAGTCTCAATACGAATATGCTCAAAGTCGTTACCAGAATGACGTGGTATCGGACGCACTTTTTGTGGGAGAACCAATCAAGATTCCCGGTGGTGGTACCTATGAAATGTATGTGGTCTTCACGCTGAATGCTCAAGCAGAGACGCTTACACTCATTCGAAATTCTCTGATTTTTACAGGTTTTGCACTCATCTTTCTCATAGCCTTAATTACCTGGCTAGTTGTACGGCAAGTCGTTCGGCCCGTACGTGATGCGGCTCGAGTTGCAACGCAATTTACGGAAGGTAATTTTAGCCAACGCATGAGAGTGGAATCGCAAGATGAAATGGCAACTCTTGCGCAGTCTTACAATGAAATGGCGCAATCAATCGAACAGCAGATTTCTCGTTTAGAGAATTTATCACGCGTTCAGCAACGTTTTGTATCCGATGTTTCTCACGAGTTGCGAACTCCTCTTACTACTTTGCGAATGGCCTCAGAGGTGATCTATAACCAGCGAAACTCCTTTGATCCCGTTGTTGCACGTAGTTCAGAGTTATTGGCGGCGCAAATAGATCGTTTTGAACGTTTGCTTGAAGATTTACTTGAAGTCAGCCGCTTTGATGCAGAAGTAGCAGTACTAGAACCAGTTGATTTTGATGTTGTGAGTTTGGTGAAGAGATGTGTCTCTGACTTTGAACTTGGGGAAGTGCCAACAGATGCGGGAATACGCATTAATTCCCAATCACCAACTATCCAGATTAAGGCCGATATTCGCCGCGTAGAGCGCATCCTTCGAAACCTGCTCTCCAATGCTCTCGATCACGCGGATGGAAAAGAGATTGTTGTATCCATCGTCGCCACTGAAACAGAAGTAGCGATTGGTGTGCGTGACTTTGGGCCAGGTCTGGATGAGTCAGCGCTCATACGAGTCTTCGATAGATTCTGGCGCGCAGATCCCTCACGCGCACGTATTCGTGGTGGAACAGGTCTTGGACTTTCTATCTCTCTCGAAGATGCCAGATTGCACAACGGTGAACTAGATGCTTGGGGCCGTCCAGGTAAAGGCGCCCACTTTGTGCTGACCTTGCCGCGCAGCGCGGGAGAACAGATTCAAGGCAGGCCTATCAAGGTGACCCCACTAGATTTCCACGAGGAGAATTTTTATCTCTAAGTAATTCAGTGTGACGATGAAGAATAGGAGCGATGAAATCCCTCCGCGCACTGCAAGAAATTATCTTTCCTAGTCGATGTTTGGGTTGCGGACTTCTAGGCCTAGAAATTTGTTCATCTTGTCGCAGAGATTGGCACCCACATATCTATCGAAAATGGGCAACTACTACAACGCCTTTCCCTATCTATTCCGCAGTGACTTATTCGCAGACCGCGGGAAAAGTTTTACTTGCAGCCAAAGAAAACAATCTAGCGGTGGCCGATCACCTCATACTTGGCGCTTTGAGACATGCACTGGAATATTTTCAGCGGGAAATACGCGGCGATTTACTAGTGCCCATCCCTTCGCGCAGGACTGTAGCCCGTGCTCGGGGACGACAATTCATTACAGCTCTAGGAACTCATCTCAGTCAGATGAGCAATTTACCGCTCTATGAAAACTTGCAACATGTCCGGCGAGTTCGAGATCAATCGTCACTAGATGCTAAATCAAGAGTTCGCAATTTAGATGGCTCTATGAAATCTCTGAATTTTTTGAGTGGAAGAGCCATAGTGATTGACGACCTCGTCACAACGGGGGCCACGCTGCACGAAGCCGTGAGAGCCCTGCGTAAAGTGGGCGTGGAGGTGGCAGGATGCGTAACTGCCTGTGTTGCAGAACCCCTACGATAAGACCCTCATTACGGATATACGCGGAAGGTAGTTGTGATGGCTTCAATTCTTGATCGAATCATGCGAGCTGGCGAAGGCAAGATCCTTCGTGACTTGGGCAAGATCGTCAACCAGGTAAATGGTTTTGAATCCAGCACCACCCCGCTTTCAGATGAACAATTGCGTGCCAAGACCGATGAATTCAAATCGCGTCTAGCGCAAGGCGAATCTTTGGATGACTTATTGCCAGAAGCTTTTGCAGTAGTTCGCGAAGCAGCCAAACGCACATTGGGTCAGCGCCACTATGACGTACAAATTATGGGTGGAGCGGCTCTTCACCGCGGCAATATTGCAGAAATGCGCACTGGTGAAGGAAAGACTCTCGTTGCAACCCTGCCCTCATATCTCAACGCGCTCGCTGGCCGAGGAGTCCACGTTGTAACTGTCAATGACTACCTGGCCGAGCGCGATAGCGAATGGATGGGACGTATCCATCGTTTCCTTGGACTATCAGTCGGAGTAATTCTCAACAGCATGACGCCTGCAGAACGTCGCACTGCTTATTTATGTGACATTACCTACGGCACAAATAATGAATTTGGTTTTGACTATCTTCGCGACAACATGGCGTGGTCTATCGAAGATTGTGTTCAACGTGATCACTTCTTTGCAGTTGTTGACGAAGTTGACTCCATTCTCATCGATGAAGCACGTACACCTTTGATTATTAGCGGCCCTGCTGATAAGGCAACTAAGTGGTACGTCGAATTTGCAAACATCGCTGCCAAATTACAGCGTGATGTCCACTATGAAGTTGATGAAAAGAAGAAGACCATCGGAATTCTGGAAGATGGTGTGACTAAGGTCGAAGAACTTCTTAAAATTGAAAACTTGTATGAAGCGGCAAATACCACGCTCATCGGATATCTCAATAACTCAGTACGCGCAAAAGAGCTTTTTAAGCGGGATAAAGACTATGTAGTCATGAACGGTGAGCTCTTAATTGTGGATGAGCACACTGGCCGCATGTTGTCTGGTCGTCGTTATAGTGAGGGGCTTCATCAGGCGCTAGAAGCTAAAGAGCGTATTGAAATTAAAGACGAAAACCAGACTCTTGCAACAATTACTTTGCAGAACTATTTCCGCCTCTACGAAACTATTTCTGGTATGACCGGTACGGCTATGACCGAGGCGTCAGAATTCCACCAGATTTACAAACTAGGTGTTGTCCCAATTCCAACAAATCGCGAGATGCAACGTATTGATCAGCCAGATTTGGTCTACAAGTCTGAGGTCGGCAAATTTGCTGCCGTCACTCGCGATATTGTCGAGCGCCATCGCAAAGGCCAACCAGTTCTGGTCGGTACGGTCAGCGTTGAAAAATCTGAAGAGTTATCTGCTTTCTTGAAAAAGGCAGGCGTCCCACATGAAGTTCTTAATGCGAAGCATCATGAACGCGAAGCGGCAATCGTTGCTCGAGCTGGCACAAAAGGTGCGGTTACTGTGGCGACAAATATGGCAGGTCGCGGAACTGACATCATGCTCGGTGGTAACCCTGAATTTATGGCTGACTTTGAACTCCAGCGTCGCGGAATCTCTCCAGTTGATAATCCCAAAGAGTATGAAGCTGCTTGGCCCGCAGAGATAGCGAAGCAGAAAGAAGCAATTGCTAGAGAACATGAAGAAGTAGTTGCGCTTGGTGGGCTCTATGTACTTGGTACAGAGCGCCACGAATCTCGCCGTATTGATAATCAGCTTCGCGGTCGTTCTGGTCGCCAAGGTGACCCAGGTGAATCTCGCTTCTATCTGTCGCTTCAAGATGATTTGATGCGTCGTTTTAATTCGGGAATCGTTGAGCGTGTTCTTTCAGCTGCTGGTCTACCCGAAGATGAACCAATCGAATCAAAAATGGTCTCAAACGCTATTCGTTCAGCACAAACTCAAGTTGAAGCGCAGAACTTTGAGATTCGCAAGAATGTCCTCAAATATGACGATGTTATGAATCGCCAACGTGAAGTTATCTACGGCGAACGTCGCCTCGTACTTGAAGGAAAAGATTTAGGTGAGCAAGTTCGTGATTTCGTCGCGGATACGATTTCTGCCTATGTCCATGCCGCCACATCACAGGGCTTCGCTGAAGAATGGGATCTAGATCAACTATGGACAGCGCTCAAGTTGATATATCCAATTTCATTCACACCAGATGATTTGATTGCAGAAGTTGGCTCTAAGGCAGCGCTTGATGCTGAATTTTTGGAAGCGAAAATTCTGGATGACGCCCTTGACGCTTACGAAAAACGTGAAGCCGAACTCGGTGCTGATGTGTTAAGGGAACTTGAGCGTCGCGTTCTTCTCTCGGTTCTAGATCGCAAGTGGCGTGAGCACCTTTACGAGATGGACTACCTGCAGGAGGGAATTGGCCTGCGCGCCATGGCCCAACGCGATCCGCTTGTGGAGTACCAGCGCGAGGGGTATGAACTCTTTTCTGCCATGATGGATGCGATTAAAGAAGAGTTAGCGAGTTTGGTCTTCAACGTACAAGTTACGATCGAAGCAGACGGTGGAACCATCAAGGCGCAAGGTGTTGATGAAAAGCCTGCCCAAACTCAGCCGCTTCGTTATTCAGCAGCTGATGAAAACGGCGTCGTCTCTACTGGAGATGTATCGCGAAATAGCCAGTGCCCTTGCGGATCAGGTAAGAAATATAAGCGTTGCCACGGTGCAGCTTGATATCTTCGCTGATTCCTTAAAGTAGTTGTAGCGCGGTACAGAGCCACCTTCCATCAACGCCCTCAAATCGGATTACTGCAGAACGAAATCGTTCTCCAAACTTGATTACTACGGTGGATTCACAAATCCCATCAAAAGGCTCTGATTGATGAATGCTTCGAATCTTGCCTATTTCTTTCTGCGTTCCTGCGTTCTTTAAGAGATCCATATAAATTACGCGATGACACCAGCGAATCAGTTGTGCGGGTTGTCTTCTTCCTCCCCATATCTCAACTACGCTGACAATAAACTTCATAGTCCAGGCATGTAACTCTGGTAAGTCTGCCGCAGATGTTGGGATGGGCATCTCATCGGGATCAAGATCCTCGCCAAATGTAGAAGGTACGAGAAATAGCTTTGCTTTCTGCGCTGGAATCTCGCGTACTGGTGGTGTGAAGATTTCCAGGACCGGATGGCTCCAAAGTGCGCGGTCTTCGGTACTCGAGACCAACTGCAGATATGAACGCTGGCTTTCGATTGGGTTACTGGTCGTTTTTGTAGTCATGGCCCGAAGTTTTCGGCCTCATGAGATGAAAGTAATCAATCACAAGTTTGATAGCCATTCATACTTAAGTCTTACTGTGGAAATTGGATAGGAAACCGATACGACAGACTTTTACGGTGCGCCCATGATCGTTAAGAAGAAATCACATTCTCGTCTCTATCTTTCAATTGCTCTCTGTGTCGGCG
The DNA here is from genome assembly GCA_964462495.1 of uncultured Candidatus Planktophila sp. GTDB lineage: Bacteria > Actinomycetota > Actinomycetes > Nanopelagicales > Nanopelagicaceae > Planktophila. The sequence goes on along the minus strand of CAYWWZ010000014.1, from coordinate 10,197 downwards.
CCCTACTCACCTCTTTTCTCATGACACGAGCTGCAAACGCACGAGAGAGTTATTGGGTGGTTCTGCGCCCAATCGCAGCAGGCACACAAATTGAGCCTGGCGATCTGGGCTATCAATCTGTCGTACTCGGGACAGCAGCAGAAAGCTACCTTGCAGCATCAACGAATCCGATTGGTTCAATCACTCGCCGGCGATTACTACCAGGTGAGTTGCTGCAAGGTAGCTCCCTTACCAATGATGCGCAATCGCTTACACAGCAGGAGTTATCACTCAGTATCCGAGCAGTCGATGTCCCACTAGAGGTTGATGTAGGAGAGTTGATTTCGCTTTATCAGGTACATGATGTCCGCGATAGCAATTCAGTGATTTCTCCACAATTTGTTGTAAGCGGAGCCTTTGTCACATCAATCGATCGCAAAGGAAGTAACTTCGGAGGAGAAGTTGCGCTCGGAATTTTGCTAGATAGATCTGAAATCCAATCAGTGTTGGCGGCAACTACAAGCGGCAGACTGGTTGTTGTGCGCACTCGTGGGTGAATTACATAGTTCAGCAATTACTGGAATACGCGATCCAGAGCGAGAAAGCTTCATTGCAAGCACCCTCTTTAGCCAAGGATGGGATATAACTCTTCGAGCACTTGATTTTGAAAACATCGTGAAGATTTGTGACACCCAGATATCAGACAAACCAACCATTATTTTGGGAACTGACTTAGAAGGGCTCAACCCAGCAGGAATTGCGAAATTGCGATTACTCGGATTTTCAATCTTTCTCTTTGCGCCAGAAGGGGCAATTGAATCTGAATTTGTAGGTGTACAGAGATTTCCGGAAACTGCGCTGGAGCTAGTCTCATTGATGCGCGGTTCACTGCGTGCACCCTTGATTAGAGCTGAAGTAAAAAACTCAGTTATTCGAGCACGTACCATCGCTCTCTCGGCAGCCAGCAGTTCTGCGGGATGCACCACGGTGGCGATAAATTTGGCGGCTGAACTAAGTCTGTTGGGTAAAGAATGTCTTTTGGTTGATGCCCATGCATCTGCCCCTGCAATTTCTTCTCTACTCGGCCAACGTGGTCTACGTTCTGGAGAGCGTTACACGCGAATCTCACAGGGGCTCTGCGGGATGGAGATCTCACAGGGCACTTTGGAGAGTGACCTTGCCAATCTTCACAATGCCCGTTCTGAATTTGATTTCATAGTAATTGATCTAGGTGTTGTGCGTCAGATTGCAACTCAATTGACAAGTAAGAGATGGGAGAGCGAAGCTCTTAATTGGAGCGCCACCTATGCAGATGAGTTATGGGTCGTATCTCGTAGTGATTACCTATCACTAGAGAGGCTTCGTGAATTACTGCGTGAGCTTTCTCAGAATCCTGTAAAACCAGCGATAACGTGTATTCACAATATGAGAAATACGGTCAAGAAGAATTCACCACTGGATCAGTCGTTCCTACAGAGCACACAAGGTTTAAAACTCTCCAACATCCTGACGTTGCCGGCTGATTTGCGGAGCATAACTCGCGCTGAGAGTGAGCGCAGCCCCCTCAACGAAATTAATGAGCGCAGCCATCTACGCAGGTCTATCGAAGAGATTGCAGGTCGGCTGACGAAATAACTTCTTATAGGCTTGGCTCATGCGCGGATATGCGGCGATGACAGCCCAAGAGGTTTTCGAGTTTCTTAACTCCGGAAGTTTAGATATTTCAGATATATACGCGCCAACAGAATCCTTTTTGGCTGCACATCCGGATCTAGATGAAGAAGAGATTGAATATTCACTTTCCATGGTAGCTGCCGAAGATGCGTTAGAGATGAGGACCCAAGGTTCTGGTGTTGCATGTGTCCTCGCCTTTGAAATTCCGCACGAAAAGGTGATAGAGATCCATGACATGTCAGTGTCGCTCGCCGATCCACTTGCTTGGGATGATCTGCAATGTCTCTTTGAAGTATCTAGCGATGGCGAAGAATTGACGTGGTTTGCTACTCAAGAAATTGCGCAAAACTTGCCAACTTGGATGAGGCAGGGATAAATGGCCGCCATAGAAGATTATGTCCAAGGCAGGAGTTCGTTATCGCCTGAGCAGATACATCGTCTGCGTGAGTTGATCGCGGATTGGCAACTGCTCTCTGATTTATCTTTTGCCGACTTAATTCTTTGGGTACCACTTCGCAAAGATTTCAAGAGTTGGCCCACTGGGTACGTGGCCGTTGCACATATCCGTCCCACCACAGCTGCAACACTTTTCCCGCTTGATGTGATTGGTGAAGAAATCACTTACGGAGAACGTCCCCATATTGATCAGGCGCTCTCCGAAGCCGAAATCGTGCGCGATACCCAACCTGAACTTATGGGGGAGTATCTCGTCAAAGAAGAAACCATCCCGGTAATGTTTGGTGGCCACGTCATTGGAGTAATTTCGCGCCACCGAAATGCGGAATTAATGCGCCAGCCATCACGTCTGGAACTTAACTATCGCGAAATTGCTCACAATCTCTATCGCATGATCTCTGAAGGAACTTTTCCTTATCCTGATGCAGGTTCGCTCTTTGATCCAGCACCGCGTGTTGGAGATGGACTCATCAGATTGGATGTCAATGGCGTTGTCTCATATGCCAGCCCCAATGCGCGCTCGGCATTTAGCCGTTTGGGATGGATGAGTGAAGTTGAGGGACATAAGTTGGGAGAAGTTGCTCAGTCGCTCGCCAAGGTTAAGCCAGATGCACAAGAAGAAACGATTGCAATGGGCTTGAGTGGAAAATCACTTAAGCGTGTTGAAATTGAAAATACCGGTGGAACGATTGATTTCACTGTTCTGCCGCTATTGCAAGCCAATAATCGAATAGGAGCAATAGTTCTTCTAAACAATGTCACAGAACTACGTCGTCGCGAACGTGAATTGGTTACAAAAGATGCCACGATTCGCGAGATCCATCACCGTGTAAAAAACAATTTGCAGACAGTTTCAGCGCTGTTGCGTTTACAGGCCCGACGTATCGAGGATCCAGGGGCAAGCGCTGCGCTCAATGAGGCTGTGCGTCGTATCGCATCTATCGCTCTTGTGCATGAAACTCTCTCCAGTAGCCGTGACTCATCCGTTGCCTTTGACGATGTTCTAGATAATTTGCTTTCTCACGCACTCGAGTTAAGTCCGCGTATGAGCGAGCTACAAATCAAGCGGACTGGAACTATTGGCTCGCTTGAGCCCAGACTTGCAACACCACTTGCCCTGGTTGTTACCGAGTTAATTCATAACGCGCTCGAACATGGGTTGGCAACTGAGGGCTCCACTTTAGGTGTTGACGCAACCCTCAATGGCAAGGATTTGTCAGTAACAATTAGCGATGACGGAGTCGGCTTTCCGGATAGTTTTGATATCGCAACATCACCAAATCTTGGTTTACAGATTGTTCGCACTCTCACAGAGAATGAGCTTCGAGGGCAATTGCGTTTAGTGACAGATGATCAACAGACGAGAGTGACGCTAACTTTCCCAGTAAAAAATTAAGAGTTTGCTTGGTCAGCAAGGCGAGCGCGGTTTCGTGCTGCGCGGCGCTTGAGCGCTCGGCGTTCATCCTCTGATAGACCGCCCCAGACTCCAGCATCCTGCCCAGATTCAAGAGCCCATGCCAGGCAAGCTTCTTTGACAACGCAGCGGTTACAGACTTTTTTAGCCTCTTCGATTTGGGTGATTGCAGGCCCCGTATTTCCGACCGGGAAGAAGAGCTCTGGATCTTCTTCGCGACAAGCTGATTGATGTCTCCAATCCACGGCTCTCCTCCTTTCCCAAAGCGATTTTGTTGTGCGAAGTATGCGCACAAGAGGGTAATTCTCCCTGTAACTCTCAAGTTAAACAAGAAGGTAGGAGAAAAGTTTCCGAGAACTGGGGTGATTTGTATCCCTTTCGAGATTTTCAATGGACTGAACAATTCAAAGTGAGGGTGCCCCCGACAGGAATCGAACCTGTGCACCTGCCTCCGGAGGGCAGTGCTCTATCCCCTGAGCTACGGGGGCGCAGGTAGAAGGGTAGGTTATCTGACTATGAGCATTTCCGAGAAAGCATATTTTGCGACAGGTTGTTTCTGGGGCGCAGAGCGTCGTTTTTGGAATATCGAAGGAGTGATTGCAACCAGCGTTGGATATATGGGTGGAGTGCGCCCCAATCCTTCATATGAACAAGTCTGCACTGGAGTTACAGGTCATGCTGAAACCGTAGAGGTGGAATTTGATCCTTCACAAGTGACTTATCGACGTCTCTTGGAGGAGTTCTGGGTGATGCATGATCCGACATCACTGAATCGCCAAGGTGGTGATATCGGCACTCAATATCGCAGTGCGATTTTTACTACCAGCGCAGCGCAACAATTACAGGCAGAAGCAACGAGAGATGTTTATCAGGCAGCTCTGTCGCGCGAAGGAATCGGAGCGATTGTCACAGAGATTGTAAGTGCAGATGGTTTTCCATATTTCCTTGCGGAGGAGTACCACCAGAAGTACTTAAAGAAAAATCCAAATGGCTATGACTGTCACTCTAGTACGGGAGTTAATTTTCCTCAGATTGCAAGTTCTTAACTCAGCGCTCGCCAGCAGTACCAGGCAACCACGCTGCGATACGGACGAAATTTTTCACCTTTTTTAAACAGGGCAAGGGGTGAAATTTCATCCGTTAGCCGATAAATTTTTTCATAGCCGCGTCTAACTCCGAGATCTCCAGTCGGCCAAATATCCAAACGTCCTAGTTGAAACATCATGAACATATCCACAGTCCAAGGTCCTATTCCCCAAAGACTTGTGAGTTGTTCAAAGATCTCTTGATCACTATTAATAAGGTGTAATTGATTAATCCTTATTCTTTTGGATAGCGCAGCCTCTGCGAGGCCTTGAATAGTTTTGTACTTAGCTCCGGACACACCTGCTTCTCGCATATCTGACTCTGAAATCAGTGCAATTCGAGCCGGAATAACCCGTCCCTTCGCCAAGACTTTTACTCGACTATAAATAGTTTCAGCTGCCTTTACTGCTAACTGTTGCGAGATCACTGATTCAACAAGAGCCTCAAAGTGGCTTATAGGCTTTGGATTTCGCCCAATTGTGCAGAGTGGATGAGCATCAATTACTTTTGCCAGACGCGAATCACGCGAGGCGAGATCAGCGACAATCTTCTTCATCTGCACCGTTGTGACTGCCATATTTACGGTCATAGATAAAGCCTATTGTCGGTGACATACTACGTCTATGAGTGAGCAGAGCGGCTTTGAACTTCACGCTTTCTCCTTGAGTGAACTTCGCACCCATCGCAGTGAAAAATGGCGAGCATTTCCATCGGATGTACTTCCCTTGCCAGTCGCTGAAATGGATTTTCCTATTGCACAGCCCATTAGAGAAATACTTGGTGAAATGGTCACCCACTCAGATCTGGGATACCTCGGCCCTATCCCGGAATTGGGTCACGCCTTTTCTGGTTTTGCACACCGTCGTTGGGGATGGAAGGCAGATGCGGCGCAGGTTCGCATTGCTGCTGATGTAGGTGTGGGAGTTGTTGAAGTATTGCGAGTAATCACGAAGCCAGGCGACAAAATTCTTATCAATTCACCCGTGTATCCAAATTTCTGGACGTGGACCGCCGAAACACATCTTGTAAACGTTGATGTGCCATTTTCAGAGAGCGATTCGGAGGTTGATGGCAGTAATTGGGTCCTCGATTGGGATGGAATCGAAAGAGCCTATGCATCTGGCATCAAAGTCCATCTGATAAGCAATCCACATAATCCGCTGGGCAAGGTATTTACTCATGCGGAGTTAGGCAGGTTTGCAGATTTAGCCAAGAAGTACGGCGTCTATGTCATAAGCGATGAGATCCATGCACCGCTGACGTTCAGTGAACAGACATTTACCCCATTCTTGGCGGTATCCGATACTGCCCGACAGGTGGGAATAACCATTACCTCATCAAGCAAGGGGTGGAATATTGCTGGTCTGAAGTGCGCGATTATTGTCACTGAAGATGAAAAGTTATTCGAAAAACTCAATGCGATAGCTCCTGCTACCCATTATCGAGCATCGCTACTTGGAGGATTTGCTTCCGTTGCTGCATTCGAACATGGCGAGCCGTGGCTTGATGCCCTGCTCATCCACCTCGATCACAATAGAAAACTGGTCACCGACTTGCTTGCAGAGCAGGCTCCAGAGATTGGCTATCACGAACCTCATTGTTCATATTTAGCCTGGCTCGACCTTTCGGCTTTAAACCTAGGCGTCGACCCTGCAGGAGTTTTAGTTGAAAAGGCGAAGGTAGCCTTCGTCCCAGGTATCCGTTTTGGTGAACAATCTTCACAGTTTGTGCGACTTAACTTTGCTACTAGTCCTGAAATTATTGGTGAAGCTGTAACTCGCATTGCTTCACTACGTTCTTAACGCGCAAAAGGCGGAAAACAGGAGTATTTTTATACCCATGAAAGCGCTCCGCAGAATCATCGCCGCAGTTACTGTGGGCATACTTGCATTTCGCGCAATCGGCTCATTTCTTTCGTGGGTAGAAAAGCAAGATGATTCCAACACCGACGCTTGGATCGATGAAGATGAATTTGAGGATGCATAAATGACAACCGACACCTACATCCCAGGAAGTTGCAATATCGGCAAAGGTGAAGTTCGTCGCCGTCAATTTGTTGCTCTTGTAGGAGCCGTTATCAGCATAGTTACCTTAGTTGGCTTAATTTCTACAAACGCGACACCAGGAGCAAGACTGGGCATCTTTATTCCACTTACCGTTGCCTCAATCGGGTGGGTTCAATCTCGCAAGAGGTTCTGTTTGGCGTATGGCTTTATGGGCACATTCAATTTCGGCAAACTTGGAGAACTTTCAAAGGTTTCAGATAAAAGTGCGCAAGCGGCAGACCGCAAGACGGCGCTTTCAATCCTAGGACAGTCTCTTTTGCTGGCCGCGATTTTGACGCTCGTGGTCTACCTTCTCCCTCTCTCTTAAGGATTCTCCCTTACATTTTCCATTGAATAGTGCCATTGTGTACTTGTGAAAATCATTTTCCACACACGTCATGCTGAACTTGCCAGTGATTTTAAGGTCATTGCGCAAGAGAAGCTACTATCAATGCAGCGCTTTAGCGTAACTATCGACCGAATTGAGGTTGAGATAACACACGAGGGAAATCCTCGACAAGGAAAGAATTCTCATCGAGTAGTCATTACTTCTCATGGCTCAGGGCCACTACTACGAGCCGAAGCAACTGGCTTTAACGATGTGGCAGCTTTTGATTCAGCCATTAAGAATATTGAGCTTCAAATTCGCAGAATTCATGAGAAGGCAAAGAGCCATGGTCGAAAAACCTTGCGCACCATGAAGACAGACGCAGTCGAGTAGTTAGCGCTTCGATCTACCTTTTTGATCCATCTTTGATTCAACTTTGAGCTCGCCTTTTTCGTGAGCAAACTTATCTGGCTTGGCAGGGGGAGTAGGCATAGGCCCAAGAGCGAGAATCGCCGAATCGCGTAAAGTGATTGCTTGCGCGATTGCATTACGGCGAGCTGTAGCAATTGAATTCTTCTGCTCCGGTGTAACTGCGTTAAGCATGGCAAAGCGCGCATCCGCAGATGCCTTATCAACCGCATTCTTAAAAGTCATATTTATGATGCGCATCTTAAGATCGCGTTCGCGCATGGCCTGCATATATTCATCACGCTCGCGCTTGAACTGCTCTTGCACAGATTTGTATGAATCAATTGAAGCACTTGGTGATGGGCTTGGTGTTGAATCTGCCTGAGCTGAGGTGAAACTACCGCTAAGAAAAGAGCCAGTGAGAAGTGCCACTGCGGCGAACTCTTTACCCTTGTGCATAGACAAATAGTAGATGCGAAGGGATGTGAATATTCTGTGAAAGGGCTCATGAGTCCGTGTGCACGGTGGTTTATTGGTAGAAAAGAGGCCTCAGGCGTGGCAGGGTATAGCCATGAGCCAACTAATCATGATTATTGATGACGAAGCGGGCATGCGCGATCTCTTAGCAGATGCGCTCAAGTTAGCCGGATTTGAGACCGTAACCGCAGCTGATGCCATGATTGCTTTGACTCAACTGCGCACCACAAAACCTGATTTACTTATCGTAGATATCAATATGCCGATGATGGATGGCTTTGAATTTATCGAGCGTATTCGGGGCAATGGTGACAATACCCCGGCGCTCATGCTTAGCGCCCGTGGGGATCGTGCAGATATCACCAAAGGTTTAACTCTGGGCGCAGATGATTACATGACAAAACCGCTTCAAGGGCTTGAGGAATTAGTGCTGAGAGTCAAGGCAATTTTGCGACGTTCTCAGTACACAGTTTCTACCCCAACCAATCTCAGTTGCGGTCCAATTACTTTAGATAGCGATTCACATCAAGTGACTTTCAATGGCGAGGTTGTTGAACTTTCTCCAACGGAATTTCGCCTGCTCCATGTACTTCTTGAGAGTAAAGGTCGCGTGTTGAGCAAGGCCTATCTCTTGGACGAAGTCTGGGGAATTACTTTTGAGTCCGAAAGTACTGTTGTGGACACTTATATTTCATATCTTCGTAAAAAATTGCATCGTGATGGATATGAGGGGATTAAGACGATTCGAGGAGTCGGGTTTCAGCTGCAACCCGAGAAGCAGTGAAGTTATCGCAAACTTCACGTATCAGTTTTGTCACAGTAGTTCTGTTGACCTTGATAACGGTCGGAATTGGCGGAATCACTGTCAAGCACTCGTTAGATATAGAAATTCAAAAGATAGACCGTAGCCTTAACTTTGTTGCACTTACCGCCTATGAAAACCCAGGACAAGCAGTAGGCGCTGCACTCTTTGCGATTGAGCAATCCAATCTCGATGCCACGCTTACCTTGCTAGCCCGAGATGGTTCAGAGACCATTATTAATGAATCCTCTCTTGAGTATCTTGGCGCTCCACCTTTACGAGAAGTTGAGCGCGCCGTGCGTAGTCCAATCCGAGTTTCGGGAGAACCTGCTTATCGCATTCGCTCCATCCCACTTGAAGGTGGTGATTACATCATCATCGCTCGTTCAACGAATGAAGTTGATGAAAACTTTATCTCTGATTTGCAGTACCTGGCTCTTGTTACCTTAATTCTTAATTCCTTCGCTGGCGTCCTGCTCTTTCTTTATTTCCGCCGCGAAAGACGAACCGCCGATTCTGCTTCATTGGCACGTATGCAAGAGTTTCTTGGAGATGCTTCGCATGAACTTCGTACTCCGCTAACGGTCATTAAAGGCTATGTTGAAATGCTCAGCAAAGATCAGCTCACTGCACCTGAAGATAAGTCACGTGCATTTAGCAGAGTTGGTAGCGAAATTAGTCGAATGGAGACGCTCATCCAGGATCTGCTGCTGTTGGCTGAACTGGGCGAAAGTGGTGCACGCGATATTGAAGAAATCAATCTCAGCGAAATTGTGAGCGCTCATGGAACTGATTTCACTACTCTTAATCCAACTCGTACCGTCAGTGTGCAAGTTGCTCCTGGGCTAAAAGTAATTGGATCTCGTGACTACATCTCGCGCTTTATTCAAAATGCCCTCACAAATATCGTGCGCCATACAGACTCTAAAGATGTTGTTCGAATTTCACTTACAAAAATCGGCAAACATGTTGAGCTCATGATTGAAGATTCAGGTCCTGGACTACCAGAAAGTGCTTATCGCGAGAATATCCGCTCTCTCAACAGATTTGATAAATCGAGATCACGAGAGAATGGTGGCTCAGGGTTAGGGATGAGCATTATGTCTGCCGTTATTGAGAAGCTAGATGGAAAGTTTTCGCTCCGCAAAAGCGAGCTTGGTGGCCTAGCAATCGTCGCCGAACTACCGATTGCTTAAACTTTTTTTCGAGTTGCAATCAAACTTGTGATAGTTGCAGTTCCGATACAGAGCACAATAACGCTCAAACTTTGAGTGATTGTGATCTCTGGAATATGAATTCCAGCTATTTCATGCCACCCAACAGCATGGCAGGCATGAAAGATAAGTTTGACCCCAATAAACCCAAGAATTATCGATAAACCCCTACCAATGTGAATCAGGCGTTCCATCAATCCACCTATGAGAAAGTAGAGCTGACGAAGCCCCATGAGGGCAAAGACGTTTGCAGTGATGACAATGTAAACATTTTGAGTTAAGCCGAAGATCGCTGGAATTGAATCGAGTGCGAA
>CAYWWZ010000013.1:0-17895 GCA_964462495.1 uncultured Candidatus Planktophila sp. | reverse complement strand
AATTGCTCCGCCACCAGGTATCGATCCTGGACCCTGGGCTTCAAAGGCCCATGTGCTAGCCACTACACAATGGCGGAACCTATATTCTCCCTTATCTTCGGCAGTGCTCGCGACCACTAAACTCATTTCTTATGGGAAACCAATCACACGAGCGCGATGAAGTTGACCGCCTCATAGCCGCGTGGAAGCGCGAGCGCCCTGATTTAGACCTCTCTCCCCTTGCAGTCCTTAGTCGCATCACCCGAATTGCACGCCATCTTGATATTGCACGTCGTGATGCTTTCGGCGAACTAGAAAACTGGGGCTTCGATGTTCTCGCAGCGCTCCGTAGAGCAGGTGCACCGCATCAACTTTCTCCAGGCCAACTGATGCAAGAGACTCTCGTTACGAGCGGCACTATGACTAATCGACTTGATCGACTTGAAGAGTTACAACTAATTACTCGCCAGCCAGACCCCAACGATGGCCGTGGATCGCTAGTTACACTAACGCGCTCGGGAATGCGTGCGGTCGATTCAGCTATGGAAGATCTTTTAGAGAACGAGAGAGAACTGCTTCAAAATCTCACGATAAAAGAGCGAGAAGTTCTCTCTGATTTGCTCAGCAAACTTGTAACAGAGTTTGATGAAACTTAATTACTAATTACTTTCGCGCCATGTACTGGACCAGTTGCACGAGCCACGCTTCCCACAACCCCGCTCGCTGTCAACGCGACAGCAAGATCTAAACCAGAATCTTCATCTGCAACCAAGAAAGCCACAGTAGGCCCAGAACCTGAAACAATTGCACCGAGAGCTCCATAGTCGCGTCCAACCTCAAGTACCAGGCTAAGCGCCGGTCGGAGTGAACAAGCCGCATTCTGCAGATCATTGGTGAGCGCACGGCCAACCGCTTCTGCATCTGCGGCAAGAAGAGACTGCATCAAGATATCTGAAACTTGTGGCGGGGCAATCTCCAATTCGGCGCGCATTCGATCACATTCTGCGTACACAGCAGGCGTTGATAATCCAACGCTAGAAAGTGCCAGTACCCAGTGATAGGTACCGCGAGAAAGCGCTGCTGTTAATTGATCGCCGTGTCCTTGCCCTATCGCAGTGCCTCCCGAAATCATAAATGGGACATCGCTACCTAATTGCGATCCCAGTGAGTGAAGCTCTTCGCGTGACATCTCTAATTGGTAGAGCGCATCCATTGCAACTAGCGCACCCGCTGCATCAGCACTTCCCCCAGCCATACCACCTGCAACAGGAATTGATTTCTTAATCTCAATATGTACGTCAACATCAAACTCAAACTTTTCACCAACGAGCTGTACTGCTTTGACTGCTAAATTCGAGTGATCCTCGGGTACTCCATGCGTGTGTTCACCTGTTACAGCGATAGTTACACCGCTTCCGGGTTTTGATTTGGTTAGAGTGACATCATCAAAGATAGAAATAGCTTGAAAGACCGAGACCAAATTGTGATAACCATCTGCCTCTTTAGGCCCAACAGATAACTGCAGATTTACCTTTGCAGGTACGCGCACGGTTACCGAATTCAGAGCCACGATTAAACTCTACCCAAGTTTCGCGATTGCGCAGAAGCTATTGATATCCAAGGATTCACCGCGCAATGTCGGATCAATGCCTGCTCGAATGAGGACAGCTTCCGCAGCCGCCGAACCACCAAACATGGATGAAAGAGCAGATCGCAGCATCTTGCGTCGCTGGGCAAATGCTAAATCAATAAGTGCAAAGACTTTCTTTCGCAGTTCTTCATCGCCCGGTGTTGCCCGACGAGTAAATGCAACGAGTTTAGAATCTACGTTGGGTTGTGGCCAGAAAATATTTCGCGAGACTGAACCTGCGCCAGTGACATCTGCCCACCATGCAGCTTTAACGCTAGGAATTCCATAGTCTTTTGAATTTGGTTGAGCTGCCAATCGGTCCGCTACTTCCGCCTGCACCATAATCACGCCACTTCTGAGTGAAGGGAGTATTTCAAGTAGGTGCAAGAAAACTGGAACTGAGACGTTGTAAGGAAGATTTGCCACCAATATCGTTGGATTAACGGGAAGATTGCGAAGCGTCAGTGCATCTTGATTGATGACAGTTAACTCTTCTGCACGATTGCTGTGGGTCGCAGCTGTCACGGGTAATTGCTGGGCTAGACGAGAATCAATTTCCACAGCAATAACCGATTGTGCCTCTTCCAGCATTGCTAAAGTGAGCGAACCCAAGCCCGGACCGATTTCTAAAGCGATATCTTCTGAAGTGACTCCCGCTGTTCGAACAATCTTGCGACAGACATTGGCATCATGAACAAAGTTCTGTCCAAGCGATTTTGAAGGTTTGAGATCAAGTTTTGCGGCAAGCTCACGGATTTCAGCGGCTCCCAGCAGACTCATTCGAATGATCCAAAGATACGTTCAGCGTTGTATGAAAGCGCTGCAGCTAACTCTGCAACATCTTCATTACGTTCGGCTGCCATTGCCCGCACAATATTTGCAATCTGTGCCGGCGTATTTAGCGCACCACGGTGAGGTGTTGGAGCCAAAAATGGAGAATCTGTTTCAGCAAGTAATTGATTGTGCGGAACTAATTTCACGGCTTCACGCAAGGCTGGAGCGTTCTTAAAGGTAAGAGTTCCAGCAAAAGAGAGAATATATCCACGATCTATACAAATTTTTGCCATCTCTACATCACCAGAAAAACAGTGAAATACCACTTTTTCTGGCGCTCCTACCTCAAGCAAGACTGACAGAACATCCTCGTGTGAATCACGGTCATGAATCACCAACGCTTTATCAGTGCGCTTAGCAAGTTCGATATGCCATTTGAAGGAATCCTGTTGACGCTTTCGAAGTTCAGGGGGCGTTCGAAAATAATCAAGACCTGTCTCCCCAATAGCTCTCACTCGTGGTTCTTGTGCTAACTTTTCAATAATTGCCCAATCTGCTTCAAGATCTGCGACCACGGGCGCTTCATTAGGATGGAGTGCAACTGCCGCCAGAACTCTGCCAGGGAATGCATTAGCCATATCCACACACCACTGCGATTGTTCGGCTGAATAGCCAACCTGAACAATGCGATCCACATTTACTGAGCGCGCATCATCCAAGACTTTTTCGACAGCTTTTGAATCTGGCGTCTCATTTGTCACTATTTCAATATGTGCATGGGCATCGACTGTTGGAACAGGAAGCGGCTCTGGAAGTGGAGCTAGTTCGCGATCAATATCGCGGTTGTGGCGATCTGCCATAGAAAATTACTCTTTAACTTCTAACCGCGGAAAGAGCACAGGAGTCTTTGTCACTGTAGCCCCTTGAGGTAACTGACCCCAGTTTGCAACGCTACTAATTGTCTGGCTCCCAATTTCTCCAAGGGCTGCCTTTGCACCGAGAGATTCCCAGAGAGTCTCAGTTGTTGTTGGCATAACTGGATGCAACAACACTGCAAGCGCACGCAGGGATTCCGCTGTGTTGTACAAGATCTCTTCTAAAGCCTGTTGATTTGCAGAGTCTTTCGCCAAAATCCATGGCTCTTTCTCAGTAACGTAGCCGTTCACCCGTTTACAAAAATCCATAACAGCATTGATGCCACCTTGAAAATCAAGCGCCACCATTGCTGAGTCTGCCTTTGTGACAGCTTCAGAGAGCGCCTCAGAAAGAACTGGATCATGGGCAACAGCTGGGACTTTTCCAGCGCAATACTTTTCAATCATTGCAGCAGAACGCGATGCCAGATTGCCAAAGTCATTTGCTAGCTCAGAGGTATAGCGCGCACTCATATCTTCCCAAGAGAAAGAACCGTCGGAGCCAAATGGAATTGCACGCAAGAAGTAATAGCGAAAAGCATCAACGCCAAAATGATCGGTGATATCGGAGGGTGCAATACCTGTGAGTTTTGATTTACTCATCTTCTCGCCACCAACTAATAACCAGCCATGCGCAAATACCTTCTTAGGAATTGCGATTTCCGCTGCCATCAACATCGCCGGCCAAATTACTGCGTGAAAGCGCAAGATGTCTTTTCCAACTAAGTGGACATCCGCTGGCCAGGTCGAGGCAAACTTTTTTCCACCCTCTGAGTCAGGCGCATCAGTAAGTCCTACCGCAGTTGCGTAGTTGAGAAGAGCATCAAACCAAACATAGACAACTTGGTCGGTATCCCATGGGACAGGGATTCCCCAATCAAAGGTAGAGCGGGAGATAGATAAATCTGAGACGCCCCCTTCTAAGAATGCGATGACTTCGTTACGAGCGCTTTCTGGCTGGCACGCTTCAGGGTTTTTCTTGTAATGATCTAGCAATGGCTGAGCAAACTCAGAGAGCTTGAAGAACCAGTTATTTTCGTTGACCATTTCAATCGGCTTGCTATGAATTGGACAAAGTTTTTCTCCATCAGCGTCAATAAGATCACCGGGCAACTTAAACTCTTCACACCCTACGCAATAAGGTCCTTCATATTTGCCTGCGTAGATATGGCCTGAATCTTTGAGTGACTGCAGAAACTTCTGAACGCGTTCAGTGTGACGAGCTTCAGTTGTGCGAATGAAGTCATCGTTGGCGATATTGAGTGCAGTCCAGTTAGGTTTCCATGCTTCGGCGACCAACTTATCTACCCATGCTTGAGGCGCAACTTTGTTCTGTTCTGCAGTACGCATTACCTTCTGGCCATGTTCGTCGGTGCCTGTCAAGAACCACACAGACTCTCCACGCTGGCGATGCCAGCGAGTGAGAACATCTCCGGCCACCGTCGTATACGCATGCCCAATATGGGGAGCATCATTTACATAGTAAATGGGCGTAGTGAGGTAGAAGGATTTCATCGGCTCATCTTATTAGCATCGACAACTGCTGCATAAACGATCTTCTTGGGCAGGCTAAATTCCTCTGCCACCGTAGCAATAGCTGCCTTGCGATCCATCCCCGCTTGCTCATATTCGCGAACTCTCAAGACTGCATCATCAGCGCTTCGAATCTGGCTACCCTCTTCTACACCTGCGATTACCAAGGTTATTTCGCCGAGTACTTCATGCGAATTAGCCCAAGCAATTAACTCTGCGAGAGTGCCGCGAATTGTCTCTTCATATGTCTTGGTCATTTCTCGGCAAATCGCTGCCTTTCGGTCGCTGCCGAAAATTTCAGCGGCCCCTGTGAGCGATTCGAGTAAGCGATGTGGAGCTTCAAAAATCACCATAGTGCGTTCTTCAAAACGCAACTTTTCATAGAAACTCTGGCGCGCTCCTTGAGTGCGGGGCGCAAACCCTTCAAATGTAAAGCGATCCGTAGGTAAACCTGAAAGCGCAATCGCCATTGTAGGAGCGCTTGGTCCAGGAATAACAACTGTTGGAATTTCTTCAGCGATTGCATCACGCATTAATCGAAATCCAGGATCACTAATTGTTGGCATTCCAGCATCAGTGACTACGAGCACTTCTTTTCCTTCTCGGAGCAAAGAGAGAATTTCTGCTGTTCGATCTGTCTCATTACCTTCAAAGAAAGAGATGATTCGAGCGGTAAATGTAACTTCTAGATCTGCGGCGAGGCGATGAAATCGCCTTGAATCTTCAGCTGCGATTATCTCAGCACTTTCTATCGCTTTCTTGAGTCGATTACTGGCATCGAGCGGATTTCCAAGTGGAGTTGCTGCGAGTACTAGTGTCATACGCGCATCCTCCCATATTCTGTACACATGGTTATAGGTATCGCTCCGATACTCATCGCATTGGCTTCATTTTTTCTACGTATATTTAATCTAGGAAACATCAAGACTTTTATCTTTGATGAGGTCTACTACGTTGATGGTGCCCGCGACCTTCTGAAGTACGGAGTTGAAGTCTCTGGGAATCAACCAGAATTTATTGTTCATCCACCAGTGGGAAAATGGCTGATTGCCAGCGGAATACAAATTTTTGGTGACAATGCCTTTGGCTGGCGGATCGCTAGCGCTATAGCAGGCTCACTCATGATTATTCTGATTGCACTCATCGCTCATCGACTCTTTAGAAATAAACTGCTCACCGGTTTAGCAAGTGCGCTCATGGCAGTTGATGGGCTGGCACTCGTACACTCAAGAACTGCGCTCTTAGATAACTTTCTCGCGCTCTTTATTCTCCTTGCGACTTATTTTTTTCTGCGGCGACAATATTGGTGGACCTCAATCGCGCTGGGGCTAGCCCTTGGAACAAAATGGAGCGCTCTCTATTTCATCGCAGTATTTGGAATTATTGCAATCTACCGTGCGTTCACACACAACAGTGGTAGAGCTCTTATACGACCCACGTTAGAACGAGCCATGCAATTTTCAATTCTTCCTCTATTTATATATATCTTTTCTTGGATTGGCTGGTTTCTCTCAGAACGTGGCTGGGCTAGACAATATTCCTCTAACGTATTTTCTTCGTTTATTCATTATCATCAGCAAATACTTAGTTTTCATACAACCTTGACCGAAAAACATACTTACCAAGCCAATCCGTGGAGTTGGTTGGTGATGGGTCGCCCTACTTCCTTCTTTTATGAGTCACCAAAAGGTTGTGGTACACAGAGTTGTTCGCAAGAGATTTTGGCGCTAGGCACACCATTGTTGTGGTGGCTTGCAACAGCAGCATTCATTGTGTGTGCAGGTCTTTGGATTCGTGGAGCACTTATTCGCCATTTTGATCCTGCACTTACAACAATTGTTGCTGGTATGGCTGCAGGTTACTTACCGTGGTTCTTCTATCAATCAAGAACAGTATTTACCTTCTACGCAATTGTCTTTCAACCTTTTCTCATCCTGGGGCTTGTTTACTGCGCACAGCAACTGTTAACTAAATATGGAAAGCAAGGTCGAATTCTGATTGGTCTTGCTTTTCTTCTTATACTCCTGAATTTCATCTACTTCTTGCCGCTATACGTGGGAGATGTGATTACCTACGAATCATGGCGAGCCAGAATGTGGTTTCCGAGCTGGATTTAGCCCCTATATCTGATGTGGCGTCCGGCTATTCGTTGGCAGCGCGACTGTCGCGTAGTCGGCGAACTGCTTCTTCAGCCAACTGTTGATCAAAAATCTCATCGCGAGATGGTGCAGCAGCTGCGAGCGCTTCACGTTCGAGGCGCTGTTGCTCCTCGCTCCATTTGCCTGGTTCAGTCAGATCAATGATTCGCTTTGCTGGAACTGCCTTTGGCGCATTCACATAAGTTGGAAGTGGAACATCGTTAGGCTGCCACTCCGCTCTTGCTTGCGCAGTTCCTTTTGGAAGAAGTGTTACTCCTGAAAGTTCGCGTTCTGAAAGTGGAACCCAATGTTCCTGGTGAATAACAGGAGCATGCTGAGATTTTGAAGTGACAACTTCTGCAAGATTGGTATGTGATACACCCTCAGTAGTGCGATGGAGTTGATCTACGCGACGGCGCTGAATTCGTTCCGCATTAATTTGGCGGCGAACATGCGCAATATAAATAAGTAGTGCAGTAACCGGAATTGCAATAGAGATGTAAGCGAATGTTTGCATTAGTGCACCTACAGTCGTGAGAATGAGTGTTGTAAAAATGAGAAAAAAGATAATTCGGCGTCGCATCAATTGCTGAGCAACACGTCCTACTCGATCAACGTCTGTGTAAATTACCCCTGAGTTGTTAAGAGAGCCAGGATTTGTACTGGCAACGACTCGAAGTGCGCTCTTATATTTTTCAACGCTCTTTCCTGAGAATTCATTCTTATTATGAACCCAGCGTGGCAAGAAGTAGGCAACCCACATGCCAATAATTGCTAGGTAAATAATTCCAGACGCCATGATGGGTAAAGATTAAGGGTGAGGGCTTGCAACCTTGTGGATTTCAAGGGGGGTTTATTGAATTAATTCGTTGTACTTAACGAAGCAGACATGGTCGCGCCAAGCCCCATCAATATGTAGAAAGGCTTTGCGATGACCCTCAAAAGTAAAGCCAGCTTTCTCGGCTACCTTGCATGAGGCAGCATTTTCAGGGCGGATATTAATTTCGATACGGTGTAATCCCAACTCTAAAAATCCGAAAGATGAGAGCAGAACTACCGCTTGGGTCGTATATCCACGATTTGCGAAGTTCTTATCGATCCAATATCCGATGTGGCCAGCACGTAGTGCCCCATAGATGACTCCACCTAATGTGATCTGCCCAATCAGGTTCTCGCCCTTCCAAATCAGAAATGAGTAAGAACGGCCAGCACGGGCTTCACGATTGAGCGCATGAACCATTTCATAGAAGGAAGGACGCTTTGTGATGAATTCACTCGCGGGTGAACCTGCCGGAACCTTAGGTAGCGTTGCCTCCCAAGGGGTTAGCCATTCTTTATTCTCGGCCCGAACTTCATTCCATCTACTGCGATCTCGAAAACGTGCTGGACGGAGAATTATTTCTTCTCCATAAAGCACCTGCGGCCACATGGCTATAGGTAACGTCGTTCAAGCACGACCACTGTCACTTGCGCGCCAGCAGATAAATCAGTTTCGCCCTCTGGAACTGCAATAAAACAGTTCGCATCCGAGAGCGTTGCTTGCTCATCCTGTGAACTCAGTGGAACAACTGATTTTCCATCTTCGCTCAATACCGCGCGAACGTAGGATCTCATTCCGCTTAAGGATGTGAGAGCCTTTTCTAGTTTTGCCTTCACTGAAGGTCTATGGATTGTCGCGGTACCAAGCATCGTTCGAATCATGGGGCGGATCAAGAGCTCAAAGGAGATGTATGCGGCAATCGGGTCCCCCGGAAGAGTTACGACGGGAGTCTTATCTGGTCCGATGGTTCCAAAGTTGTGGCGCCCACTTGATTCGATTGCAATCTCGACAGTTTTAATTTCACCAATTTTCTGCAAAGTGCGAGTAATCAGATCAAAGGAGTCATCATGACGTTCTCCCGAGATGATGATGAGGTCTGCTCGAACCAATTGATCCTCGATGACGCTTTGCAGCTCGTTCTCATCATCCGGAATGGAATGCACGCGATAAGCCACTGCACCAACTTCACGAACAGCGGTGGTAAGGAGCCAAGAATTTGTTTCATACTCTTCATCTGATTTCAGAGGCGTTCCTGGCTCAACTAAATCAGGCCCTGCCGAAATAACAACTACGCGTGGATGCGGGCGAGTAGGCAGATGATCAAGCCCAATAGATGCAGCCAATCCGATCTGAGTTGAGCGTATTCGGCTACCTGCCTTCATCACCAATCGCTCGCCTGCGTAGATATCTTCTGCAAGGGTTGCATCATGCGCATCAAGAAGAGGCATATCGAATGGCTCTAGCGGTTGGCACAGTTCTAGAAGTGAGGTGAGTACTTCATCTACGCGCACACGTTCTGACATAATCGCCAACCTTACTTGCAGAGTTCTTACTTCGAGGGGATTTAGATGGGTATCGCCGAAGAAAAAACTGAACTGCGTACCCGATATCGCCAAGAACGTAACGCGCGTTACATTGAACATAGCTTTGAATATTTGGCGACTTCGAGAGAGTTTGCCGCTGCCTCAGTGATTGCTAGTTACCGCTCGTATGGGGATGAACCATCTACAACAGCGCTCAACAAGAAACTTCTTTCGCTTGGCAAGACACTCCTGCTACCAAGAATTGATGGGGCAGCTTTGCGATGGATTGCTTGGAATGGAGATGAAGCGACCTTTTCGAAAAGAAAGAAGATTGAGGAGCCACTTGGTGACCCAATTGAAGATTTATCATTGATCGATCTCATCGTTGTCCCAGCTCTTCGCATTGATCGCAATGGCTATCGACTGGGACAGGGTGGTGGCTATTACGATCGTGCGCTCATTGATATTTCCGCGTTTTCAATCGGATTAATTCATCCAGATGAAATTTCAAGTGAAGATTTGCCCCGTGAGGATTGGGATGTTCCTCTGAATGCTGCAGCGACTCCCGATTTAGTCTTGCGCTTTAACCATTAAGTTACGGGAGATTGCGCGCAATAACAATTCTTTGAATCTGATTTGTTCCTTCATAAATCTGCGTCAGCTTTGCATCACGCATCATGCGCTCGACCGGATAGTCAGATACATAGCCATAACCGCCAAGTATTTGAACTGCGTCAGTTGTGACTTTCATGGCAACATCTGTGGCATATGTCTTGCTTGCTGCAGAGAAAAACTTAAGGTCTTTGTCTAAGCGTTCACTTTTGGCAGCAGCCGCATATGTAATTTGACGAGCCGTTTCGACTGCAATTGCCATATCGGCCAGCATAAATTGCACACCTTGGAAGTCAAAAATCTCTTTACCGAATTGCTTGCGTTCATGAGAGTACTTCTTAGCAAAATCAAGCGCTCCCTGTGCAATACCTAAAGCTTGCGCGGCAATTGTGATTCGAGTGTGATCAAGGGTGTCCATAGCCAAAGCGAATCCTTTGCCAACTTCGCTTATTCGTCGGTCATCTCCAATTTCGACGTTATCAAAATAAACTTCGCGCGTTGGAGATCCTCTGAAGCCCATCTTTTTCTCTGGAGCTCCAAATGAAACTCCCGGATCAGATTTTTCAATCACAAACGCAGTAATACCCTTTGAGCCTAACGCAGGATCTGTTTGAGCGATTACGGTATAGAACTCAGATACACCAGCATTAGAGATCCACTTCTTGCTTCCATTAATTAACCAACCGTCACCTTTACGTTCGGCCTTCGTTTTCAACGCAGATGCATCTGAGCCAGCTTCAGACTCGGAGAGACAGTAAGAAAAGCCTTTTCCTTGAGCAAGTGGACGCAACCAACGTTCTTTCTGATCTTTATTGCCACTCAAGATGAGAGGAAGAGATCCCAATTTATTAACTGCCGGAATTAATGAAGAAGATGCACAAACGCGTGCTACTTCTTCAATAATTAAACAAGCTGCTAGGGCATCAGCACCATCGCCACCAAATTCAGTTGGGACATGTGCAGCAAATAACCCTGCCTTGACAAGTGCGTCGTGCGCTTCTTGTGGGTAGCGGTGATCGGCATCTACTGATTGTGCAAATGGAGCAATCTCTTTTTCAGATAGTGAGCGCAAGCTGCTTCGTAACTCGTTATATTCGGCAGGGAGTGCAAAGACATCTTCAAGACTCATTATCTGCCTCCATTTTCATCGCGTTTCTGCAGTTGGCTTAGATAATTATTGTATTGCGCCAATTCATCTGGTTCACCCATGGCTGCCATTCGAGCTTCATTTCGGTCAATACGCTTAGTCTCTCGTTTGTCATCCCTCATCCACTGAATAAAGGTGGCGATGAGAGCGAGAATTATCGGGATTTCTCCCATAGCCCAGCCAATAGAACCACCTGCGTTTTGATCGGCCAATAAATCGCCCAGCCACGGAGTCTGTAATGAAGCGTAGTAACCACCATCTACCAATGTGGATGAGGAGATTAGAGCGATAGAGAAGAAGGCATGGATACTCATCGCAGCAAAGAGAATAACGATCCGAACAATGTATGGAATCTTTTTAGGATTTGGATCAATCCCAATAATGACATGAAAGAAAAGAAATCCTGCTAAAAAGAAATGTGCATTCATCAATAAATGTCCAACATGAGATTGCATAAGATTGCCAAATAAATCAGTGAAGTAAAGTACAAAGAGCGAACCATCAAAGAGTGCTAGCGCAGTGATCGGATTCGTCAAAATTACTGAATACCGAGAATGCAACAGCGCGATGAGCGCTCCACGAACTCCGCGTTCTTCTGGTATTCGACCCTGTGGAAGTGTTCGCAGAGCAAGAGTGATCGGAGCACTTAAAACTATTGCGATTGGGGCAATCATGCCAATCACCATGTGCGCAATCATGTGATACTCAAATGAAAAGAGTGCATAGACTCCCAACCCACCACTTGTTGCAAAATCGAGGGCGGATATACCAAGTGCGAATGAAATGGTT
The DNA here is from genome assembly GCA_964462495.1 of uncultured Candidatus Planktophila sp. Lineage (GTDB taxonomy): Bacteria > Actinomycetota > Actinomycetes > Nanopelagicales > Nanopelagicaceae > Planktophila. The sequence goes on along the minus strand of CAYWWZ010000013.1, from coordinate 6,036 downwards.
CGACCTACTGGCCACTTATCCCCACGTTTAGTGAGAACGACAACTCCCTTGATATAGAGCGCAACAAGAGTGATGAGAATTCCAATAACAAGCGCATCGGGCTGATAAGCAAATAGAACTCTTGTAAGACTTGGAGCTTCTGGTGTTGCAAATCCCACTATTGAAAGCGCTGGTGAAATTGCGAGCTCACCACGTGTTGGAGGTTCAGATTGTGAAAGCAAGCTTCCCAACACCAGCAGAGCCACCATGATTGCAGCTTCAACAACAATAAATCTTCCTAACATCTGGGCGCCTTGTGTCTGTCCACGCTGCAGCGTTCGTCGATTGAGAATGCCTAGGAGTAACAATCCAAAGGTAAGTGCAACTTTAATCAGCACTATTCGTGCGTACGCACTCGACCATGCCTCAGAAAAATTCAATCGCGTCCAAGCATTCAACGCACCACTGAGCGCTACGGCAATCGCAGCCCAGAGAGCAAGCTGGCTAAATCTGGGAAGAGCAAACTTACGATCTGCATCGGGCAAAGTTACGATTGCAAATACTCCACCTACCCACAGTGAGATTGCCACAACATGCACAACGAGAGAACCAATCGCTAACTGGTGCGAACCACTTGACGCACTGTGGCTTTGAAACACTGGGATAGTGAGAATGGCTAGTGCAGCAAAAAGAGTGGCCATTGCAGCTATGGCGGTCCTGATAAAGCGCAAGAAAACTCCAAGAATGGCAATCGCCAATGTCTGGACTGCAAGATATTGACCTAAATCAACTTGGGTAAGAAAAGATCGCAAACTATTTTGGTCTAAGGCATCTGAAAATGAGGAGCCCAGAATGTTTGCCAAAGTAGCAATGATGTGGGCGATACTTGCACCTAACCAAACGGATGCAAAAAGTGATGCTCGCTTTCGGATTCTTTGGGCGCTTGATTGTAACTTTCCATTATTTTCAACCAAGAGAAATGCCATGGCTAGAAGTGCACCGATAACGACAAGTGCGGAAAAGACCGTAAGAAATTTAGTGAGTGTTACCAGTTCGCTCATCGATCTCGATAGAGCTTTCGGGCATATAGCGAAAGTGCAATTGTCACAATAATTGCAGCAGCTAATAGGCCTAACACAAAGATGGTAGTTCCTAAATCATTACCTGAGGGAGTTGGAGTCATTGAAGGTTTTGGAGCGGGTGTTGCAATAACAGTTGGTTCCAAGAAATTAAATGTGTAGCTCCCCATCAAGGGAACATCATTTTCAGCAAGTAATGAGTAATTGACTGTATAGATTCCAGTCTTCACAAGTTGTTTCAGGCCAATCACCGCGTTTACGCCATCAACCATGAGCGCACCATCGTCAACGCGAACTCCAGATGGGTCAGTCACCGTGATTTCATTTCCAGTATCCATCAACGGTAGTTCAGTGGTAATTGAAACAGCGCTTGGAGCGCTCTCCAGCGAGGCGCCGGGAATAGGTGAAGTTGCTACTAATGTATTTGCAGATGCTGGAGATACAGCCAGGAGAAGAAGTCCAACAACTATTGCAACAACTTTGGCCCGCTTCATTTATGCCTCTTTCTTAACCGCGCTTGCGCTGAGAAATACCGTGGATTCGCGCCTATGGTCTCACTTCTTTAGACTAAGGGATAGATAACCCTCACGAGAAAGGTCACACACTTTGCCTACATATCAATATGCATGCATCGCATGCGACCACGCCTTCGAGGCTTTTCAGTCATTTTCAGATGCACCTCTTACGGAATGCCCCCAGTGCAAAGGTGAAGTACGTAAGGTTTATTCCACAGTGGGAGTTGTCTTTAAGGGTTCTGGTTTTTACAAAACTGATTCCGCAGCAAAACCAGCAGCTCCTGCCAAAACAGAGACCTCTAGCAACTAGTCGTGGTGTGGGGGCTTGTCGCCCTTTATCTCAGCTTCACGACGAGCATCTTCACTCTGATCTTCGCGGGGATCGCGCTCATCCTCCGTTGTTGCAGGAAACACATCGCTCATGCGTGCAATCTCCTTCTCTGAATTAGAACCGATAGAACCAATCCTACATACTTGCCCTCATGTTTGAATCCCTCGGTCATGTCTTAGTGAAGTATCGCAAAGCAGCTACAGCCCTCTTTGTGATAGGAATTCTTGTTGCCGGAGCAGTTGGCTCGCTTATCTTTTCGCGGCTTGATTCAGGTGGATACTCAAATCCAAACAGCGATTCTTACAAGGTTTATGAATATCTCACTGACGAACTCAAGATTGAAGACCCTGCAGTTGCTGTGGTGATTGATGCCGGCAATCGCAGTGTTGATGACCAAGATGTAGTAGCAGGTGCACTTGCGCTTGAAAAGAAGATGGCACAGGAAAAAGGTGTGACTAAAACACTTTCTTACTGGAGCTCCAACGGTGAAAAGACTCTGAAATCTGCTGATGGGAAAGCGGGCTATGTCCTTATCTACGGTGAAGGAGAAGCTTTTACTCCGGAAAATCAGGATTTAGGAAAGCTCTTCTTAGAAAAGTACAACGGGGAGATCAACGGTTTCACCCTTTATGCAGGGGGAGTTGGAGTTGTCGGTCATGCAATCACCAAAAAGATTTCAGATGATCTCAAAATTGCTGAGGCGATATCTATTCCACTGACCTTCATACTTTTAGCTTTTGTATTCGGTGCACTCGCTGCATCAGCGATGCCTCTCATCGTTGGTGTTTCTGCAATTCTAGGCGCGTTCTTTATTCTCTACTTGATTTCGCTTTTCACCGAAGTGAGCGTCTATGCACTCAATCTCACAACTGGTATGGGTCTTGGGCTTGGTATTGATTACGCGCTTCTAATGGTCAACCGTTTCCGAGAAGAAATTCATCATGGAAAAAGTGTTGAAGATGCAGTGGTCACCACGATGGCTACTGCAGGAAAAACAGTTTTTTACTCAGGCATGACCGTATTGGTAACGATGGTTTCGCTGACCTTCTTTCCCCTACCGTTCCTTAAATCTTTTGGTTATGCAGGAGTATCCGTTGTCGCCCTCGCAGTAGTGGGTGCAATCTTTGGTCTTCCACCAATTTTGGCTTGGATGGGGCACAAAATAGATAAGGGTGTTATTCGCAAATCTGCAATCACACCTAAGGAAGATGGGCGGTGGGCAGATACTGCTCGTTTCGTTATGAAGCGCCCCGTTCCTGTGGTTGTACTTAGCCTGATCATTCTCGGCATCATGGCGGCGCCATTGGGCAACATTAAGTTCTCACAAGGTGATGCACGAATGTTGCCGGCTGATAATCCAGCTGCCGTTGCGACGATGGTGCAGGCAGAACGCTTCCCAGGACAAACTGGCACACCGATTGAAATCATCATCTTTAATGGAGCCCAGAAGACTGAAGAAGTCGCGCAGTATGCGGCTCGTGTTGCCAATGTCGATGGAATTGTTGGAGTTGTACCTCCACAAGTAATTGGTAGTGATGTTCGCATCGTTGCCTATCAAGAGATGTTGCCCCGCACACCTGAATCGCAGAAGTTAATTCATGATGTTCGTTCGGTAACAGCTCCTGAAGGTACTTTGGTGGGTGGAGTTGCAGCTGACTACACAGATTCGCAAGATGGCATTGCTGACACATTGCCTTGGGCATTTGGGTGGATTGCACTGAGCGTCTTAGTTTTAGTCTTTATCTTTACTGGTTCAATTATTCTTCCAATCAAAGCAGTGCTACTTAATATCCTCTCACTTGGCGCGACTATGGGTGTGCTTACATGGGTATTTATCGATGGCAACCTGCAATGGTTAGTGGGCTCATTTACCGTTACTGGAAGTTTGGATACTTCAATCGTAATTTTGATTGCAGTGGTCGTATTTGGGTTATCTATGGACTATGAACTCTTCCTGCTATCTCGTATCCGTGAAGAACATTTGCAGGGCCGCTCAAATGTCGAATCAGTTGCTACTGGCCTTCAACGGTCAGCACGCATCATCACTGCAGCAGCGGTACTGCTCGCCGTTGTCTTCGCAGCCTTTGTGACCAGTGGAGTTACATCCATTAAGACGATGGGATTTGGTGTTGCTCTTGCAGTAATTCTGGATGCAACACTAATTAGAGCGCTTTTAGTACCCGCTTTAATGCGTCTATTTGGTGAACGTAACTGGTGGGCACCGAAGAGCATGCAGCGATTTACCTTAAAACACTAGATTCCTTTAGAATTCTCTAATGGATCTCATCGCTTCCCTGCAGTGCGCAGATCAGCCTGGCATTGTGCATGCCATGACATCTGCGATTTTGAACTGCGGTGGCAACATCATCGAGAATCAGCAATTCACTGATAATCCGACAAATACCTTTGTGATGCGAACCCGCTTTGAAACATCTCAAGGCTTAGAAGCTGCGCAGAAGAGTTTGAGCGAAGGCCTTGGAAAATTCTCACCATCCTTACATATTCGCCCAACTGCACAGAAGCCAAGGGCGCTAGTCCTTGTAACCAAAGAAAGCCACTGCCTTCGCGATTTAATGTACTTGCTGGAATTAGGAGAGCTTCCAATTGAAATTCCTCTCGTTATTTCCAACCGCGAGGATCTCAAATCTTTAGTGGAATCCCACGGAATCCCTTTTCTACACCTTCCGGTAACTTCTGGAAATAAAACTGAACAAGAGAAAGTAATGTTGAGCAAGATTGATGAGCTCAAGATTGATTTCGTTGTTTTAGCGCGTTACATGCAGATTCTTTCTGCTGATTTCTGCAACACACTTCCTGGAAAAATCATCAACATCCACCACTCATTTTTGCCAGGATTTAAAGGGGCTAAGCCTTATCACCAGGCGCATGACCGTGGAGTAAAGATTATCGGCGCAACAGCGCACTTTGTTACCTCTGACTTGGATGAGGGTCCAATCATTGAGCAGGATGTCGCTCACGTAACTCACTCTGCGACCCCAGAAGAGATGATTGCTCTAGGACGTGACATTGAGCGCCGAGTACTAGCACGAGCAGTAAAGCTATTTGCTGAGGATCGAATCTTTATTGTTGGTCATCGCACAGTTGTCTTTGCCTGAGTCTGACAATCCACAGGCTCAGCTATTTGACCAAAATTTCTCACAGGAACTTTAGTGAGATTATTGATTGTAAACGGTATCAATTTATAGGAGATCTTCTTCTCTGGGCTTATTCGAATCTTCAGTACTCCAGTTGAGCGATTTTCTGGTTTTGAAGAGTAGAAGATGAAGTTACCCAACGAATACGCGACCAATTTATTCTTCTCTAAAGTTATTGGTTGAAGGGTGTGCGTGTGACTTCCTACGATGATATCCGCACCTAGGGAGAGCCATTTCTTTGCGCTTGCCGTTTCAAAATTCCGCGGGCAAAAGGATCCCTCTTCTCCCCAGTGCGCAAGCACAATAAGCACATCGCTAAGCTTTCGTAGACGAGTAATTGCACTCTCCGTCGATCCCACGTCGTAGCCATTAGTGATTCCGGGTTTGTTTTTTGTCGCGATTGAATCTGGTCCACCATTAACTTTGGCAAAACCTAAGATTCCTATCTTCACTCCTCTAACTTTATAAACACGTCCCTGATACGCGCTTTCATTATTTCTTCCTCCACCTACATAACTTATCTCTGCACGGCGTAGGTTTTGCAAAGTATCTAGAAATCCGGGAAGCCCATAGTCGTAGCTATGGTTATTGGCAACAGTAGCTACGTTGAAGCCAATCTTCTTAAGCTCCTTAAGAAAGGTGAGATCAGTCTTAAAGTTATATTCCTTCTCTTCTTTCGTAACTTCGTCAGTAACAGCCGTTTCTAAATTGAATATGTTGAGATCTCCTGTTTGAAAGTATTTCTTTAGAGTAGGTAGCGCCTCGCGCTTGATAGCTCTTTCGCCATGGACGTCTCCAACAATATGGATAACAACATCTCGTTGTGTCGATGAAACCGCAGGTAATGTGAAAATTGATTGTGTGAAGAGTGCAGTGATCAAAAAGATAATCGATGTCTGCAATCTCATAAGCGAATATTAGGTGGGTGTCCCCGGCGGGAGTTGAACCTGCGACCTACCGCTTAGGAGGCGGTTGCT
>CAYWWZ010000012.1:0-18182 GCA_964462495.1 uncultured Candidatus Planktophila sp. | reverse complement strand
TTTACAAATTGATCAAGGAGCGTGATGACTCCACCGATACCTGATGCGATGACAACACCAAGACGCTCTTTATCGATGTCGTCAGGAGAACCCGCATCTTTCCAGGCTTCACGAGATGCAATAAGTGCAAACTGTTCAGAGCGATCAAGGCGGCGCATTTCCACGCGCTCCATTTGGTCTGCCGGTTCTGTTGCTACTCGCGCTGCAAAGTGCACAGGAAGTTGTTCGCGCCAATCTTCAGTAAGGAGTCGGACCCCACTTTTTCCAGCAATTAACGCCTTCCAAGTGGTTTCGACATCGCCACCCAGGGGCGTGGTAGCCCCTAGACCTGTGACGACTACGCGACGTTCAGACATACAGTCAGTAGCTAGTGGTTAAGCAGCTGCGTTAACGATGAAGTTGACTGCATCTCCAACAGTTGCAAGTTCAGTTACTTTATCGTCTGGAATCTTTACGCCAAAGCGCTCTTCGCAAGCTACGACAACTTCGACCATGCTGAGCGAGTCAACTTCGAGATCGTCAGTGAAGTTCTTATTGAGTTCGATAGATGCAGCTGGAATACCAGCGACTTCTTCGACGATCTCTTTAATTCCTGCAAGTACATCTGCTTGTGACAGCGCCATGGTGATTCCTTTTCTTCTTCATTCGGTAGTGCCTGTGCTTAGGTATGTAATTGTGTATGAAGGAGGGGCTTACTTCCCAGTAAACGGGGGAGTAAATTGAAAAAAATTATGGTTTTTCTGGCAATCTCACCACTTGCCCCGCATAAACGAGACCTGCGCCATAGCCAATCAATAGCGCCAATTTTCCATGTAGCTCGGGGTGTTTTTCTAGGAGAGCATCCATCGCAAGTGGAATCGATGCTGCAGAGGTATTGCCATTTGTACGAATGTCATCTGCGATTACAACTGAATCAGGCATGTTCATCTCTTTTGCCATTGTTTCAATGATTCTGATATTTGCTTGATGTGGGATAAATGCATCGAGATCATCAACGGTAAGTCCTGCCGACTCCAAAGCTTTCAGAGCAGCTTTACTCATGGAAAAGACTGCCCACCGGAAAACTTTTTGACCTTCTTGCACAATGTTTGGCCACTTGCCGCCAGCTTTTGTCAGTTGTGTCTCGTTATCGCGGATATCCACCCAAGATGGATTCATCAAAATAGCGTCGCGACTATCGGCATCAGAACCCCACTCGACGGGACCGATTCCAGCATCGCGGGATGGGCCAATTACAACCGCTCCGGCACCATCAGCGAAGATAAAAGCGGTAGCGCGATCATTAGGGTCTGTGAAATCAGAAATCTTCTCTGCGCCAATTACAAGAACGTATTTTGAAGTTCCAGACTTAATAAAGTCATGAGCCATGGAGACGCCATAGGAAAAGCCCGCACAGGCAGCGTTGATATCAAAGGCAGCAGCTTTGGGATGGCCAAGTCGTTGCAAGATTGCAGTTGCCGCTGAAGGCGCCTGGAATGGAAAGGTGATTGTGGCAACGATGATGGTGTCGATATCGGTGATTGAAAGTTTGGCTCTCTTCAGCGCAGCTTCGGCAGCCCACGTAGCCATATCAAGAACAGTTTCATCGCTACCTGCAAAACGTCGGGCTTCAATTCCAGTACGTTGTTGAATCCACTCATCACTGGAATCAATGCGGTCAACAATCTCTGAGTTAGGAACAATTCTCTTAGGTCGGTAGGAACCGACTGAGAGTATTTGGCTCTCTGTTCCTGACTTCGTGGTAATTATCTTGGTCATTTATGCCTTCCCATGGCGCGCTGCAAATTCCCGCGCTTGTTCAAGATCTGCTGGAGTTTTCAATGCACATTGTTCGATTTCTGGAACTGCTCGCTTAATCAAACCAGTGAGCGTTCCTCCTGGAGCAAGTTCAATGACGCCAGTGACTCCTTGAGCGCGTAACGTCTCCATACATAAATCCCAGCGAACTGGGTTGGCGATTTGGTTGACGATTCGATCAAGTACCTGGCGACCATCTGTGACGACAGATCCTTCTTTATTCGAAATAACTCCAACTGAAGGTGCCTGAGTATTGAGTGAGGTAGCCATAGTGCGCAGTGGTTCAACAGCTGGTTGCATATAAGAAGTATGGAAGGCCCCAGCCACGGCCAGCGCGCGAACTCTCGCGCCTTCGGGAGCGAGCATAGAAAGCGCTTCAAGACTTCCGGCGGCAACAATCTGCCCAGCACCGTTGTCATTTGCTGCAACCAGATCGAGTTTGCGAATTGCCTCTAACACCACAGAACGCTCGCCACCAAGAACAGCAGACATACCAGCCGGAGATAGCGCTGCCGCTTTTGCCATTTCTTCTCCGCGCAGTCGTACCAATTTCATGGCGTCGATATCGGATATGACTCCTGCGACTGCAGCCGCAGCAATTTCGCCGACAGAGTGACCTGCAACAAATGAAAAATGTATTTCGTCATCAAGTGATTGAGCGCTGAGCAAACTTGCAGCAACAATTAACGGTTGGGCATTAGCAGTATCTTTAATTTCTTCCGCATCAGCCACTGTGCCTAAACGTTCTAGATCAAGGCCGATTGCATCTGAGTAAGACGCAAGCGATTCCTTAAGTGCGGGATTTTCCAACCAAGCGGCCAGCATGCCCGGAGTCTGTGAGCCTTGTCCGGGAGCGAGAATGGCGAGCACGTGACAAATATATGGGATTACGAACGAGTAACTAGCCACACTTGAGCACAATGTGGCGCAACTTTTACCTTTGATGCTGGTAATTCGATGATTGGTTGGTGGGTATCAACAGGAGATGATGCATCAAAGATTCTCCTGAAACTTGTTCCCCACTTTTGATCAGGCAGAGTAAATGCAGTTTCAACAGTAGATGAATTAAGAAGTAGTAAGAGTCCGCGATCTGGCCCTGCCTCAATTTGCACAGTGAGGCTTCGCTTTTCGCCATCTGCCCAGTGAGCTTCAGTCATTTCATGGCCACCTAAACTAAACCAGGCAATATCTTTTCGTTGCGTGCCGAAATCAAGGCGACCGGTGAAAAATTCCGCTGCCACATCTGCCAAATATGTTTTGCGAATTCGTGTTAACTCTGCAACAGAGTCGCGCATATCGCGTTCTAGGTCAGTGAGCTCCCAAGCATTAGCCCAGCCACCCATAAATGTCTCAGGACTATCTGCGATATCAACAGACATATCGCGTGGCATTGAGTACGCATTATTTGATCCTGCTTGTGAACGCGATAGCTCATCGCCCATTGTGATCATTGGGACTCCTGCAGATAAGAGCAGCGTTGCCATGATTGATTTCTTGAGTGAATGGCGGAGCGCGACGAGTTGTAAATCGTCGCTTGGGCCTTCTACCCCCATATTCCAGGAACGATTTTCGGATGCACCGTCTCGGTTATCTTCACGGTTGGCTTCATTACGTTTCTGGGAATACATCACTAAATCATTGAGAGTGAATCCATCATGGGCTGTCACGAAGTTGATAGATGAAGTAGGGCCGCGGTAGAAGAAGACATCTGACGAGCCGCTAATGCCATCGGCGATATCAGAGACGCCCTCGCCGTAACCGCGAGCTAGGTCGCCGAGCCAAAACTGGCGGACAGAGTCGCGATAGCGATCGTTCCATTCGCGCCACGGATGTGGAAAATCTCCGAGTGAGTAGCGGGAGATATCCCAGGGCTCAGCAATCATTTTAAAGTTACGGAGCACCGAATCGGATTCAATGGCTGACATCAGCGCTGAATCGAAAGCAGAATGCGTGGAGTACAAAGCGGTGGTTAAATCAAAACGGAAACCATCAACGCCAATGACTTCTACCCACCACCGTAGTGAATCAACTATGTGGCGTACCCCATGTGGGCTAGATGCGTGAATGGTGTTGCCGCATCCTGTGACATCAATGTAATTGCCACGACCATCATTGCGATACCAGGCATTGTTATCGATGCCCTTATACGAAAGCGTTGGACCACCGACGCCACCTTCTGCAGTGTGGTTATAGACAACGTCTAGAAATACTTCAATCCCGTTTTCATGTAAACGATCTACCGCCCATTGCAATTCGGTTACGGGATCATCAGTTGCAGCATATTCAGCATGAGGAGCAGAGAACGCGATTGCGTTATAGCCCCAGTGATTTTTCCGGCCACGTTCCCATATTGCGGGTTCTGTGGCATAGAAATGAATGGGAAGGAGTTCAAGTGCAGTCACACCTAAATGCTTTAAGTGCTCGATAGTGCTGGGATGGCCCAACGCTTTATACGTTCCGCGCTCTTCTTGTGGAATCTGCTGGTTCTTCGCAGTCAACCCTTGCACGTGTGCTTCATAAATAACTTCTTGCGTCCATGAATAAATGGGACGGTGAATTTCGCGAGCGTGGTAATCAGTTACTACCGAGAACGGAACAAACCCGGCGCTATCGCGATTGTCGCGAATCGAGGTATCGCCATTACCAACGCCATCACTTGCCACATGTCCATAGATTTCTGGAACGTACTGCACTGTGCCATCGAGTTTATGTGCATAAGGATCGATCAATAACTTGGCAGCGTTAAAGCGAGATCCATATTCCGGCGCCCATGTTCCATAGATGCGATATCCGTAGCGTTGCCCCGCGCGCACACCAGCGAGATAGCCGTGCCAGATCGGTCCATTGCGATGGGAAAGTGCAAAGCGCGTTTCCACCAACTTGCCATTGACTTCATTGAAGAGGCAGAGCTCGACCGCTGTGGCAGCTTGGGTCCAGATAGCGAAGTTACATCCGCCCTCAGTGAGAGTGGCGCCGAGGGTTCGCGGGTCTGCTGGAAGCACGGGGCTATCTTGCCGTGGCAATTGCCAAATCAGGCTTTCGCGTTGTGAAAGAGGCTACCCGTCAGTAACATACCCGCTATGAAGATTGCCGTATGTGTAAAACAAGTTCCCGATTCATGGGCCGAGAAGAAGATGGTCGGCGGAGTTCTCGATCGCGAGAGCGTTGATGCTGTTCTCAATGATCTTGATGAATATGCCGTCGAAGAAGCGCTTCGCATCGCAGAAGCACATGGCGGCAATGAAGAAGGTGGACCACACACAGTGACTGTGATTTCAATGGGGCCAGAGCGCGCAACGGAAGCAGTTCGTAAAGCGCTTTCGATGGGCGCAAACGATGCAGTATTGGTCAGCGATAGCGCGCTCGCCGGTTCTGATGCCCTTGCTACCTCTGCAGTACTTGCCAAAGTTATTAGCGATGGCGGTTATGACATTGTCATCTGCGGTACCGAATCCACTGATGCACGCATGAGCGTAGTACCAGCGATGCTCAGCGCTCGCCTTGGTTGGGCGCAACTTACCTTTGCATCAAAGGTGGTCGTTGATCCAGCTGGAAAAGTTTCAATCACACGAGTTACTGAAGCAGGGGTTGATGAAATGTCAGCTGCTTTTCCAGTAGTCATCAGCGTCGTTGAGAAAATTAATGAGCCTCGCTACCCATCATTTAAGGGCATCATGGCAGCAAAGAAGAAAGTAATTGCACAGAAAGATTTGGCAGCAGTTGGCGTTGCAGCACAGAGCGCTTGGTCGCAAGTTAAAGATGCAACTCCACGTCCACCACGTGCTGCAGGCGTGAAAGTCAGCGATGACGGCAATGGTGGAGAAGCACTGGCAACATTCCTAGCAGAAAAGAAGTTGATATGAGCACAGTATTAATTTTGGCTGATTTTTCAGGAGATCAAGCAACCAAGACAACTGCCGAACTTGCAACTGCAGGTGCGCGAATTGGTTCAGTCTCTGCAGTTGTGCTTGCGCCAGTTGGTAAAGGTGCAGCTCTTGCGGCCACAGTGAAGCAAGGACCAATTAGCAACGTCATAGTTGTTGAGTCCAATGACTTCACTACCCATGGAGTTCCTGCATCAGCAGATGCTCTTGCTCAGTTGGTAAAAGAGAAGTCACCGGCAGCTGTCCTCATCGCATCGCATGCCTTCGGTAAAGAGGTAGCAGCACGCGTTGCGGTGCTGACTGAATCCGGAATCATTACTGATGCGGTAGATGTTGCAGCAGATAGCACCGCCACTCAACTTGTCTTTGGTGGATCTACAACGGTCCATTCACAAGTTTCGCAAGGAACACCAATAATTACGATTCGCCCTAACAGCATTGAAGCTGACTTCAGCGCTGCATCACCTGCCATCGAAAATGCCAGCGCAACAATCAGCGATGTAGCAAAGAAAGCCGTGATCTCCTCTTCACAGCCACCAGTAAAGGGCGGACGTCCAGAACTTACCGAAGCAAATATCGTCATCTCCGGTGGACGTGGAACAGATGGAAACTTCTCCGCAGTGGAAGCGTTGGCAGATGTATTAGGTGCAGCAGTTGGTGCATCACGTGCTGCAACCGATGCTGGTTGGTATCCACACTCACACCAAGTTGGGCAAACAGGAAAGACGGTAAGCCCACAGTTATATGTTGCCTGCGGAATTTCTGGCGCAATTCAGCACCGCGCAGGTATGCAGACTTCCAAGACAATCGTTGTGGTCAATAAAGATCCAGAAGCGCCGCTCTTTGATATCGCCGATTTCGGCGTCATCGGCGACCTCTTCAACGTGCTTCCGCAGGCGACCGCTGCAGTTGCAGCCAAAAAAGGCTAAGCGCGCGCTACGAACTAGACTGCTCCAATGAGCGTCTACCTTGACCATGCGGCAACCACGCCGATGTTCGATGTTGCCATTGACGCCATGAGCGCATCCCTGCGCAAACTGGGTAACCCATCTTCACTGCACTCTGATGGTCGAGCCACACGCAAAGATGTGGAGGATGCCCGCGAAAAGATTGCACGCGCCATCGATTGCTTGCCTAGCGAAGTGATTTTCACTGGCTCTGGCACTGAAGCAAATAACGCTGCGATCAAGGGTCTCTTCTGGCATTCCCAGAAGAAAGTAATCGTTGTATCTAGCATCGAACATCATGCCGTTCTAGATCCAGCGCACTGGCTTGCAGAACATGAAGGTGCGCAACTTATCGAGCTTCCCGTTACTGCCGATGGCGTAATCGATTTAGATTTTCTCACAAACCTTGTTGCTGAGCGTGGTGCGGAAATTGCCTTGATATCAGTGATGCATAGCAATAATGAAACAGGAGTAATTCAGCCAATTGCTGATGTAGTTCGTATTGCTGGAGATATTCCGGTGCACTGTGATGCAGTGCAAAGTTTTTCTAAGGTGCCACTTTCCTATAAAGAACTTGGCCTTTTCGCCATGACTATCAGCGCCCATAAAGTAGGTGGCCCACTTGGAATCGGTGCTCTCATTCTGCGGCGCGCAGTTGAAATTCCACCTCTTCTTCATGGCGGTGGACAAGAGCGAGATATTCGTAGCGGAACTATCAATGCTCCATCCATCGTGGCTTTCGCTGCCGCAGTTTCGGCACATCTTTATGATGCCAAGAAAGTAACTGAACTACGTGACCTTTTTGAAGCAGGCGTCATGCAGGCACGACCAGATGCCGTGATCAACGGAAAGTCGGCAGCGCGCCTTCCCGGAATTTCAAATATCACTTTTCCAGGAACGCAAAGTGATTCACTGCTCTTGCTCCTTGATTCTGAGAAAGTTTCTTGCTCAACCGGCGCAGCTTGTAGCGCAGGCGTTCATCGCCCTAGCCATGTACTGATGGCGATGGGGCTCACTGATGTTGTTGCGCAGTCATCGCTTCGCTTCTCCTTTGGGTCAACCTCAACCGAAGCGGATGTTGCCTATGCGCTCTCTGTTCTACCTCGCGTCATTGAGCGCGGTTTGGCGGCGAATGCGGTGGGGCGCTCATGAAGATTATTGCTGCAATGAGCGGTGGCGTGGATTCTGCAGTCGCTGCAGCACGCGCGGTTGAGGCTGGCCATGAAGTCATTGGGGTGCATTTAGCGCTTTCTTCCAATCCACAGAAGTACCGCAGCGGTGCACGCGGTTGTTGCACAATCGAAGATTCACACGATGCTCGTCGCGCCGCTGATGTCATAGGAATTCCTTTCTATATCTGGGATATGGCTGATGAATTTCATCAGGGTGTTGTTGAGAATTTCATGAGTGAATATGCAGCAGGGCGAACTCCCAATCCTTGTCTGCGATGTAATGAGAAAATTAAATTTGCTGCGGTCTTAGATCGCGCCAAAGCGATGGGTTTTGATGGCGTTGTCACAGGCCATTACGCACGCACACGCGAAAGCGCTCAAGGTCGCACTCTGCATCGCGCGGTAGATCCACTTAAAGATCAGTCTTATGTACTTGCGGTGCTCAATCGCGATCAAATCAATGGCGCCATCTTTCCGCTAGGCGACACTGAAAAAGTTGATATCCGAAAAGAGGCAGAAGCCCGTGGTTTAGCTGTGGCACAGAAACCCGATAGCCACGATATTTGTTTTGTTCCTTCCGGTGACAACGCTGGGTGGTTACGCGATCGCCTCGGAAGTGAAGTTGGGCCCATCGTTGATCAAGATGGAAAGAAAATTGGCGAACACAAAGGCGCTTACACATACACAATTGGGCAGAGAAAAGGTCTGGGGCTCACCGTTCCAACGCCGGATGGCTCACCACGCTTTGTGTTAAAGATCGAACCAGTCTCCAACACAGTTGTCGTAGGTCCACGCGAAGATTTAGCGGTGACAACAATGCGAGGAGAACGCCCCATCTTCTGTGGTCCTGAAGTTGGAGCTGCGCCGATGCGCGGCTTTGTACAAGTGCGCGCACATGGAGCTGCATTGGATTGCACCTATTACATGGATAACGGCTACCTCGTTGCAGAACTTGATCAACCACTTCTCGGTCTAGCAACTGGCCAAGCGATGGTGATTTATGACGGTGATCGTGTAGTTGGTTCGGCAACAATCTGCGAGACAGCATGAGCGCCGCAGAGACCAACAAGGCCCGCCATCGCATCACTGAGCTCACCCAAGAAATTAGAGATCATCAATTTAAATACTATGTTTTAGATGCTCCAACAATTTCTGATGCGCAATTTGATGCTTTATTAAAAGAGCTCCAGTCACTAGAGGCAAAATTTCCTGAATTACTCGAACCAGATTCACCATCGTTGGGAGTTGGTGGGGGATTTGCCACAACTTTTGAGCAACACGATCACATCGAGAAGATGATGAGTCTTGATAACGTTTTCGATAGCGAAGAGTTAGCAGCGTGGTTTGATCGCGTTGAGAAAGAGAGCCCTTCACCTGAATTTCTCTGCGAACTGAAAGTGGATGGGCTAGCCATCAACTTGCTCTATCAAGATGGCCAACTTGTACGCGCTCTCACTCGTGGCAACGGAACTACTGGGGAAGATGTCACTCTCAATGTGAAGACTATTAATGGGCTGCCGCATAACTTGGCTGGCAAAAAAGTTCCATCGCTGATTGAGGTTCGCGGCGAAGTATTTCTACCAGTTGCCGCATTTAACCAACTCAATGAAGAGCTGGAAGAGGCAGGCAAACCCCTCTTTGCCAACCCACGTAACTGTGCAGCAGGGTCGCTGCGCCAGAAAGATCCGCGTATCACCGCATCGCGTCCATTGGATGTTGTTGTGCATGGCATTGGCGCCTGCGAAGGCCTGACTCTGACTTCACAATCTGATGCATACGAGAAGTTAAAGTCGCTTGGTCTGCCAACTTCTTCGCGGTTTACAGTGTGTAAGACTCGCGCAGAAGTTTTGGCGTATATAGAAAATTACAATATTCATCGCCACGATGTAGAGCATGAAATTGATGGTGTAGTTATCAAGGTAGATCAGATAGCTGAACAGAAAAAACTGGGATTTACATCGCGTGCTCCTAAATGGGCGATTGCATATAAGTACCCTCCAGAAGAAGTCACCACCAAGTTACTTGATATCAAAGTTAGCGTCGGTCGCACTGGCCGTGTAACGCCTTTTGCATTTATGGAACCTGTCAAAGTTGCTGGATCCACCGTTACTAATGCGACGCTGCACAATCAAGAAGAGATAGAACGCAAAGGCGTTCTGATCGGCGACATAGTCATTATTCGTAAGGCCGGCGATGTGATTCCTGAAGTACTTGGCCCTGTTATTGATCGCCGCACGGGTAAAGAGAGACCATTCGTGATGCCTCAGCAATGCCCAGAATGTGGCAGCGCACTCAAGGCAATAACTGAAGGTGATGTCGATATCCGCTGCCCTAATACGCGCAGTTGCCCTGCCCAGCTACGCGAACGTATTTATTACATTGGTTCACGGGCAGCCCTTGATATCGATGTACTCGGTTATGAAGCAGCGGTGGCGCTCTTGCAAGACAAGATCATTACCGATGAAGCAGATATTTTCTCTCTCACCGAAGCGCAACTTATGAAATCAGCTTTCTTTACAAAGAAAGATGGGTCTAAGGGAAAGAATCTTGAAAAATTATTGGCGGCGCTAGAAGAGGCAAAAGAGCGCCCGTTATGGCGCACCATTGTGGCGCTCTCAATTCGCCACGTTGGCCCTACTGCAGCACAGGCGCTAGCAACACATTTTGGAAGTATGCAAGCAATATCTGAGGCTAACGTTGCCGAACTTGCTGCTATTGATGGTGTAGGTGAAGTAATTGCGCAGTCCATCGTTGAATGGTTTGAAGTTGATTGGCATCGCAACATCATCTCGTCATGGAGCAAGGCCGGCGTATCTATGGTCAATTCCAAAAGCGCCGAACTACCACAAACTCTGGCAGGACTTACCTTTGTTGTTACTGGTGGGCTCAATGGATTTACTCGTGATTCGATTGCAGAGACAATCACTGCGCATGGTGGCAAACCATCCTCATCTGTGTCCAAGAAAACAGATTACGTCTTGGTCGGAAGTGATCCCGGTTCAAAACTGGCTAAGGCGCAAGAGTTAGGCGTCACAATTATTGATGAAGCGCGCTTTTTAGAACTTCTCGCCGGAAAGTAGTAACCTTCCTTCCATGATTCTCAAGGCATCTGAAGCGGTTCGTGAACTTCCTATTTCTCCAGAAGCATTCGGAGCAATAGCTTTTGGTATCTTCGTGTTTCTTCTCTACATCACACTCCGCTTAGATAAGTAAGGCCCGGTCTGCAATACAGTGAAGGTTGGGCTATACGGCGGGACTTTTGACCCCATTCACAATGGCCACCTTCACGTCATCAACTCTCTCATCACTCAAAAATTAGTCGACAAGCTATTGGTGGTTCCAGCAGGTAATCCCCGCTTACGAGATCACCAGCCGAAAGCAACAGGTGCGCAGCGACGCCAGATGTGCCAACTAGCAGTCAATTCACTCAGCGATGATGTAAAAAAGAGCGTAGAAGTAAATCCGATCGAAATTTTGCGAGACGGTCCCAGCTACACCATCGATACAGTAGAAGCTGTTGCTGCAACATATCCAGGCGCCACAATCATTCTCATCGTAGGTACAGATGCCTACGAAAAGATAGATCAATGGCATCGCGCAGATGAGTTAAAGCAGATGGTGGAATTTTTAATTATCGATCGCCCAAATTTTCCAGGAGCTGCAAATTTGCAGATTGACGCCCTGAAAGTGTCGGCCACGGAAATCCGTGAGCGTAAGTCAGATGCAGTACCGGCGGCGGTAGCAGCCTTTATCAAGGAGAATAACCTCTATGCCAGCTAGCCAGTCCTGCCTAGAGAGAACTCAAATTGCTGCGCGCGCTGCTGCTGAAAAGTTCGGTACTGAGCTCGTTGCGCTCGACCTTTCAGATCAGACAGTACTGAGTGAAGTCTTTCTGATTGTGACTGCCGCAAATTCCAAGATGATTGACACTATTGCAGATCAGGTAGAAGAGAAACTTCGCCTTGCTGGCGATAAGCCACTTCGTCGTGAAGGTACAGATGAATGGGTACTTCTTGATTATTCAGATTTAGTTGTACATATTCAATCCTCTGAGCTACGTCGCTATTACATGTTGGATCGACTGTGGAATGACTGCCCGAAAATTGAGTTAGATATCGTCAAAGAGGAAGCTGCTGCGCGTGGCTAATCAGATTATTTTATGGCGCCATGGCCAAACAGACTGGAACGTCGCAAATAAGTTTCAGGGCCACACAGATATTCCGCTCAATGAAGTGGGACTTTTTCAAGCAGCGCACGCTGCTCCATTGATTGCGGCGATTAACCCCACAATGCTGATTGCAAGCGATCTCATTCGCGCACAGAAAACCGCGCACGAACTCGTCAAACTTACTGGCTTGGAAGTTCTGACTGATGAACGCCTTCGTGAAACCAATTGCGGTAATTGGGAAGGTCTTACCGGTGAAGAGATAAGAAAAGTTGATTTAGATAATTTACGTGAATGGTCGCTCGGTGGTGATAATCCTGCCGGTGGCATTGGCGAACGTCGCAGTGAAGTTGCAGCTCGCGCAGTCGCTGCAATTACTGATGCGCTAGTTGGAAAAGATAATCAGAGAATCGTTGTTGCAACCCACGGTGGCACAGCGCGCACCATTATTGGCTCCTACCTCGGCCTACCAATTCCTTTCTGGTCACGTATCGGCGGGCTATCAAATGCGCAGTGGTCAATTCTTGATCATTCACCGAAGGGCTGGTTGCTGGTCGAACATAATGCAGGTTCTATTCCAGAGCCTGTTTACGGTGAAGAATCCGGGGCAGTCATACCTGACTCAGTGCGGTAAAGTTCATACCCGCCGCAGAAACTGCTGGCGGATTTTCTGCGTGAGAATTTCAATGGCCGAGGGCCATCTGAAATTCTTGACCAGAAAATGGGGATATGGCGCAATTGGTAGCGCGCTTCCATGGCATGGAAGAGGTTAGGGGTTCGATTCCCCTTATCTCCACAAGAGTGGAATTAATGGCTCACAAGAGAGATTGGAACAATGGTTAACTCTTCAGAACACCAGGCGTATGACTTCGCCTACGTTCAAGAGAAGTGGTTACCAATATGGGACAAGCTCGAACCTTTTAAATCAGGTCGCGCCGATGACAAGCGCCCTAAGAAATATGTCTTGGATATGTTTCCTTACCCATCGGGCGATCTTCATATGGGACATGCTGAGGCATATGCGCTCGGTGATGTGATCGCTCGTTATTGGATTCAAAAAGATTTCAACGTTATGCATCCGATCGGATGGGATGCCTTTGGTCTGCCTGCAGAGAATGCTGCAATCAAGCGCAATGAAGATCCGCGAGTCTGGACCTATGAAAATATCGCTACCCAAAAGTCATCGATGCGTCGTTACGCATGTTCTTTCGACTGGGATCGCGTCTTCAACACCTGCGATCCTGAGTACTACAAGTGGAATCAGTGGCTTTTTACCAAACTCCATGACCGCGGCTTGGCCTATCGCAAAGATTCAGCGGTTAATTGGTGCCCAGGTTGTCAGACGGTTCTTGCTAATGAGCAAGTAGTCGCTGGACTCTGCGAACGTTGTGATTCTGCTGTAACTAAGAAGAAATTAAACCAGTGGTACTTCAAGATCACTGACTACGCAGATCGTTTGCTTGACGATATGGAACAACTTGAAGGCAAGTGGCCAGATAAAGTCTTAACGATGCAGCGCAATTGGATCGGTCGCTCACAAGGTGCCAATGTAAAGTTTGTTATCGAGGGCCGCAGCGAACCCGTCACAATTTATACAACTCGTCCTGACACTTTATATGGTGCAACATTTATGGTGGTAGCGGCAGATTCTGCGCTAGCTGCTGAGCTTGCAGCGGGGACTCCAGTCGAAGGCGAATTTAACGCTTATCTTGAAAAGATTAAGGCAGCATCCGATATTGATCGCTTAGCTACTGATCGCCCGAAATCTGGCGTTGATCTTGGACGTTTTGCGATCAATCCCGTAAACGGTGAAAAGTTGCCTATTTGGGCTTCAGATTACGTGCTTGCTGATTACGGAACCGGAGCCATCATGGCAGTTCCTGCCCATGATCAACGCGACTTAGATTTTGCTCGTGCGATGAAGTTACCGGTTCGAGTGGTCGTTGATACCGGTGAAGCAGACCCTAACGAAACTGGAGTCGCAACAACTGGCGATGGCATTCTCGTTAACTCTGGTCCGCTCAATGGTTTACGTAAAGAAGAAGCAATCGCTGCAATCAATAAGCAGTTAGAAGCTAATGGGCTTGGAAAGAGCGCGCGTAACTATCGCCTTCGTGATTGGCTTGTCTCGCGCCAACGCTATTGGGGTACACCTATTCCGATTGTTCACTGCGAAAAGTGTGGTGAAGTCGCTGTTCCTGACTCTCAACTTCCACTTCTTTTGCCTGATGCGAAAGGTTTAGATCTCAAGCCAAAGGGGCAATCTCCGCTTGCGGCAGCAACTGAATGGGTAAATACCAACTGCCCTAAATGCAATGGACCAGCAAAGCGTGATACCGACACGATGGATACCTTCGTTGACTCATCCTGGTATTACCTGCGCTACCCATCTTCTACCAATAACAACGAGCCATTTAATCGTGCAGATATCGATACCTGGTTGCCAGTTGATCAATATGTTGGTGGCGTAACCCATGCAATCTTGCACCTGCTTTACTCACGATTCTTCACCAAAGTTTTATATGACATGAAGATGCTCAACTTCACCGAGCCATTTACCCGACTTCTCAACCAAGGAATGGTTGTTATGGATGGCTCTGCTATGTCGAAATCACGTGGCAATTTAGTTCGTCTCTCTGATGAGTTAGAGAGCCACGGCGTTGATGCAATCCGCTTATCAATGGTCTTTTCTGGTCCACCAGAAGATGATGTCGACTGGGCAGATGTTTCACCTTCAGGCTCTGTGAAATTCTTAAGCCGCGCCTGGCGTTTATCAGGCGATGTGTCATCTGAGCCAGGAATCGATTTCAGCAAGGGTGATATCGCTTTACGTAAAGCCACTCACAAGGCGCTACATGATGCGGGTTTTGCTGTTGAATCTTTCCGTTTCAACGTTGCTGTTGCGCGTGTAATGGAGCTTGTTAATGCAACGCGCAAAGCAATCGATTCAGGCTGTGGCGCTGCAGATCCTGCAGTGCGCGAAGCTACAGAAGCGATTGCAATTATGTTGTCACTAGTTGCACCATTTACCGCCGAAGAAATGTGGGAGCGCTTGGGCCATAAGCCAGCAATCGCTCTTGCAGGTTGGCCAACAGTGGATCCGGCACTTCTCGTTGATGATGAAGTTGAAGCCGTTATTCAGATTAATGGCAAGATTAAGGATCGCATGAGCGTTTCGCCGACAATTTCTGAAGCAGATTTTGAAGCAGCAGCACTTGCCTTGCCTTCAATCAGCGCTGAATTAGCGGGAGCCACCCCCAAGAAGGTGATTGCTCGACCTCCGAAGCTTGTAAATATCGTTATCTAACTTATCCACACCAGCCTTCACCTTCGCAAAGTTTTGAGCAAGCGCTGCAGCATCATGCGCAAATGAATAATTCACATTTTGCAAGCAAATATCTTTCGCAAGTAACCACCTGGTGGAGCGAACTCCACTACTCAACTCTGCAAAAACGCGGCCTGGCTATGATTGCTGGGTTCGTTGTGCTCATCTCTGCCCTCTTTGTAGCGCGTGGTTCATCGCAGGAAGTTGTGGCAGCTCCTGTACCTCTTGAAGTTGAAGAAGTTGTAGTTCAAACCTTGATGGTCGATGTGGCAGGTGCGGTGGTAAATCCAGGTGTGTATTCGCTTCCCCTGAATGCACGCGTCTTCGAAGCAATCAAGGCAGCTGGTGGTCTGAAAAAAGGTGCTGATGCATCAGATGTTAATCAAGCTCGCATCCTTAAAGATGGTGAGCAGATCTATATCTATCCAGCCTCAACTTCATCTGCATCTGCTGCCAAGAAAGTTCTTCGTAAGAACGGTCCCGTCATGATTAATCGCGCTACTGTTAAAGAATTTGAATCTCTCGATGGAATCGGTCCAGTTCTTGCCGGTCGCATTGTGGCTTTTCGTAAAGCAAATGGACCATTTACCGCAATTGAAGATCTCCTGAAAGTTCCAGGTATTGGATCAAGCACATTCGCCAAATTCAAAGAGAAGCTGCGCGTGTAGTTGATAGCCGCGCTCTCGCACTTGGGGGAGCGGTCTGGCTAGGTGCACTCGTTCAGAGTTGGAGCGCACCGTGGGTGATTTCTGCCGTTGCGCTCCTTCTCTATCTCTTATTACGCAGAAAGAGAAGTTCAGCAGTGATTTTGGTTGCGCTGCTGATTGGTTCACTCGTCATGTCTCTGCGCCTCGCAGCTCTATCGTCGAGCACGATTCATGGCTATCACGATCAGGAAGTTGAAATAGTTCTGCAGGTTGCAACAGATCCGGTGCGTGTACGGCCCAAGGTCATTGGAGATAACTTCGCCCCTATAAGTTTCTCTTTTTTGGGACAAGCGCTCACCATTAATCAGCAAGAGCGAATGCGTATACCTGTGCGCGTCATCGCATCCACTCAATCAGTGCGAGGTCTGCTTCCCGGCCAGAAGATTGCCGTTGCAGCAAAGGTGCTACCCAGCAAAGAGCGGCGCGTTGCGGCCTTGCTGATTGTGAAGCAACCGCCACAACTTGTTACTACTCCATCGCGCTGGGCGCTTGCCTTAGCCAAGATTCGCCAGGGCTTGCGCGATGCAACCGGTAGTGGTGATGCCGGAGCGCTTATTCCTGGAATGGTTATTGGTGACACTTCAAAGCAGAGCGAAGAGTTTAAGAATGAGATGCGCCGCTCTGGTTTAACGCATCTGGTTGCAGTCAGCGGCGCCAATTTTGCAATCGTTTCAGCCTTTGTCCTATGGGGTATGCAATTTATTTTTCGGCGCACTCACTATCGAATCATCGCAACCGCAATAGCTTTAGGTGCATTCATTGCCTTGGTTCGTCCATCGCCATCTGTACTTCGGGCAGCTGCGATGGCAGCGGTTTTGCTGGCAGCGCATGCATCGCGTCGCGGCCGTGATTCCCTACCTGCTTTAGGTTTTGCAATTGCAGCTGTGGTTTTACTTGATCCATTTCAAGCGCGAGATCCAGGATTTGCGCTCTCTGTTTTAGCAACAGCAGGACTTTTACTCTTTGCGCCACGTATTAAACCAACAATCCTTGCAGCACCTATCGCTGCGATGGTCTTCTGCTCACCTGTAATCATCGCCTTATCCGGCTACATCAGCCCTATGAGTGTCCTTGCTAATGTCTTAGCAGCGCCTGCGGTTACACCTATAACTATCGTGGGATTTATTGCAGCGCTGGTATCTCCAATTTCTCCCACTGCATCTGCCTTTTTAGTTTTTCTTATCAAACCCTTTGCACATTGGATTACCACCATTGCCGAATGGATTGCCCGTTTTCCAGTGCTATCGCTGCGCACCGGACTCTATGGATTTGTTGCAGCGCTAGTCGTGATTGGCTTGCTGATGTGGGGTAGACGGAAAGCTGTAGCCGTTCTTTTGGTAGTAATTCTTTCGCTGACTTGGTTACAGAGGTTTCCGGCGGGAGATTGGCAGATTGCCAACTGCGATATTGGCCAAGGAGATGCGCTCGTACTTAACTTGCAGAATAAACGGGCGATTGTGATTGATGTTGGACCTGACCCGGAATTAATAGACCGCTGTTTACACCAACTCGGTATAAAAGAGATTCCCTTGTTGATTCTGACACATCCGCATGCAGACCATGTAGGTGGGCTATTAGGTGCGCAGAAGCGACGCACGATTGGTCAGACTTGGTACGGGAATGTGTATGCAGGAACCACTGCACAAATTGGTGATTTTCACATTACGGTGCATTGGCCAGATGGTGATGGGTATAGCCCTAACAACTCGAGTATTGCCACCACGATCCGCAGCAAAGATTTCACACTCTTTGCAGCTGGTGATTTAGAACCTTTGGCACAGCAGCGACTCGTGGGCAAGATTGGTGAGATTGATATCTATAAAGTTTCTCATCATGGTTCGCGGTTTCAGGATTATCAACTGCTAACCGAACTATCACCACAATTAGCAATCATTAGCGTCGGTGTCGACAATACCTTTGGCCATCCATCTGCTGAAGTGCTGACGGCGCTTGCACAGTCGGGGGCGAGAGTTCTACGCACCGATAGAGATGGGGCGATTGCGGTACGCGCCCAAGAGCACCGCTTAACCGTGCAAAGAACAAAACGCTGGACTCGGATTTTCTCTTGGTACTGAAGTAGTATCCAGCGGTATTGGATGCAGCAGCACGAGAGCAAGGGGAGAGCTATGAAACCTTTCTATCTCTTACTTGGCTCTGAAGGCGCTCTCGCTGACCGGGCGCTGGC
>CAYWWZ010000011.1:7136-22414 GCA_964462495.1 uncultured Candidatus Planktophila sp. | reverse complement strand
AGTCTCCGTCGACAGTTACTGAATAGGACTTAACTGGCGCTACCGCAGGAGGCGTTAGCGCTTCTCCGGTGCGAAGATCGAATTCGGCTCCATGAAGCCAGCATTCAATTTTGAAATCTGTGATGTCGCCTTCAGCTAAAGATGCATCTGAATGGCTGCAGACATCACCAATAGCAAATACTTCATCGCCCACTCGAGCCACACAGATAGCTTCGCCATTCTTTTCAATGCGAACTGGCTTGCCGGGAGTGAGTGATGAGAAATTCAAATCAGACATTAGCTACCCGCCTTTGCAAGTTCTTCATCGATACGTGCCATCAGGCGAACTTCCACGTCATCGATTCCAATTTCCGAAATAATCTCATTAAAGAATCCGCGAACTACCAATCTCTTCGCGTCAGCCTCGTTGATGCCGCGTGACATTAAATAGAAGAGCTGCTCATCATCAAAGCGACCGGTCGTTGACGCATGCCCAGCTCCAACGATTTCTCCAGTTTCAATCTCTAGATTGGGCACGGAATCTGCGCGCGCGCCATCTGTGAGGAGCAGGTTTCTATTGAGCTCGTATGTATCAGTTCCCTCTGCAGCGGCGCGGATGAAGACATCTCCAATCCAAACAGTGTGGGCCTTATCCCCTGCTAACGCTCCCTTGTAGTTAACTCGAGATTTTGCATGTGGCACTTTGTGATCGACAAACATGCGGTGCTCAAAGAACTGCCCAGCTGTAGCAAAGTAAACGCCGGAAAGATCGCAAGATGCCCCTGGGGCGATGAAATCAACTGTTGGGAGTAAGCGAACTACATCTCCACCAATTGTCACAACAACCGACTTAAAGGTTGCATCACGATCTACAACGGCGTGGTGACGAGCAGTATGAATTGTCTTACTTCCCCATTCTTGTAGTGCGATCAAAGTAAGATGCGCACCTGGCTCAACCAGAATTTCTAAATCTTCCGCCAAGTGAGTGTCGCCCGTATTTTCTAGAACCACTGTTACTTTCGCGTGGTTACCAACTTTTATCTGCACTCTGGAAAACTCGGCTGAATCGAGGCCAAAAGCGTTGCGCCCCAGAAAGATAGGCTCAGCGATCTCTGAATTTGGAGCAATCGCTAGAGTTGTTCCAACAGATGCGTGGGCGCGGATGCGATTGATAATCGCATCATCGCTTTCAGTAATGGCTGTAATTTCGCCAGTTGTGAATGAGACTCCCTGAGGGAGGGTGCCTTTCACAAAGAGAGAAGATCTGGCATCAATAACAGCGGTGCCATCATGCATCCCAGCCAGACGCTTAAGCGGCGTAAATCGCCATGCTTCTTCTCGTCCTGTAGGTGTGTGGTTTTCCAAAAGATTACTGTGCAGCGCCGTCATTATCCAACTGCACCTTCCATTTGAAGTTCAATGAGTCGATTGAGTTCAAGTGCGTACTCCATCGGTAGTTCACGTGCAATAGGCTCAATGAAGCCACGAACAATCATCGCCATTGCTTCATCTTCGTTAAGGCCACGTGACATCAAATAGAAGAGTTGGTCATCAGAAATCTTTGAAACCGTAGCTTCATGTCCCATTGAAACATCATCTTCGCGAATATCTACATATGGGTATGTATCGGAGCGCGAAATTGTGTCAACTAAAAGCGCATCACACTTGACCGTGCTGGCAGAGTGGTGCGCCCCTTCTTGAACCTGTACGAGTCCGCGATAAGACGTGCGACCACCACCGCGAGCTACAGACTTTGAAATTACAGATGATGATGTGTATGGAGCGGCGTGCACCATTTTGGCGCCAGAATCTTGATGCTGCCCAGGACCAGCAAATGCCAGTGAGAGAGTTTCTCCCTTTGCATGAGGCCCCATCAACATAACTGCTGGATACTTCATTGTCACCTTCGAGCCAATATTTCCATCGACCCATTCCATAGTCGCGCCTTCTGCACATGTAGCACGCTTTGTTACCAGGTTATAGACGTTATTCGACCAGTTCTGAATCGTTGTATAGCGAACCCGAGCACCCTTCTTAACAATGATTTCAACTACTGCAGAGTGCAGAGAGTCTGACTTGTAGATAGGAGCCGTACAACCTTCAACATAGTGAATGTAGGAATCTTCATCAGCGATGATCAAAGTACGTTCGAACTGCCCCATGTTCTCGGTGTTAATGCGGAAATACGCCTGCAATGGAATATCTACGTGCACACCCTTAGGGACATAGATAAATGACCCACCAGACCATACAGCTGTGTTAAGCGCTGCAAACTTATTGTCACCAACTGGAATGACAGAACCAAAGTATTCCTTGAAAAGTTCTGGATGCTGCTTTAGACCGCTATCTGTATCTAGGAAGATAACTCCCTGCTTCTCAAGATCCTCACGGATGGAGTGATAGACAACTTCTGATTCATACTGGGCTGCAACGCCAGAGACGAGGCGTTGTTTTTCAGCCTCAGGAATACCTAAGCGATCATAAGTATTCTTAATGTCATCTGGAAGGTCATCCCATGTTGCTGCCTGTTTCTCAGTTGAACGAACAAAGTATTTGATAGTGTCGAAGAAAATTCCAGATAGGTCAGAACCCCATGATGGCATCGGCTTCTTGTCAAAGAGTCCTAATCCTTTAAGGCGAAGATCTAGCATCCATTGCGGCTCGCTCTTCTTGGCAGAGATATCGCGAACAACTTCTTCGCTTAATCCACGCTTTGCATTAGAGCCTGCATCATTGCTATCTGACCAGCCGTACTCGTAATTGCCGAGGCCATCGAGTTCTGGATGTGCTGTTGTCATTTTGTCGCCTTTCCAGCGGTTATCGTTCTTGTTGTCTGCGTGATTCTTGTTTTAGTCGTTACTCGGGAAAGATTTGGAATATAGGTCGTGCATACGCCATCACCATGTGCGATGGTCGCAAGACGTTGGACATGCGTTCCCAAGATCTTTGAGAATGCTTCTGTTTCAGCCTCGCAGAGTTGCGGAAATTCAGCAGCCACGTGCGCTATTGGACAGTGGTGTTGGCAGAGTTGTTCACCGGTAGCTTTGCTCTCAATGCTGGCGGCATACCCTTGATCTGTTAAGAAAGAGGCCAACGCCTGCGCCTTATGTGGCTTCTTTGCGCTGAAGGCGATTGCCTTTCGCTCAATGTCATCTGCACGCGATTGTGCGAAGGCCTGAACGAGATGATCACCGGATTGAGATGACATAAATTTCAGCGCGGCAACTGCTAAATCGTCGTATGAATGCTCAAATTTTTCTCGCCCCGCATCGGTCATAACAAAAACCTTTGATGGTCGTCCTCGGCCGCGAGTGAGCGCCTGATGCGGTTCGCGAGCCTCCAAGATTCCATCGAGAACGAGTAGATCGAGGTGGCGACGAATGCCGGCAGGCGTCAGACCAAGGCGCTCCCCCAAGACAACGGCTGTAGAAGGGCCGTTCTCCAGGACAGAGCGCGCGATAGCCTCACGGGTGCTCAGGTCGTCGATTTTCACAACACTATTGTGTCGTAATTCCCAAGCGCCTGCCACTTGAAGTATCGAGCGCGCCGAACGGTGAAAGACATAGGCTACGAGCGTGAGTAGAACCGAGAGTATTGCCAGACGGGCTCTAGCGCCTCTGACCGGACTACTCCTCTTCCTCCAATCTGCGCTCGTCCTGACTGGAGGCGCAGTTCGACTTACCAATTCAGGAATGGGTTGTCCAACGTGGCCTGAATGCGTACCTGGCTCCTACCTTCCAGTGGAGGGGCAGGAAGAAGGCGCGCTCCATGCTTGGATCGAGTTTGGAAATCGTCTCTTAACTTTTGCACTTTTCTTTGCAGCAGTTGCAACCTTGATTGCAGTCTTACGCAGCGGCCGTCGCGATCTTCGCTTTCTTGCAGCTACCCAAATATTGGGAATCTTGGCGCAGGGAGTCTTAGGTGGAATTACAGTTCTTACACACCTCAATCCGCTTTCTGTGGCCTCTCACTTGCTTCTCTCCATTGTGCTGATTGCGGCGGCAACATCGCTTCACTCGCGCAGGCATCAACCACACGTACGAACTTCTTCAACGCAAATTAGAATTTCGCGATTGTCGCTTGCTCATATCGTTGTCGCATTCATCGCAATTGCAATCGGCACACTTGTCACAGGAAGCGGTCCGCACGCAGGAGATGTGGATGCGCCACGATTGAACTTTGATATCTCAACAATCACCCGGTTTCATAGCTCTTCGGTATGGACGCTTTTGATTATCACCCTTATCTTCTATCGTTCAAAAGATTTGCGCTTTGAAACCAAGCGCTGGCTCAACATCTTTCTGATTTTGGCGCTGGCTCAAGGCGCACTTGGTTATATTCAATATTGGCTGGGAGTTCCCGAGCTTCTTGTCTTCTTCCATCTTTTGGGATCTGTACTTGTCTGGATCGCAGCGTGGCGTATCCGTCTTTCTGTAATAAGAAAACCAGCGTAAGGAGTTGTCATGTCAAAGATTGCCGGTTGGAGTGAGTTAGATGATAAAGCCGTAGCTATTGCCAGAGCTCTAGCGATGGATGCAGTGCAGAAAGTTGGCAACGGCCACCCAGGCACTGCTATGTCATTGGCGCCGGTTGCTTATAACCTCTTCCAACGCCACTTAGTTCATGATCCTGCTGATCCCACGTGGTTAGGGCGCGATCGCTTTATTCTCTCGTGTGGCCATTCTTCATTGACTCTCTACACCCAGCTTTTCTTCAGCGGATATGGCTTGGAAATGCACGATATGCAATCTTTCCGTACATGGGGTTC
Source organism: uncultured Candidatus Planktophila sp. (assembly GCA_964462495.1). Classification (GTDB taxonomy): domain Bacteria; phylum Actinomycetota; class Actinomycetes; order Nanopelagicales; family Nanopelagicaceae; genus Planktophila. Next base: position 17,667 of record CAYWWZ010000011.1, on the reverse strand, counting down.
GCTCACTCCAGGTCATCCAGAGTTTGGTCATACAGCAGGTGTCGAAATGACGACTGGACCTTTAGGTGCAGGCGTTGCGACTGCAGTGGGTTTTGCTATGGCGGCGCGCTATGAGCGCGGTTTGCTTGATCCAGATGCACCTGAAGGAAGTTCGATCTTTGATCACGCAATCTGGGTTCTCTGTTCAGATGGAGATCTCCAGGAGGGTGTTTCTGGAGAAGCATCATCGCTGGCAGGAACTCAGGAACTCGGAAATCTCAATCTGATATATGACGACAATCGAATTTCAATTGAAGGTGACACCCATGTTTCCTTTACGGAAGATGTCGCTGCTCGCTATCGCGCCTATGGATGGCATGTCCAAGAAGTTGCAGCTCTCCCTGATGGAAATATTGATTTGGTGGCTCTTGACGCTGCCATGGTGGCTGCGAAAGCAGAAAAAAGAAAGCCTTCACTCATTCGCATGCATTCAGTGATTGCATGGCCAGCACCAAAACTTCGCGGAACTGCGAAGTCGCATGGCTCTGCTCTCGGCGATGATGAGATTGCAGCCACCAAGAAAGAGCTCGGACTTAATCCAGATGAAAAGTTTGCAATGCCTGACGAAGTCCTTGCGCACGTACGTGCCGTAAAGCAACGTGGCGCTGATGCTCATGCCGCCTGGAATAAGAAGTTTGAAGAGTGGAGATCTGCTCATCCGGAAAGCGCTTCACTCTTGGAACGTCTTCAGAGGCGCGAACTTCCGGCAGGATGGGATTCACAGCTACCTATTTTTGAGGCTGGCAAGGATCTGGCAACGCGAGCAGCATCGGGACATGTCATCAACGCAATCGCAAAGGCTCTTCCCGAATTTTGGGGAGGTTCTGCAGATTTAGCAGAGAGCAATAACACGACAATTGAAGGTGGAAAATCTTTCTTGCCGTCAACTAGCTCCATGAAAGACGCCCATCCCTATGGACGCATTATTCACTTTGGAATTCGTGAACATGCCATGGGCTCTATTCTCAATGGAATTACACTCCATGGTTTAACGCGTACCTTTGGTGGAACTTTTGCCGTCTTTAGCGATTACATGCGTCCTGCAGTTCGCTTGGCCGCCCTGATGGATATTCCAACAACTTTTGTCTGGACTCATGATTCGATTGGTCTGGGCGAAGATGGACCTACGCACCAACCAATCGAGCACTTTGCTGCGCTGCGAGCTATTCCAAATTTTGCAGTGATTCGTCCTGCCGATGCTAATGAAGTGGCACAAGCTTGGCGTTCAATTTTGCTCCGTAAAAAGCCTGCTGGTTTACTCCTTTCTCGCCAGAATCTGCGAACTGTAGATCGCACAACTCATGGGTCTGCAGATGGAGTAGATAAGGGCGCATACATTCTCAAAGATACTTCTGGCGTTCCTCGCGTGGTCATCATCGCAACCGGCTCGGAGGTTGGTCTTGCCCTTGATGCGCAAGCTGCTTTAGAGAGCGAAGGAATTTCAACTCGCGTAGTGAGCGCGCCATGTCTGGAATGGTTCGCTGATCAAACTGAGAACTATAGAAACTCTGTCATTCCATCATCTGCACTCCGCGTCAGCGTTGAAGCAGGCATTGCACAAGGATGGCGTGAGTATGTCGGCGATCAAGGCATCATCATCTCGCTAAATCACTTTGGCGCATCTGCTGGGGCAGGAAAACTCTTCACTGAGTTTGGCTTCACGCCAGAAAGAATCGTCAGCGATATCAAGAAAGCGCTGTAACTATGAGAGTCTCAGGTCCTATTACTTCGCAGATTAATCGCGAATCGGATCTTTATCGGCTTCTTCTCAAGGCACATTCACGTATTGCTCTAAAAGACCCAGCAACCTGGGGCGCAAAAGCAGCAATCGAGGCAGCCATCCGCCTCAACTGGGTAGATCTACCTGAAAGTTCAGAGGAGCTTCTCCCCCAGATTAATGACGTTCTTGCAAAATTTGCACACTGCAATCGGGTAGTTCTCTGCGGAATGGGTGGATCGTCACTTGGACCTGAAGTAATCGCGCTTACCTATAAGAAAGAAATTTTCATCTTTGACTCCACCGATCCTAACTATGCAAGGCACGCTCTGGGTGACAATCTTGAGACCACTGTTGTTGTTGTGAGTTCAAAATCAGGCTCCACTATTGAAACATCTTCGCAGCGCGTCCTCTTCCAACAGAGTTTTCAAGCAGCTGACTTAGATCCAGTGCGCCACATGATCTTTGTCACCGATCCTGATTCACCACTTGATCAAGAAGTTCGAATCAGTGGATTCTCTGTCGTGAATGCAGATCCCAACGTTGGTGGTCGCTTTAGCGTCCTCAGCGCATTTGGTTTAGTTCCTTCGGCGTTAGCTGGCGTACCTGTTGCTGAGATTTTGAGGCAAGCGCGCACAGAGAAGGAGAGTTTCCTGAATAGCCCTGAAAGTGTTGTCGATGTCGCGTATCTCCTCCTTGCCCAGTCTCGGCAGTACATCGCTTTTACAGATAACCACTCGCAGGTTCCTGGGCTTTCCGATTGGATTGAACAGTTAATTGCTGAGTCCACTGGCAAAGATGCAACTGGACGCCTTCCGATTGCAACAGAGAATGCACAAGTTGCATCAGTGGGTGGCGCTCTCACAGTCGGCTTTGCAGGCGCTGAGACTGACTTGGTCGTTGAAGGCCCACTCGGTGCTCACTTTATTTTCTGGGAATGGGTAACCGCATTGATGGGTGCGGGTTTGAAGATTGATCCATTTAATCAACCCAATGTCACTGAGGCGAAAGAGCAGACTTCAGCCTGCTTGGCTGAATGGAATAACACGCTCCCGACACTTACTCCGACCATGACAGAAAAATCGGTAGATATTTTTGGCGATGGACAATCTCTCCAGGATGCTCTTGCTACATTTATCGAAGATGTTAAAGATGGCGGGTACATCGCGATTATGGCCTACTTAGATCGTCGCGATGATATAAAAATTTCCGAATTACGCGCGATTCTTGCGGATAAATCTGGAAGGCCTACCTCATTCGGATGGGGACCACGATTTCTGCATTCCACGGGACAGTTCCACAAAGGTGGACAGAAGAATGGTTCATTCCTTCAAATTACTGGAGAAACAGACCTCGACTTCGATCTAGCCGGTAGGCCGTTCTCGCTCCGTACGCTATTCATGGCGCAGGCGATTGGTGATAATCGTGCTCTTGCTGCAAGAAAATACCCGCTACTTCGATTGCATTTGCAGAATAGAAGAGCGGGTATTGACGAAATTTTGGCAGCTGCCAAAAAACTTTGATTTAGTCGAGATCGTCCCCACGTAATTTACGCAGAGCATCTTCTAGAATTTTGGCGCCCTCTGCATCGGTACGACGTTCTTTTACATATGCCAAGTGGGTCTTGTATGGAATGTTGATTACCGCAGTAGGTGGATTGTTGCGATCGCGACCTGCGGGAAGTCCGCACTTAGGGCAATCCCACTCAGCAGGAATGACAACAGTCTCTTCGACTGCAAAGCTTGGCCTGACTTCATGTCCATTGGCGCACCAGTACGAGACCGTTGCGCGCTCAATCTGATCTCCGCGCTCGGCTTCGCCCATAGGACCCGCGCCGACGCGACTTCCACGAATTGCACTTGCCATGTATCAACCCTTCAAAACGAGAGAGAGACCGACGACTCCAGCAAACCAGAGTCCGCCCACCACAATTGTGATGCGGTCGAGGTTACGTTCTACGACTGATGAACCACCATAGTTTGAGGAGATTCCGCCTCCGAATAAATCAGAAAGCCCCGAACCTTTACCTTTGTGAAGGAGAACCAAGAGGATCATCACGACGCTCGAGATTACGAGAAATATTGATAACGCTAAAGCCACTGTAAAACTCCTCTAGAGATAGGGGTTAAGGATACCTGAGTCAACGCCGTGACGAGGACTTAGACCTGAGCGTAGAACTTGGCAATTTTTGCTAGCTCTTCTGGATCGAGGCTAGCTCCACCTATCAGAGCCCCGTCGACATCTGCTTGTCGCATGATCTCTACGATGTTGGCAGACTTCACTGAACCGCCATAGAGGATACGCATGTTAGCGGCGATCTCGGAAGAACCAATCTGCCCGATTTCTTCACGAATTGCACTACAAACTTCTTGGGCATCTTCAGGAGTCGCCGTTTTACCAGTGCCTATAGCCCAGACGGGTTCGTAGGCAATGACAATCTTCTTAAGGTCTGGCTTGTGAAAACCTTCGAGCCCAGCGCGCACCTGACGTATCACATGTGAAACATGAGTTCCGGATTCACGAATCGCAAGTTCTTCGCCCACACAGAATATAGGAGTTAACTCATGAGCTAACGCAGCCTTTATCTTACGATTGACGAGAGCATCATCTTCTTTATGAATAGCGCGACGTTCAGAGTGCCCCACAATGACAAATGTGCATCCGAGTTTTGCCAACATGGATCCAGAAATATCGCCTGTGAAAGCACCGGAATTTTCAGGTGAAAGATCTTGTGCTCCGTACAACAAACGTAGGCGATCGCCGTCGACCATGGTTTGAATCGAGCGAATATCAGTAAACGGTGGAATAACTGCCACATCTACTGCATCGTAATCCTTGTCCTCAAGTGAGTACACGAGCTTTTGCGCTACGGCAATCGCCTCAAGATGATTGAGGTTCATCTTCCAGTTGCCAGCCATTAAGGGTTTACGCATTGCATACTCCTAAGAAATGAGATTGTTGGATTACAGATCGAGCGCTTTCAAGCCAGGTAATTCTTTGCCTTCGAGATATTCCAATGAAGCTCCCCCGCCAGTTGAGATATATCCGAATGCTGAGTCAGCAAAGCCCAGGGCTCGCACGGCGGCCGCAGAATCTCCTCCACCTACAACTGAAATTCCAGAAACCTCAGTAAGCGCTTGCGCCACAACTTTGGTTCCGGCTGCAAAATTTGGAAATTCAAAGACGCCCATTGGCCCATTCCAGAAAACTGTTTTACAACCCTTAATAGCATCAGCAAACGCTTTGGCGGTCTCTGGCCCAATATCGAGGCCCATCTGATCAGATGGGATTTGAGCCGCGCTCACCAAAGTTGGTGTGGCATCAGCTGCGAAGGTTGGCGCAACCACAATATCTGTTGGCAGAAGCAGTTTTACTCCTGTTGCCTCTGCTTGCTGGATCAACTCTTTTACAGTATCAATTAAATCCCGCTCAACAAGAGATGTTCCAATCTCTTTGCCTTGTGCTGCCAAGAAGGTAAAGAGCATGCCGCCGCCAATGGCCATCACGTCAACCTTGCCCAACAAATTGGAAATTACGCCGATTTTGTCTGAGACTTTTGAGCCACCGAGGACAACTCCATAAGGTCGTACTGGATCAATAGTGAGCTTTTTAAGAACTTCAACTTCTGCAGCCACGAGAGTTCCAGCAGCGTGCGGGAGGAGTTTTGGTAAATCAAAGACAGACGCGTGCTTACGATGCACTGCTCCAAAACCATCTCCTACATACAGATCGGCAAGTCGAGCCAGTTCTGCTGCAAAGGCTGCTCGTTCTGCCTCGTCTTTTGATGTCTCGGCAGCGCTGAAGCGAATATTTTCCAAGAGAAGAATTTCACCTGCCTGAAGCGCTTGTGCCTTCGCTGTGACCTCGTCGCCAGTGATTGCACCTGCAAAGTGGACCGGTTTTCCGAGTAGCTCTGCAAGACGGTGTGAAACTGGAGCAAGCGATAGTTCAGGTTTTGGTTCTCCCTTTGGACGACCTAGATGAGCCGCAATAACAATGCTTGCACCCTTTGCAAGAAGTAAGTTAATTGTGGGAAGAGATGCCCGAATACGTCCATCATCCGTGATCTTTCCTTCCTTGAGCGGAACGTTCAGATCACAGCGAAGAAAAATTCGCTTTCCTGCTACATCTAGGTCAGCCAGAGAAGTCATTACAGAGACTTACCCACATAACCCACGAGATCAACGAGGCGGTTTGAGTAACCCCATTCATTGTCGTACCAGCCGACGACCTTGACAGTTGTGCCGATGGCTTTGGTGAGTTGAGCATCAAAGATGCAAGAAGATGGATCAGTCACAATATCTGAAGAGACAATTGGGTCTTCTGTATATGCAAGGAAGCCCTTGAGAGAACCGTTAGCTGCCTCTTTCATCGCTGCATTAATCTCTGTAGCAGTCGCTTCCTTAGCGAGTTCGACTGTCAGATCCGTTGCAGAACCTGTTGGAACTGGTACACGCATAGCGAAACCATCGAGCTTGCCCTTGAGTTGCGGGAGTACGAGCGAGATTGCTTTAGCTGCTCCGGTGGAACTTGGGATGATATTCGTTGCTGCAGCACGGGCGCGGCGTAAGTCCTTATGTGGGAAGTCAAGGATGACTTGGTCGTTGGTATAGGCGTGAATTGTTGTCATTAACCCACGAACAATTCCAAACTTCTCGTCCAAGACTTTGGCCATTGGAGCTAGGCAGTTGGTAGTACATGATGCGTTAGAGATGACATGGTGGTTTGCAGCGTCGTACTTGTCGTGGTTAACGCCCATAACAATTGTGATGTCTTCATCGGTTGCCGGTGCCGAGATGATTACCTTCTTAGCTCCAGCCGTAATGTGCTTCTTTGCATCTGCTGCCTTTGTGAAGTGGCCTGTTGATTCGATGACGATATCTGCCTTCACGGAAGCCCATGGAAGATTTGCAGGATCACGATCTGCGAAAACTTTGATTGTCTTTCCGCCTACGGTAATGGTGTCCTCAGTGTGGGATACCTCGAGGCCAAGGCGACCAAGGATTGAGTCGTACTTAAGAAGATGTGCCAACGTCGCATTATCGGTAAGGTCATTGATGCCTACGATGTTGATATTTGGGTTGGTTAGCGCCGCGCGAAAGAAGTTGCGACCAATACGTCCAAAGCCATTAATTCCGACATTAATCATTGTAAAAACCTCTTCTAGAAAGTGATTGCCCCAATAAAAGGTGGCTACGAGTTACACCACAACGTTGGGGGCCTTGCCGAAGTCTATCAGTTGGCGGAGGCCTACTGACCGGTTAGGAATCTGCGAGTAAATCTGGTGAGAGCCCTGCCTCAGTGTCGGGAATTCCGAGTTCAGCAGCGCGCTTATCGGCCATAGCAAGCAATCTGCGAATTCGCCCTGCGATTGCATCCTTAGTCATTGGTGGTGTTGCAAGTGATCCTAGCTCTTCCAAACTTGCCTGACCGTGCGCAATACGAAGCTCGCCTGCTTCCTTAAGATGTTCAGGAATTTCTGGACCAAGAATTTCCATTGCGCGTTGTACGCGAGCGGCCGCTGCAACTGCTGCTCGTGCCGAACGCCGTAGGTTGGCATCATCAAAATTTGCAAGTCGATTAGCGGTTGCCCGAACTTCACGGCGCATACGACGTTCTTCCCAGGCTAGAACACTTTCATGTGCTCCTAATCGTGTGAGTAAGACTCCAATTGCATCGCCATCTCTAATAACAACTCGATCAACTCCACGCACTTCTCGCGCTTTAGCAACGATGTTGAGACGTCGCGCAGCACCCACAAGAGCAAGCGCTGCTTCAGGTCCGGGGCAGGTAATCTCGAGAGATGATGATCTGCCCGGTTCAGTGAGCGATCCATGTGCGATAAAAGCGCCACGCCAAGCAGCTTCAGCATCGCAAACATTTGCGGCTACGACTTGTGGAGGAAGCCCACGTACTGGCCGACCATTAGCATCGATAAGTCCTGTTTGGCGAGCAAGCGCATCACCTGCCTCAACCACTCGTACAACATAGCGAGAGCCCTTTCGCAATCCACTAGAAGACAGGACTGCCAAATCGGAATCATGGCCGTAGATGTCGGCAATATCCTTCTTGAGGCGACGTGCGCTCTGTGAAGTATCGAGCTCAACCTCAATCAGAACTTTTCCAGCTGCAATATGTAGGCCACCAGCAAAGCGAAGCAAAGATGACACTTCGGCTTTACGACAACAAGGCTTAGTAACTGCCAAACGACTGAGTTCGTCCTTGACTGCTGCGGTCATTGCCATGGGGCTATCCAACCAGTTTTTCTGCGGCAATGTGGGCGAAAAGTTGACCCAATTTCTTTACATCGTGATGAAGTGGAGCACCTGAGCTACGTAAATCTGCAACAACCAACTCTGAACCTATAGTTGAAAGATATGTGCGTAACTCTTGCTCACCCTCTGCAGAACTATCGAGAATGACAAGATCAAAACGAAGTTGGGGCGCATAGTTCTGAAGAATTCTCATATGTTCAGCTGGTGAGTAACCGGCGTACTCCCCTGCCGACTTATCTGAAGAATCTAAGTTCAAAATTAATATCTTCTTTGCTTGTGTATTCACCAATGCATCCCTTAAATCTGGGACTAATAGGTGCGGTATGACGCTGGAAAACCATGAACCTGGACCCATTGTCACCCAATCTGCTTCACCAATAGCAGTCAGAGCTTCGGGTTGGGCCGCTGGATTTTCAGGAATTAATCTGAGCGTTTTCAACTTTCCCTTAGTTGTTGCTACTTCTGCCTGTCCACGCACTATCTGTGTACCAATGCTGTTTTCAAAAGTTGCTTCGATATCGAGTGGTTCTGATGCCATCGGCAGAACTCGACCCACAACTTTAAGGAGCGCTCCAACACGATCTAGCCCAGCGACCGTATCTTCATCGCGATCCCATAAGGCTGCCAATAATAAATTTCCAACGGCATGACCATTCAGTGGGCCATCGCTGGTAAAGCGATATTGCATGATTTGGGCCCAACTTCTACCCCACTCGTCATCTCCACACAAAGCAGCAAGCGCCATCCGCAAATCTCCAGGAGGGAGAATGGGAAATTCTTCACGTAAACGTCCGCTGGAACCACCGTTATCTGCGACTGTGACTATCGCTGTGATATCGCTAGTGAGACTGCGCAGTGAAGTTAAGGTTGCCGCTAAACCGTGACCGCCCCCGAGCGCAACAACTTTCGTACTCATCTTATTCTCGCCCAACATCTCGATGCGTTGCATGGGCTGTAATCTCAAGTTCAGAGGTTGAAGTCGAGAGTTGTGTAGCAATCTCTTCAGCGATGGCGACCGAACGATGCTTTCCACCCGTGCATCCAATTGCAATCGTCACGTATTTCTTACCCTCACGTAAGTAGCCAGGAATCATCTGCCTGACAACGCCTACATAACTCTTTACGAAGTCGGCTACACCTTCACTTCCAAGAACTTTTTCGGAGACTGGTGAATCCAAGCCATTTAATGGTCTGAGTTCAGGAATCCAATGTGGGTTCGGAATGAAGCGACAATCCAAAACTAAATCTGCATCAACTGGGATTCCATACTTATACCCGAAAGAAAGAACGTTTATTCGTAGAGATGGCAGCAGGCCAGCTGCAAAAATCTCTGAAGTGCGCTTCTCTAGTTGATGAACATTGAGATTAGATGTGTCAATTACAACATCGGCTTGTGCACGAATCTCTTCAAGTTTTGCACGTTCACGTGCGATGCCATCTACGATGCGATCTTTGCTCTGAAGAGGATGAGGTCGACGGGTTGACTCAAAACGCTGAACCAGAGATTGATCGGATGCATCTAGAAAAAGTAAGCGGTATGGGACTGCTGCAGATTTCAATTTTGCAAGTGAGTCGTTGAGTTCGTCAAAAAACTTACCGCCACGCACATCTACAACCACCGCAAGCGCGGCATGAGTATCGAGTGATTGCTCAGCAAGCGAAGGAAGAAGTGACGGCGGCAAGTTATCGACAACATACCAGCCGAGATCTTCGAGAGCATGGGCGACAGTAGAACGTCCGGCGCCTGACATGCCAGAGAGGATGAGTAACTCTTTTGCTCCCATGTTTTCATTCTTCCTTATGTGTCAAGTATCTCGCCGGTAGCCATATCCACCTTCATCTCTGACTGCTGAGATAGAGATTGCAGGTGTTCGAAGATTATTCCAGCAATAGTTGTGCCAATCCCAGGAGTCGCTGCTAACTCTTCTCGCGAGGCTTTGCGCATCGCTGAGACTGATCCAAAGCGGGTCAGAAGCGCATTTCTGCGTGATTCACCAAGTTGGGGAATTTCATCAAGCAAAGACTCCAACATAACTTTAGATCGACGCGAGCGATGGAAGGTAATGGCAAATCTGTGTGCTTCATCTCGAATGCGCTGAAGAAGATACATGGCCTCACTAGTTCGCGGCAGAATTAATGGGTCCTTATCCCCTGGCATCCATACTTCTTCCAATCGCTTTGCTAATCCACACAAGGCGACATCAGTGACTCCCAATTCATCTAACGCTCGTTGTGCTGCTGCAACTTGAGGTGCGCCGCCGTCAACCACAATCAATTGAGGAGGATAAGCAAATTTACTAAGAGTTCCTCCAGTTTCCGCAACCTCTGCTGGATTTACTTTGCGGTCAGCTAGGAGTCGCTTCATGCGGCGAGTAATTACTTGGTGCATAGCACGGGTATCGTCTTGGGCAGTATCTGTATCGATGATAAAACGTCGGTATTCACTCTTCTTTGCTAAACCATCTTCAAAAACCACCATAGAGGCGACTACTGAAGTACC
>CAYWWZ010000011.1:0-7036 GCA_964462495.1 uncultured Candidatus Planktophila sp. | reverse complement strand
GGGGCTTGGTTGAGATAGATTTCAGATGGAATATCTATCGGTGCACTCTGACTATAAATTGAGAAAAATAGCGATGCAATCTGATCGTCACCTTCCAACGCGCGCTCTTGATCAACTATCCAGGAGCGAGAACCTTTAATTGAACCCCGTCGCACGACAAAGATAGAACCAGCAGCATGCAAACCTTCCTCATGAATAGAGATAAAGTCGCCATCTAAGTCGTCCGAGAGATTACCTTGGGTCGAGCGCTGTGCTTTTTCAAATGACTCAATCTGATCTCGCAAGCGAGCCGCACGCTCAAACTCCTCACGCGAAGATGCTAACTCCATCTCACTTCGTAAAGTCGGAAGGAGATTCTCCATACCCTTTTCCATGAAAGCATCAAGTTTGTGAGCTATCGCCTTATGTTCCTCGGGAGTAACCCATCCAACACATGGAGCTGCACATTTACCGATATCCCCAAGTAAACATTGGCGCTTGGTGCGCTGTGCGCGTTGAAAGTTTCCAGCGCTACACGAGCGAACCGGAAAGACCTTCAAGAGAACCTCATAGGTATTGCGAAGCGCCCATGCGTTTGTATAAGGCCCAAAGTATTTAAGACCCGGCCGTTTCTCTTTGCGAGTGATAAAGATGCGAGGAAATTCATCACTGAGAGAAATAGCCAAATATGGGTAGGACTTATCATCCTTAAATTGCACGTTATAGGTTGGCTGGAATTGCTTAATCCAGCTGAACTCGAGAGCTAGGGCTTCAAGTTCTGTCTTGACGATTGTCCAGTCAACTCGGACAGCTTCGTGCACCATACGGTAAGTCTTTTGCGCAAGATTGGAGCCAAAGTAGGTTGTGAGACGATTCTTGAGATTTTTTGCCTTACCTACATATATGACTTTGTCGGCGCTATTAAAGAAACGATAAACGCCTGGTTCTTCAGGAATTTCCTTGGGACGATAACTAGCAGGTTGCGCCATCGCTACTTCTGCTTTGCGGTCTTTCGAGCAGGAGCCTGTCGATTGGTCGCAAGAATTTCTGCGAGAAATTCTCCTGTGTAACTACCCTTTACCTTTGCCACATCTTCTGGGGTGCCTTCTGCAACAACTGTTCCACCCCGGAAACCTCCTTCTGGACCCATATCGATGACCCAATCGGAGGATTTAATGACATCAAGGTTATGCTCAATCACAATCACCGTATTCCCGGTTTCAACCAAGCGCTTGAGGACTCCGAGCAATTTGTTAACATCTTCAAAGTGAAGGCCCGTGGTTGGTTCATCAAGTACATAGATTGTTCGACCAGTGGAGCGTCGTTGGAGCTCCGTTGCTAATTTGACTCGTTGCGCTTCTCCTCCAGAAAGCGTTGGTGCAGATTGTCCTAACCGAACGTAACCTAGTCCCACATCGCAAAGGGTCTTGAGGTAACGTGCAATCGTAGGTACTGATTCAAAGAATTGGTGTGCGATTTCAATCGGCATATCAAGAACTTCAGCGATGGTCTTACCTTTGTAGTGAACTTCCAGGGTCTCTCGGTTATATCGGGCGCCATGGCAGACTTCGCACGGCACATAGACATCTGGCAAGAAGTTCATCTCGATGGTGATCGTTCCGTCTCCCGAACAATTCTCGCACCGCCCACCTTTGACGTTAAATGAGAATCGACCCTGCTGGTAGCCACGAACTTTTGCTTCGGATGTTTCAGCAAAGAGCGCGCGGACCTTATCAAACACTCCTGTGTAAGTAGCTGGATTCGAGCGAGGCGTACGTCCGATTGGTGATTGATCGACGTGAACGACCTTATCTAAGTGATCAATACCAGTGACGGTGCGATGTCGTCCTGGAACGAGTCGAGCGCCATTGAGTTTATTGGCAAGGGTCGTATACAAAATGTCATTGACTAAGGTCGATTTACCCGAACCCGAAACACCGGTTACAGAGACGAAAAGTCCTAACGGAATTGAGACTTCGATATCTTTCAGGTTATTCTCTTTTGCGCCTTTGATGACAAGTTGCCGTTTTGGATCTACAACGCGTCTTTGCCGGGGAATCTCAATCGACTTTCTCCCTGATAAGTAGGCACCCGTGATTGATTCCTCTGATGCAATCAACTCTTCATATGAACCAGAAACAACGACTCGGCCACCATGCTCACCAGCTCCTGGTCCAATATCGACAACCCAGTCAGCGGTCCGAATTGTTTCCTCATCATGTTCAACAACGATGAGGGTGTTTCCCAAATCGCGCAGCCTGGTCAGGGTGTCGATGAGTCGCCGGTTATCGCGTTGATGAAGTCCAATAGATGGTTCATCAAGTACGTAGAGAACACCAACGAGTCCCGATCCGATCTGGGTTGCGAGTCGAATACGTTGCGCCTCTCCACCTGAGAGCGTAGCGGCAGGGCGATCGAGTGAAAGGTAATCCAGCCCTACATCCAACAAGAAGCCAAGTCGCGCATGAACCTCTTTCATGACACGTTCAGCAATCTGCGCCTCGCGTTTGTTGAGTTTTACCTCTTTCAAGAAGCTGGCACATTCATCGATGGAGAGTGCACACACCTCGGCGATGCTCTTGCCTCCAAGGGTCACCGCCAAAACTTCCGGTTTCAATCGCGCACCCTTACATGCCGGGCAAGGAGTCTGGCGCATATACGCCTCATATTTATCGCGGCTGTAGTCGCTATCAGTTTCACTATGACGTCGATGAATGAACGGAACGACGCCTTCAAATCCTGTGGAGTAATTTCGAACGCGACCGTAGCGATTCTTGTATTTCACATGAACTTCATATTCAAAGCCATTAATAATTGCATCTTTTGCTTTTGCAGATAACTTCTTCCATGGGTTATCGAGTGAAAACTTCAATTCTTTTGCGAGAGCCTCTAGTAGACGTAAGAAATACTCAGAGGATTGACCACCCGACCACGGTGCAATTGCACCTTCGTTAATGGATAGTGAGTCATCAGGGATGATGAGATCTTCATCAACTTCAAGACGAGTTCCGATTCCGGTGCACTCTGGGCAAGCACCAAAAGGTGAATTAAAAGAGAATGAGCGGGGTTCTAACTCTTCAAAAGAGAGGTTGCAATCGTGACAGGCTAAGTGCTCGCTGTAGGTATGTTCCTTTTCTCCCGCCTTGGCATCAACAAAATCGAGAAGCACCAGCCCATTTCCTAATTTGAGCGCCGTTTCAATTGAATCTGTCAGACGAGACTTGCTCTCAGCTTTTGCCGTTAAGCGATCAATGACAACTTCAATTGTATGTTTTTCTTGCTTTTTCAATTTGGGTGGTTCAGTTAATGAAATAGTCTGGCCATCTACGCGTGCTCGTGAATAGCCTTGCGTAACTAATTCGGCAAACAGATCAACGAACTCACCCTTACGCTCGCGAATAACTGGAGCAAGTACCTGAAACTTGGTTGTAGCCGGCATAGTCAAAATTTGATCAACAATCTGTTGCGGGCTTTGGCGAGATACCGCTTTGCCGCACTGTGGACAGTGCGGTCTTCCGGCTCGAGCAAAAAGCAATCGGAAATAGTCGTAAACCTCGGTGATTGTTCCAACTGTTGAACGTGGATTGCGGTTGGTAGATTTCTGATCGATAGATACCGCAGGGGAAAGTCCTTCAATAAAGTCCACATCTGGTTTATCCATTTGGCCCAAGAACTGTCGCGCATAGGCAGAAAGTGACTCCACATATCTACGTTGACCTTCGGCGAAGATAGTGTCGAAGGCGAGGCTAGATTTTCCAGAGCCAGAAAGCCCTGTAAAGACGATGAGCGCTTCACGAGGTAGTTCGATAGATACATCTTTGAGATTATGTTCGCGGGCGCCTCGAACAACTAACTTCTCAATGCTCATGTACCCGCCTCATCCATTCCTCGAAGTTCGCGCTTAAGTTCGCGGAGTTCATCGCGCAGACGGGCCGCCAATTCAAAGGCAAGTTCATCTGCTGCACTACGCATCTGCTCGGTGAGCGAGCCTATCAACGCAATCAACTCCTGGCGCGGCATGGAATCCGTCGGCTTAGATGAAAATGGCAAAACTGCCGCTGATTTCTTACCTTTGACAGTGGCCAAGATGTCGTCTGTGTCATCACTCTCTTGGACAATCAAATCCGTGATATCTGAGATCTTCTTTCTGAGAGGTTGTGGGTCTACTCCTCGTTCGAGGTTATATGCAACTTGCTTTGCACGGCGTCGGTTGGTCTCATCTATTGCCTTGGCCATAGAAGCGGTGATGTTATCGGCGTACATATGGACTTCACCTGAGACATTTCGAGCAGCACGACCAATCGTTTGAATCAGCGACGTGGCAGAACGCAGAAAACCTTCTTTATCGGCATCCAAAATTGCTACAAGTGATACCTCTGGTAGGTCCAAACCTTCACGCAACAAATTGATACCAATGAGCACATCGTATTCTCCACTGCGCAATTCACGTAAAAGTTCAACGCGACGCAAGGTATCTACTTCGGAATGCAAGTAACGAACTCGTACGCCCTTCTCTTGAAGATAGTCAGTAAGGTCTTCTGACATTTTTTTGGTCAGAGTAGTGACGAGTACTCGTTCATTCTTCTCAGCACGGATATTTATCTCATGGAGCAAATCATCAATTTGCCCCTTAATGGGTTTGACGATGATTTGAGGATCGACCAAGCCGGTTGGTCTAATAACCTGCTCAACAACGTCTCCACCGACCTTTTCCAATTCATACTTTCCAGGTGTGGCCGAGAGATAAATTTTCTGTCCGGTACGCTCTAAAAACTCTGGCCATTTCAAAGGTCGATTATCGAGTGCACTTGGCAAGCGAAAACCATGCTCTACCAAAGTTCTCTTTCGAGCAGCATCGCCCTCATACATGGCTCCAATTTGAGGAACAGTCACGTGGCTTTCATCGATAACAACTAGGAAATCTTCTGGAAAATAGTCAAGGAGACAGTTTGGTGGCGACCCAGGTGCGCGACCATCAAGATGACGTGAATAGTTTTCAATTCCCGAACAGAAGCCAAGCTGCTCCATCATTTCTAAATCAAAGGTGGTTCGCATTCGTAAGCGCTGCTCTTCTAGTAATTTACCTTGCTTTGTAAATTGATTGAGCTGTATCTGAAGTTCATCCTGAATATCACTCATGGCCCGCTTCATAGTTTCGGGTCCAGCCGCATAGTGGGTGGCAGGAAAGATGTAGATCTCAGTCTCCTCGTTGACGATTTCTCCAGTTAATGGGTTTAACGTCATAATCTTCTCGATTTCGTCGCCAAACATTTCAATACGTACTGCAAGTTCTTCATACATGGGAATGATTTCGACGGTGTCCCCACGCACTCGGAAGGTGCCGCGCTCAAATGCCATGTCGTTGCGCTTGTACTGAACATCAACAAACTTTCGAAGTAGGGCGTTTCGCTCTATTTCATCTCCGACTTTAAGGCGGATCATGCGGTCTATATATTCTTGAGGTGTACCAAGTCCGTAAATGCAGGAAACTGTGGCAACTACCACTACATCGCGTCTAGTCAGCAATGAATTTGTTGCCGAATGGCGTAATCTCTCTACTTCATCATTAACACTAGAATCTTTTTCAATAAAAGTATCTGTCTGTGGGACATACGCCTCAGGTTGGTAGTAATCGTAGTAAGAGACAAAGTACTCAACTGCGTTATTGGGAAGCAGCTCGCGAAATTCATTGGCAAGTTGCGCCGCCAAAGTTTTATTGGGTGCAAGCACAAGAGTCGGTCGTTGTAATCGCTCGATGAGCCATGCGGTCGTAGCCGATTTTCCTGTACCCGTTGCACCGAGCAAGACCACATCTTGCACACCTTCATTGATGCGCCGAGCTATCTCTTCGATAGCAGCGGGTTGATCGCCAGCGGGGACGTAGTCGCTGATGACTTGGAAGGGAGCAACTTTTCGCTGCAAATCTGTTA
Organism: uncultured Candidatus Planktophila sp.; assembly: GCA_964462495.1. Taxonomy (GTDB): domain Bacteria; phylum Actinomycetota; class Actinomycetes; order Nanopelagicales; family Nanopelagicaceae; genus Planktophila. The sequence continues at coordinate 1,127 of CAYWWZ010000011.1, read as the reverse complement.
CGGGTCGCACCTGCTTATCCTAAAGAGAGTGGCTGTAAAACGCCCTCCCAAAGATTCTCAACCTGGCGCAAGAGCGCATCTTCATCACCATCATTGCGAATTACGGCATCGGCAATCGCTTCTCTGGCTTGAGGGCTAGCCTGGGATGCAATCCGTTTCTCAATCTGCGAAATATAGAGACCCTTTTTAAGTAAGCGAGCCTTGCGTATCTCTAGATCTGATTCAACAGTAATGATGTAATCAAATTTTGCAGCCGCACCTGTCTCAACCAGAAGCGGAATCTCATAGATCAAAATATCGTCGCTATTCAAATCAGCAACCGCTTCAGCAAAGAGAGCTTGAACTCGTGGGTGGATAATTGCTTCGAGATCTTTGCGAGCTTCAGGATCTGAAAAGACTATCTCAGCCAATTTTTTACGATCTATATCTCCATTGACAATCACTTCATCGCCAAAGCGGAGCATGACTTCTGCAAATCCATCTGTCCCACGCTCAATGGCCATTCTCGCCAATTGATCAGCGTCAATGACAAGTGCGCCTAATTCCGCAAAGAACTGCGCAACTGTTGATTTTCCTGCTCCTATCCCGCCAGTAAGCCCAACAACCAACATGCTCCCACCCTACCTTTTATATGTGAGCCTCTGATGCGATGTCTTTTCACAACATCCGAAGAAATGAAAAAGGGACTCATGCGGGGTAAGCGAGGTTAAGGAGCAGCTCGCGACCCGTATGAGTCCCTTTTGCCAAATTACTTACTCAGCAGCTACTACAGCAGCTTCTTCCGCTGCCTTTGCCTCAGCCTTCTGCTTCTTATGAGCTAGGAAGCGCTCCTGAGCAATAGCGTATTGACGCTCCCACTCTTCACGCTGTGCATCAAAGCCTGGTTTCCATTCCTGTGTTTCAGGATCAAAACCTTCTGGGTAGATGAAGTTTCCATCAGCGTCGTAACGAGCAGCCATTCCATATTGAGTTGGATCGAATGCCTCTACCTCAACTTCGTGGCCTTCGTTAGCTTGCTTGAGTGAGAGCGAGATGCGACGACGCTCCAGGTCAATATCAATGATTTTGACAAAGAGTTCGTCTCCAACAGAGACGACCTGCTCTGGAATCTCAACGTGGCGTTCTGC